>NZ_JBIBHN010000019.1:0-162623 GCF_042957035.1 Streptomyces sp. NPDC008137 | reverse complement strand
GCCCCCGGCCCGCCCCCCCGGGGGGGGCTATAGTCCCCCCCGGTGTCGGCCCCCCGCGGCCCCGCCCCACCCCCCCATCCCCCCGCCCCGGGGGGGGGGGGGCCCCCCCCCCCCCCCCCCCCACGCCGGGCGGATCACTTCACGCGCCCGTACCAGACGCTCTTGGTCCAGATCTTCTGCAGCCGCACCACGTCCCCGCTCTTCGGGGAGTGCCAGAGCTTGTTCTTACCCGCGTAGATACCCACGTGGTAGACGTTCCGGCCCGAGTGGAAGAACACCAGGTCTCCGGCCTTGCGGTTCTGGGCGGAGATGTGGCGGGTCTTGTTGTACTGCTGGGCGGCCGTGCGCGGCAGCTTCTTGCCGACCTTCTTGAACGAGTACAGCGTCAGGCCCGAGCAGTCGAACCGGTGCGGGCCGGTGGCGCCGTACTTGTAGGGCGATCCCTTCTTCGAGGCCGCTATCTGGAGTGCCTTGGTCGCCGGCGTGGCCGCCGCTGCCTCGGAGGAGAAGCCGGGAGCCACGATCGAGCCGCCCACGGCGGCGATGGTGAGGGCCGAGGCCGTACCGGCCCGGACCATGAGCGACGGGACACGATTGAGCGCAGTCATGCGCAACCCTTCGTCAGCCGCCTGTGAAGGATGACCTGTCGGATTCGGGCTGGCGAAGTTGCCCGGCCGCTGACGCGGCTTCACCCCAAGGGCTGCTCGGCTCCGGTCATGGCGTGACCGTCCCGGCGACCCGTCGTGCTTGGGTCCTCCACTCCTGCCGATCCACTCCTGTCGACCGGTCATCCAGGCGGCGGCAGGACTCGGCGTCCGCCCGGATCGCCCCGCCGCTGCGGCGGGGGCTTGTCGTCAGTCAGGGATCTTGACTGATGGTTGTCATGAAATCCCAACGGAACCGGGGATTTGTGTTGTTACTCACCACTCACCCGTTCGGGTGGACACGTCTGTGTTCGACCGGGTGTCCACCCCGCCGCGCACCGCCGGACCAGCGATGGAATGTCCCATTCCGCCCCTCCACCCCGCGCGCCGCGCAACCGTGACGGGCCAAAAATTGGTGTCCCGTCTACTCCGAACAGCGGTACGTCGTTTGGCTCGTTTCGACTCAGTCCCGGACGTCACGTCGACGGCCGAGGTGTCCGGGTCGACGGATCCGTCGGCGCCGCGTCAGCCGACGGACTCCGGGGGCAGGGTGATCCGGGCGGTGCGGCGCTCGCCGTCCAGCACCCGCAGCGCCCGGGCCAGCGTGTCGGCGTGCAGCTCCGTCTCGCCCCGCTGGTGCATCAGGTCCAGCGCGTCACGCAGCGCGGTCGCCTTGCCGACCAGGGCCTGGGCGGCGCGCAGCCCGCGGTAGGTGTCGCCGTGCAGCGCCGGATTGATCCGGCCGAGCAGGTCCACGACCTCCAGGTAACGGTCGATCAGCTCCGCCTCCGCTCGGGTCAGGGCGGGCAGCGGCGGCAGTTCGGGCGGCAGCACCGGCGGCTCACCTTCCGGTCGGCGCGGCCATGGTGGCCTTGCGGTCGGGGACGATCCGGTCCACCAGTCCGTACTCCACCGCCTCCCGGGCGGTGAGCACCTTGTCCCGCTCGATGTCCTCGCTCACCTGCTCCCGGGTGCGACCGGTGTGCCGCGCGAGCATCTCCTCCATGCGGGTCCGGATCCGCGTCAGCTCGTCGGCCTGGATCGCCAGATCGCTCGCCTGTCCCTGGACCGGCTCGGGCAGGGCGGGCTGATGGATCACCAGGCGCGCGTCCGGCAGCATGGACCGCTTGCCCGGCGTGCCGGCCGCCAGCAGCACCGTGGCGGCCGCACCGGCCTGGCCCAGGCAGACCGTCTCCACGTCGCAGGTGACGTAGCGCATCGTGTCGTAGAGGGCCGTCATCGCGTGGAACGCGCCGCCGGGGGAGTTGATGTAGAGCTGGATGTCCCGGTCCGGGGCCTGGTGCTCGAGGTACATGAACTGGGCCATCACGTCGTTCGCCGAGATCTCGTCCACCGGAGCCCCGAGGAAGACGATCCGCTCCTCCAGCAGCTTCGAGTACGGGTCCATCTGCCGCTGCCCGGACCCTGTGCGTTCGGTGAACTCGGGCAGCACGTGACGGGCGGACGGTCGGGTCATGGCGAACCCCTCCTCGCGGCAGAGCCGTCTCCGGCGACGGCTTCCTCTGTAAAAAATGTACAGGACGTACGTCACGTTATGATGAGGCCATGGCCTACGAGATTCCGGTGACGCAAGCCAGGGCTGAGCTCGCCGACCTGATCAACCGCGTGGTGTACGCCGGTGAGCGCGTCGTCGTCACCCGGCACGGCAAGCCCCTCGTCGCCCTCGTCTCAGCCGATGACCTGCGGCGACTCGAGGAGACCCCCGAGCTCGCCGAGCCCGCCGAGGAGCAGGTGATCAGCGCCGTCTCCACGGTCCGCGAGGTCGCGTCCGCTCCTCGCGAACGGCAGCGGTTCGGGATCGCGGCGGAGCATCGGGGGGCCAACCCGTCGTAGTTCTCCGGACGGGTTCCCACAGGCCGGAAGGATCACAGCTCGGTTAACGTGCCCGAAACCCGGTCCAACTAGCCTGCCGCCACGCCACCAGGGCTTTTCCCCGGGGCTGCGGCAGCCGGGCCCCGCACGGTCCGGAGCGAGGACTGTGAGGTGGGACGTGCAACTGACCCCGCACGAGCAAGAGAGACTGCTGATCCACGTCGCGGCCGACGTGGCCGGGAAGCGCAGGGCCCGCGGGCTGAGGCTGAACCACCCCGAGGCGGTCGCGCTCATCACCTCGCACATCCTCGAAGGCGCCCGTGACGGCCGTACCGTCGCCGAACTCATGTCCTCCGGGCGCAAGCTGCTCACCAGGGACGACGTCATGGAGGGCATCCCGGAGATGATCCATGACGTCCAGGTCGAGGCCACCTTCCCGGACGGCACCAAGCTCGTCACCGTCCACGACCCGATCGTCTGACGGGGAGCCGCCGTGATCCCCGGAGAGATCTTTTTCGCCGACGACCCGATTGCCTACAACGAGGGCCGCGAGGTCACCCGGCTGACCGTCCTCAACGCCGCCGACCGGCCCGTCCAGGTCGGCTCCCACTACCACTTCGCCGAGGCCAACCCCGGCCTGGAGTTCGACCGCGCCGCGGCCCGGGGCAGGCGGCTGAACGTCGCCGCCGGCACGGCCGTGCGCTTCGAGCCCGGGATCCCCGTCGACGTCGAACTCGTTCCGCTCACCGGCGCCCGTGTCGTGCCCGGTCTGCGCGGTGAGACCGGAGGTGCCCTCGATGCCTGAGATCTCGCGTGCCGCGTACGCCGACCTGTTCGGCCCGACGACCGGCGACCGGATCCGGCTCGCCGACACCGACCTGCTGGTGGAGATCGAGGAGGACCGCTCCGGCGGCCCCGGCCGCGCCGGTGACGAGGCCGTGTTCGGCGGCGGCAAGGTCATCCGCGAGTCCATGGGCCAGGCGCGTGCCACGCGGGCGGAGGGCACCCCGGACACCGTGATCACCGGCGCGGTGATCATCGACCACTGGGGGATCGTCAAGGCCGACGTCGGAGTCCGCGACGGCCGGATCACCGGCATCGGCAAGGCCGGCAACCCCGACACCATGGACGGCGTCCACCCGGACCTGGTCATCGGCCCGGAGACCGAGGTCATCGCCGGCAACGGGCGGATCCTCACGGCCGGCGCCATCGACGCCCACGTCCACTTCATCTGCCCGCAGATCGCCGACGAGGCGCTCTCCTCGGGCATTACCACCCTCGTCGGCGGCGGCACTGGCCCGGCCGAGGGCTCCAAGGCCACCACCGTCACCCCCGGCCCCTGGCACCTCGCCCGGATGCTGGAGGCGATGGAGGCCTACCCGCTCAACATCGGCCTGCTCGGCAAGGGCAACACCGTCTCCCACGAGGCGATGCTGTCCCAGATCCGGGGCGGCGCGCTCGGCCTGAAGCTGCACGAGGACTGGGGCTCGACCCCGGCCGTCATCGACGCCTCGCTGACCGTCGCCGAGCAGACCGGCATCCAGGTCGCCATCCACACCGACACCCTCAACGAGGCCGGGTTCGTCGGCGACACGCTCGCCGCGATCGCCGGGCGGGGCATCCACGCGTACCACACCGAGGGCGCGGGCGGCGGGCACGCGCCGGACATCATGACCGTGGTCTCCGAGTCGTACGTGCTGCCGAGCTCCACCAACCCGACCCGGCCGTTCACCGTCAACACCGCCGAGGAACACCTCGACATGCTGATGGTCTGCCACCATCTCAACCCGGCGGTGCCGGAGGACCTGGCCTTCGCCGAGTCCCGGATCCGGCCCTCCACGATCGGCGCCGAGGACGTGCTGCACGACCTGGGCGCGATCTCGATCATCTCCTCCGACTCCCAGGCCATGGGGCGCGTCGGCGAGGTCGTCATGCGGACCTGGCAGACCGCGCACGTGATGAAGCGGCGGCGCGGCGCGCTGCCCGGGGACGGACGCGCCGACAACCACCGAGTACGTCGCTATGTCGCCAAGTACACGATCAACCCGGCGCTCGCCCAGGGCCTGGCCCGGGAGATCGGGTCGGTCGAGAGCGGCAAGCTGGCCGACCTGGTGCTGTGGGAGCCGGCGTTCTTCGGCGTCAAGCCGCAGCTCGTCATCAAGGGCGGGCAGATCGCCTACGCGCAGATGGGCGACGCCAACGCCTCGATCCCCACACCGCAGCCGATCCTGCCCCGCCCGATGTACGGGGCGATCGGGCGGGCACCGGCCGCCAACTCCCTCAACTTCATCGCCCCCTTGGCCGTCGAGGACGGGCTGCCGGAGCGGCTGGGACTCGGCAAGCGGTTCGCGGCGATCGATTCGACGCGCGGAGTCACGAAGGCGGACATGCGGGAGAACGACGCGCGCCCGGACGTTCGGGTCGACCCCGACAGCTTCGCCGTGCACATCGACGGCGAACTGGTCGAGGCGGCACCCGCGGCCGAACTCCCCATGGCCCAGCGCTACTTCCTGTTCTGAGGACGCCCTGATGTCACGAGCAGCGCTTCTCGTCCTGGCCGACGGCCGGTTCCCCGCCGGAGGGCACGCGCACTCCGGCGGGGCCGAGGCCGCGGTCAAGGCCGGGCGGATCAAGGGAGCGGCGAGCCTCGCGGACTTCTGCCGGGGGCGACTGCACACGGCCGGATCGGTGGCCGCGGCACTCTCCGCCGCGGCGGCGCTCGGGATCGACCCCGTCGCGCTGGACCGCGCCGCGGACGCCCGTACGCCGTCCCCCGCACTGCGGCTCGCCGCGCGCAAGCTGGGGCGCCAGCTGATGCGAGCCGCCCGTTCGACCTGGCCGTCCACCGAACTGGACACGCTGGCGCGAAAGTTCCCCAAGGGCGCCCATCAGCCGGTGGTGCTCGGCCTGACGGCCCGGGCGGCCGGACTGGGGCCCGTCGACGCGGCGTACTGCGCGGCGTACGAGAGCGTGAGCGGCCCGGCCACGGCGACGGTCCGGTTGCTGAGCCTGGACCCCTTCGACGCGACAGGCGTGCTGGCTCGGCTGGCGCCGGAGCTGGACCAGATCGTGGACCGCGCGGTGGAGGCGGCCCGGAGGGCCGTCGACGAGGGGGCCGACGCGCTGCCGGCGGGCTCGGCGCCCCTGCTGGAGATCGGGGCGGAGGTGCATGCCGGGTGGCCGGTACGACTGTTCGCCTCCTAGCTGCCCTATGAACGCCGCGTAGACCCATCTCCTCAGGGGCGCGGGGAACTGCGCGAGAAACCCCCACCCACCCGCACCCCGACACCAGCGCTCGCCACCCCGGACCCGGTCGCCTCAGACCAGGGCCCGCCCCACCAGGAGCCACACATGCACCTCGACCACCACCACGACGGACCGTCGACCGTAAGCGCGGACGCGCACCGCCCCGACGGCGCCCGCAGAGCACTCCGCCTCGGCCTCGGCGGCCCCGTCGGCTCCGGCAAGACCGCCACCGTCGCCGCGCTCTGCCGGGCACTGCGGGACGAGCTGTCGCTCGCGGTCGTCACCAACGACATCTACACCCGGGAGGACGCCGAGTTCCTGCTCCGGGAAGCCGTGCTGCCGCCCGAGCGGATCACCGCCGTGGAGACGGGCGCCTGCCCGCACACCGCGATCCGGGACGACATCTCGGCCAACCTGGAAGCGGTGGAGGACCTGGAGGACGCCGTCGGGCCGCTGGACCTGGTCCTCGTGGAGTCCGGCGGGGACAACCTCACCGCGACCTTCTCCAAGGGGCTGGTCGACGCGCAGATCTTCGTGATCGACGTGGCCGGGGGCGATGACATCCCGCGCAAGGGCGGGCCGGGCGTGACCACCGCCGACTTGCTCATCGTCAACAAGACCGACCTCGCACCGTACGTCGGTTCCGACCTCGCGCGCATGGCCGCCGACGCCAAGGCGCAGCGGGCCGAACTGCCGGTGGTCTTCCAGTCGTTGCGGAGCGAGGCCGGGGTGACGGAGGTCGCCGCGTGGGTGCGGGCACAGCTCGCCGCGTGGACGGCGTGAGCGTGCACGGTGCCGGGGTGCGGTCCGTCGCGCGGATCGTCGCCCGGGACGACGGCCGGGGCGGGACCTCCCTGCCCGTGCTGGAGAGCGACGGACCCCTGGCGCTGCGGCGGACCAGGGCGAGGGGCGCTGAGACGCGGGTCATGCTCGTCGGAGCGATGAGCGGGCCGCTCGGCGGCGACCACTTCACCGTGGAAACCCGGGTGGAGGAAGGGGCCCGGCTGTCGGTCGGGTCGGCCGCCGCCACCATCGCGCTGCCGGGGCAGTCGAAGAGCGAGGCACGCTACGACGTGCGGCTCGACGTCGCCGACGGCGCCGAACTGCACTGGCTGCCGGAGCAGTTGATCTCCGCCCAGGGCAGCGACCTGTACGTCACGACCGGCGTCGACCTCGCCGCCACGGCCCGGCTGGTGCTGCGCGAGGAGCAGGTGCTCGGGCGCGTCGGTGAGGAACCCGGGCGGCTGACGAGCCGTCTGACCGTGCGGATCGCCGAACGAGCCGTGCTCGACCAGGAGCTGGCCTGCGGCCCCGGCGCGCCGGGCGGCTGGGACGGGCCCGCCGTCCTCGCCGGGCACCGGGCGGTCGGGCAACTGGTCGTCGTACGGCCGGAGTTCGCTGAACAGCCGGTAACGGCCCGGGTGCTGGGGGAGGGGGCCTCGGTTGTGCCGCTCGCTGCTCCCGCCGCGCTGGTGACCGCCGTGGCGCCGGACGCGCTGCGGCTGCGGCGGCTGCTCGACGACGCACTGACGTCCCTCGCGTAGACGCTCGTTCAGGCGTCCGTAGAACAGAAGCCGTTCTCCGTTTATCGGATTGGCAAAGAAGCGCGACGGACCCTGTTCTCAGCAACCTCACAGCCGCGAGGATCCCCGTACTGATCGCAACGATGTACGGGGAGGTCCCCCTTGAGGGGTACGAGACCGAAGAGGCGGGTGGCGGCGCTCGGTTCGGCCGGAGCACTCGTCACGGCCACGCTGATAGCCGGCGCCGTCGCGGCGCCGACGGCGAACGCGAGCGCGGGCACCCGCCACGGCCAGGACCGCGAGGCCCGGGGCGCCGCGGTCGCCGCCGCCCGCGCCGCGAAGGCCGGCATCGACTGGCAGGACTGCCCCGCCGACTGGAACCTGGCCAAGCCGATCCAGTGCGGGTACGTCACGGTGCCGCTCGACTACGCCAAGCCGCACGGCAAGCAGATCAAGCTCGCCGTCGACCGCATCGGCAACACGGGCACGAAGGCCGAGCGGCAGGGCGCGCTGCTCTACAACCCCGGCGGCCCCGGCGGCTCCGGACTGCGTTTCCCGGCCCGGGTGACCAACAAGAACCCGGTGTGGGCCAACGCCGCCAAGGCCTACGACTTCGTGGGCTTCGACCCGCGCGGCGTGGGCAAGTCCGCGCCCATCTCCTGCGTCGACCCGCAGGAGTTCGTCAAGGCACCCAAGATGGACCCGGTGCCCGGCTCGGAAGCCGACAAGCTCGCCCAGCGCAAGCTGGCCCGCGAGTACGCCGAGGGCTGCCAGGAGCGCAGCGGCGCGATGCTGCCGCACATGACCACGCCGAACACCGCGCGCGACCTCGATGTCATCCGTGCCGCCCTCGGCGAGAAGAAGCTCAACTTCCTGGGCGTCTCCTACGGCACCTATCTCGGCGCCGTCTACGGCACCCTCTTCCCGGGTCATGTGCGCCGCATGGTCGTCGACAGCGTCGTCAACCCGTCCCGGGACAAGATCTGGTACCAGGCCAACCTGGACCAGGACGTCGCCTTCGAGAGCCGCTGGAAGGACTGGCAGGACTGGGTCGCCGCGAACGACGCGACCTACCACCTCGGCACCACCCGCGCCGCCGTCCAGGAGAAGTGGCTCGAACTGCGCGCCACGGCGAAGAAGAACCCCCTCGGCGGGGTCGTCGGCCCGGCCGAGCTGATCTCCTTCTTCCAGAGCGCCCCGTACTACGACTCGGCTTGGGCCTCGACCGCGTCGGTCTTCAGCAAGTACGTCGCCGGAGACACCCAGGCGCTGATCGACGCCGCCGCCCCCGACCTGTCCGACACCGCGGGCAACGCCTCCGCGGAGAACGGCAACGCCGTCTACACGGCCGTGGAGTGCGCGGACGCCAAGTGGCCCACCAACTGGCGCACCTGGGACCGGGACAACACCCGGCTGCACAAGGACCACCCGTTCATGACCTGGGCCAACGCCTGGATGAACCTGCCGTGCGCCACCTGGCCGTCGAAGCAGCACACGCCGCTGGACGTCAAGAGCGGCAAGGGTCTGCCCGGCGTGCTCATCGTCCAGTCGGAGCATGACGCGGCGACGCCGTACGAAGGCGCCGTCGAACTGCACAAGCGGTTCAAGGGCTCCCGCCTGATCACCGAGAAGGACGCCGGTTCGCACGGCGTCACCGGGCTGGTCAACCCGTGTGTCAACGAGCGGGTGGACAGCTACCTGCTCACCGGCAAGCTGGACCGTCGCGATGTGACCTGCACACCGCACGCCACGCCCAAGCCGTAGTCACGGCCGGGGGGCGGCCCACCGGCCGCCCCCCCTCAGCCGTCCCTCTCCGCCAGCCAGGCGTCCTCCGCCGCGTAGTCGAAGAGGTCGCCGTACGCCTGGACCATCTTAGGGAACGCCTCCCGCCAGTCCCGCCCGGCGAGTCGTTCCTCGATCCAGGCGATCGTCTCCGGCAGGGTGTCCGCGTACCGCGCCACCGGCCGGTAGCCCAGCTCGCGTTCCGCCGCCGACATGTCGCACACCACGGGCATCGGTACCGACCAGGGCGTCTCGCCCACGCCCGGCGCGGGCGGCGGGCCGTCCACGAGCACGTCCTCGGTCTTCACACCCATCACCGCGTCGATCTCCGCCGCGATCCGGGCCACCGTCGGCGCGTCCGGGTCCACGGCGTTCAGGACGCGGGCGCCCGGCCGGGCGGCGGCCAGCCGGATCAGCTCGGCGATCGTGCGGACGCTCGCCGGATGGAACCGGCTCTCGCCGCCGTAGGCGAGCACGCGCCGCCGCCGGCCGTCGAGGTTGCGCTTCACCATGTACAGCTCGCGCGGGCCCTGGCAGTACGCCCCGTGGATGGCGCCCGCGCGCAGCAGCGTGGTCGGCAACCGGTCGCCCGCCGCGAGGAGTTCGCGCTCCAGCGCCGCCTTCCGGGTGCTGTACGAAGCGTCGCCCGGCCGTACCGTGCGCTGGTCCTCCGTCAGCGGCACCGGGTACTCGGGAAAGCCCCCGGGCTCGCTCTGCGTGTCGAAGCCGCGGCCCTTGTCGTCCTCGTACACCGACACGCTGGAGATCACCACGGCCGAGCCGACCCGCCCGGCCAGACCCGTCAACTGCCGTGCGTGCCCGGCGTCGAACGCCACCATGTCCACCAGGACGTCGCAGCCGTCACCGACCGCCGCCGACAGCGCCGCGTGGTCGTCCCGGTCGGCCCGTACGGCCCGCACACCGTCCGGCCAGCGGGCGTCCCGGCCGCCGCCCCGCGAGACGGCCGTCACCTCCCAGCCGTCCCGGGCCAGCGCCCCCACGGCCACCCGCCCGATCTGTCCCGTCGCTCCGATCACCACAGCATGTGTCATGCGACGACCGTACGACGGCCCAGGGCCGGGCCGGCCGCGGTTCTGCCGGCAGCAGAGGACTCAACTGAGTGGCATGCGCGGGAACTTCCGCTCCTTCGCGGCGGCGGCCTCCTCGGCCTTCACGACGGCCGCGTACTGGTCGACGTACTCCTGCTCGGACAGGGAGAGGATCGCGTACATGAGCTCGTCGGTGACGGCGCGCAGGACGGCCTTCTCGTTCTCCATGCCTTCGTAGCGGGAGAAGTCGAGGGGCTCGCCGAAGCGGATCACGACGGGGTGGATGTTGGGGATGACCTTGCCGGGCGGCTGGGCCTCGAAGGTGCCGATCATCGCGCAGGGGATGATCGGGACGCCGGCCCTGAGCGCCATCACGGCGACCCCGACCTTGCCCTTGTAGAGCCGGCCGTCGTGCGAGCGCGTGCCCTCGGGGTAGATGCCGAGCAACTCGCCCTTGCCCAGCACGCCGAGGCCCTCGCGGATCGCGGCCTGGCCCGCGTCCTTGCCCGAGCGGTCGACCGGGATCTGACCCGCGCTGCGGAAGAAGAAGGCCGTCAGCCGGCCCTTGAGGCCCGGGCCCGTGAAGTACTCGGCCTTCGCGAGGAAGGTGATGCGCCGCTTGAGGATCGCGGGCATCAGGAAGTGGTCCGAGAATGACAGGTGATTGCCGGCGACGATGGCGGCGCCCTCCGACGGCACGTGCTCCAGACCCTCGATCCGGGGGCGGAAGACCAGTCGCAGCAGCGGGCCCAGCAGCACGTATTTCAGCAGGTAGTAGAACAAAGCGGGCGCTCCTCGACTCTGGCGGTGAACTCAACCGCCGCGTTCCAGCAGGTCAACCGGCGTGTCGTGGGGTGCCAGTGTAGGTGCAGGCGCAGTCACCGGGCACCTCGTACGGCGGGACCTCGTCGATCCTTCACCAATTGACTGACGGTCAGTCAGGCGGGTCGGGTGTCCGGTGGTGCTCATGCGGCTGGGGAGGGCCGCGGGACCAGCGTGCTCGGCCGTACGGGTGATCGGCAAGCCGAACGGGTGGCATGGCCGGGTTGCGTCGGGTGCCTGGCCAACCGCTGGTTCTTGCGGCCCCGGCGAGTAGTCTGCGCAGCATGCGGATCTCTGTTTCCTCGGACATGGACGAGCCCGTCGCCCGCGCCCTCGTGGCCGCGTTGCGAGGCCGGGGGCACGAGGTGCGCCCGCACGGCGCGCTGCGCTCCGGGAGCGACCCGCAGTGGGCCGTGTGCTCCGAGGCCGCGGCCCGTGAGGTCGCCGACGGGACGGCCGACCAGGCCGTGGTGTGCTGCTGGACCGGCACGGGCGCCTCGATCGCGGCGAACAAGGTGCCCGGCGTACGGGCCGCCCTGTGCACGGACGCCTACACGGCCGACGGGGCCCGCCGCTGGAACGACGCCAACGTCCTCGCGCTCAGCCTGCGGCTGACGTCCGAGCCGCTGCTCACGGAGATCCTCGACGCGTGGTTCGCCGGCGAGCCCAGCGGCGACACCGAGGACCGGCAGAACGTGGACCGGGTCCGGCTCCTCGATCACGGGCGGAACCGGCTGTAGGGCGACAGGCCCCGGTCACAGCCGCACGATGACCAGGGCGGTGTCGTCGGTGGCGCCGCCGGGCGGCAGCAGATCCAGCAGGACGGTGTCGGCGAGGGTCTCGGGGTCCTGGTCCCGGTGCTCGCGCAGGGCGTCGGCGAGCCGGTACAAGCCCGTGTCGATGTCCTCCCGACGGCGTTCGATCAAGCCGTCGGTGTAGAGCACGAGCGTGGCGCCCGGCGCGAACGTGGTCTCGGCCTGAGGTCTCGGGATCGGGTCGGGGCGGGCGTCGAGCGGCGTGTCCGTGGCCTGGTCGAGGAACTCCGTGCGGCCGTCGGAGTGGACCAGCACCGGCGGGGGATGGCCGGCGCTGCTGTACGTGATGACGTGCCGCGCGCAGTCGATGAAGGTCGTCACGGCGGTCGCCGACTCGGCCCCGTCGATCACGTGGGCGTATCGCCCCAGCACGTCCAGGGCCTGGGCCGGCCCCTCGGCGACCCGGGAGGCCGCGCTGAGCGCACTGCGCAGCTGGCCCATGACACCGGCGGCCGCCAGTCCGTGCCCGACCACGTCGCCCACGGCCACCCCGATACGGTCGCCGCCCACCAGATCGACCAGGTCGTACCAGTCCCCGCACACGTTGAGCGCACCCACCGCGGGCCGGTACCGGACGGCGGCCCGTTGGAGGCCGACCTGCCGGGGCGCCGGAAGCATCGCCTCCTGCAGGGCCAGCGCCACCTCCCGCTCCCGCGAGTGCGCCTGGCGCAGCCGTTCGTTGAGCTCCTGCAGCTCGCGGGCGCGGGTGTACAGCTCGGCCTCCAGGACCCTGGCCCGGCTGTTCCGGCTCCCCCCGGAGCGGCCCCGGGCCCGGATCAGCTCCGTGACCTCCTCGACGCGGTGCAGGATCAGCATCACCTTGCCGTCGGGACCGAGCAACGGCGCGTTCACCGGACTCCAGTAGCGCTCGTCCCACTCCCCGGGCCGTTCGGGATCCTGGACGTCATAGCGCTGCAGGGCCATGGTGTCGCGCTCCCCGGTCGCCAGGACCCGGTACAGCGAGGCCTCCAGGTTGCGCATGCCCGTAGCGGCCGGGTCGTTGGGGTTGTCGGGGAAGACGTCGAACAGATACCGGCCGATCAGCTGCTCGCGGGAGCGGCCGGACACGCGCACGAACTCCTCGTTGACGTCGGCGTACACCAGCTCCGGCGTCAGCAGCGCCACCATGCCGGGAAGGGCCTGGAACACCGCCGCGTAGTCGATCGCCGAATCCGTCATGGTCGCCTCACCAATGCCGAGGTCACACCATTTTCACACGGTATGACCTCATCCGGGCGGGGCATCACTCCGTGAGGCCAGTCAGCGACTGCTCCGCCCAGATGATCTTCCCGTCGGGGACGAACCGGGTGCCCCAGTGCTGGGTCAGCTGGGAGACCAGCAGCAGCCCGCGCCCGCCCTCGTCCGTCGTACGGGGATGGCGCAGATGGGGCGCGGTGGCACCGCCGTCGAAGACCTCGCAGACCAGGGCCCGCTCCCGGATCAGCCGGAGCCGGATCGAGCCGGTGGCATACCGGATGGCGTTGGTGACCAGCTCGCTCACCACCAGTTCCGTGGTGAAGACCAGCTCGTCCAGGCCCCAGTGCGCCAGCTGCCGGGTGGCCGTGCGGCGGGCGTCGGCGACGACGGCCGGGTCGGAGGGCAGGTCCCAGGCCGCGACCTGCTCGGTGCCGAGCCGTTTCGTCCGGGCCATCAGCAGGGCCACGTCGTCGTACGGGCGTGCCGGGACCAGGGCGTCGACCACGGTCAGGCAGTGCGACTCGAGCGGACCCGCCTGTTCCAGCGCCCTGCGCAGCCGCTCCCGGCCGGCGTCGACGGCCCAGGTGGTCTCCCCCCGGGCCAGCAGCCCGTCGGTGTGCAGGGCGAGGGTGCTGTCCTCCGCGAGGGACAGCTCGACCGCCTCGAAGGGCGGACCGCCCACGCCGAGCGGCGGCCCCTGCGGGAGATCGACGAACGTGACCGTGCGGTCGGGCGCGACCACGGCCGGGGCGGGGTGGCCCGCGGCCGCCATCGTGCAGCCGCCGTCGACCGGGTCGTAGACCACGTACAGGCATCCGGAACCCACGGACGACGGCCGCGCGCCGTCGGCGCCCGCCGTGCCCGGTTCGACGCCCTCCTCCCGCGCCGACCGCGCCACCAGGTCGTCGAGGTGCGCCAGCACCTCCTCGGGCGGCAGATCCAGCGCGGCCAGGGTCCGTACGGCGGTCCGCAGCTGCCCCATGGCCGCGGCGGCGTCGATGCCGTGCCCGGGCACCTCGCCCACGACCAGCGCGACGCGGCCGCCGGACAGCGGGATGAGGTCGTACCAGTCCCCGCCCAGGCCGGTCAGCTCGTCGGCCGGCCGGTAGCACGCGGCCACCTCGACGGCGTCCTGCTCGGGCAGCCGGTGGGGGAGCAGACTGCGCTGCAGGACGAGGGCCGCGTTGCGCTCGCGGGTGTAGCGCCGGGCGTTGTCCAGGCAGACGGCCGCGCGGGCGACGAGGTCCTCGGCCAGGTGCAGATCCTCCTCGTCGAAGGGTTCCCGGCGGTGGCGCCGGAAGAAGGTGGTGACGCCCAGGGTGGTGCCCCGCGACCGGATCGGCACGGTCATCACGCTGTACAGGTCCAGCTCCAGGAAGGTGACGGTCCGGCGGCCGTCCGGGAGGTCCGTGGCCCACTCCCGGGTCACCGGGTCGAGCCGCTCCGTACGCCAGGAGCGACCCGTGGTCAGGCAGCGGACCGGGGGCGACCCGGCCAGATAGGTCGCGACGTCACCGACCTTCAGGGCGCCCTGCGGGAGGTCGTCCTGCGCGGAGCGCTGGCCGGCCCGGCGCAGCGCCACCGGATCCGTGTCCGCGAGCGGCCCGGGAGCCGGCTCGGCGCCCCGCAGCACCGCCTCCAGCAGATCCACGGTGACGAAGTCCGCCACTCCCGGCACGGCCACGTCGGCCAGCTCCTGCGCGGTGCGCGTGATGTCCAGGCTGCGGCCGATGCTCTCGCCGGCCCGGTCGAGGAGCGCCAGCCGCTGCCGCGCGCGGTGCCGCTCGGTCATGTCCACGACCGTGTAGTACACGCCCAGCGGGTGGCCCCGGTCGTCCTCGAGCCGGGTGAACGACAGCATGTGCGCCGTCTCCCGCAGCGGCGCCGACCGCACCTGGCCCACGTGCTCGTACCCGACGACCGACTCGCCGGTCTCCAGGACGTGCCGCATCTGCTCCTCGACCGCCTGGGCGTTCATGCCCGGCTGGACGTCCGCGAAGCGCAGCCCGAGCCGTCGCTGTGCCGGTCCGCCGCCGAACTGCTCCAGGGCGGCGTTGGACCACACGAACCGCAGGTCGGTGTCGACGATGGCGATGCCCACGGAAGCGTCGGACACCATCCGTTCCAGCACCGTACGGCTCATGTCCCAGCCCGGGGCCTGGCCCAGCTCCGACAGGAGCACCAGCCAGCGCGAGCCGCCGTGCGTCTCCTCGGTCGAGGTGATCCGGGCCATGACCCGCACCGGCTGCCCGTTCTTGCGGCGGGCCGTCAGCAGCCCCGCCCAGCCGCCGTCCCTGCGGCAGCGCTCGACCAGGTCGGGCACGCGTTCCGCGTCCTCGGCGGCCAGCAGATCGGACAGCTTCCTGCCGACCGCCTCGGCAGCCGGGTATGCCAGCAATCGCCGGGCGTCGTCGGTCCAGCCCGTCACCATGCCCTGCGGATCGAGCAGCAGGGGTACGGCGTCGGCCACGTCGAACCGCCGCCGGGCAAACCCGTACTCCTCGTGTGGGCCCACGGCCGACCTCTCTGTCGCTGAGAGTGGTCTACCACCTCTTGCCCCCATCTTCACCCTTCCCGCCTACGGGGGCGGCTTGTGCAGGTCCGGTCGGGGGCGGCCGCGGGCGGGCTGTGGCGCCGCCCTACCCCAGCACCTTCTCCAGCGCCGCGAGTGCCCCGGCGAGTTCCTCTCCCGTGATCGTGAGCGGCGGTGCCAGGCGGATCGTGGAGCCGTGGGTGTCCTTGACCAGGACGCCCTCCCGCATGAGGCGTTCGCTGACCTCGCGCCCGGTGCCGAGGGACGGGTCGATGTCGACACCCGCCCACAGGCCGCGCGAGCGGAACCCGACGACGCCCTTGCCGACCAGTTCGGTCAGCCCGTCCCGCAGGGTCGTGCCCAGCTCGGCCGCGCGGCGCTGGAACTCGCCCGTCTCCAGCAGCCCGACCACCGCCGTGCCGACCGCGGCCGCCAGCGGGTTGCCGCCGAAGGTCGAGCCGTGCTCGCCCGGCCGCAGCACCCCGAGGACCTCCCGGCGCGCCACCACCGCCGACACCGGCACGATGCCGCCGCCCAGCGCCTTCCCCAGCAGCACCATGTCCGGCACCACCGACTCGTGCTCGACCGCCAGCGTGCCGCCGGTACGGCCGAGCCCGGACTGGATCTCGTCGGCGATGAACAGGCACCCCTGTCGCCGGGTCAGCTCGCGCACGCCGGCCAGGTAGCCGTCGTCCGGGATGATCACGCCCGCCTCGCCCTGGATCGGCTCGATCAGCACGGCTGCCGTCGTCTCGTCGACGGCCGCCTCCAGCGCGGCCAGGTCGTTGTACGGCACGACCCGGAAGCCCGGCGTGAAGGGACCGAAGCCCTGCCGCGCCGTCTCGTCCGTGGAGAAGCTGACGATTGTCGTCGTACGGCCGTGGAAGTTGTCCGCGGCGACCACGATCGTCGCCTTGCCGTCCGGCACGCCCTTGACGTCGTAGGCCCACTTGCGGGCCACCTTCACCGCGCTCTCCACCGCCTCCGCGCCGGTGTTCATGGGCAGCACCATGTCCAGGCCCGTCAGCGCGGCCAGCCGCTCGGCGAACTCGGCGAGCCGGTCGTTGTGGAAGGCGCGCGAGGTGAGCGTCAGCCGGTCGAGCTGGCGGTGGGCCGCCTCGATCAGCGCCGGATGCCGGTGGCCGAAGTTGAGCGCCGAGTAGCCGGCCAGCAGGTCGAGGTAGCGCCGCCCCTCCACGTCCTCCACCCAGGTGCCCTCGGCGCGGGCGACGACCACGGGCAGCGGATGGTAGTTGTGGGCGAGGACCGGCTCCTCCGCGCGGATGAGTTCCTGCGAGCCACGGGCCTTCGACGAGCCCTCGGTGCGGACGGGTGCGGTCATGAACGGATCTCCCGGATCTCCTGGGTGCAGCACTTGATGCCGCCACCGGCCTTCTGGAACTCGGACAGGTCGACGGGGACGGGGACGTAGCCACGGTCGGCGAGCTGCCCGGCCAGGGCCGTCGCCCCCGGTGAGATGAACACGTGGCGCCCGTCGGAGACGGAGTTGAGCCCGAACGCCATCGCGTCCTCGCGGGTGGCGAGCACCGCGTCCGGGTACAGCCGGGCCAGCACCTCGCGGCTGCCCGGCGAGAACGCCTCGGGGTAGTAGGCGATGTTCCCGTCGTGCCCGTCATCGAGGACGAACAGCGCCGTGTCCAAGTGGTAGAAGTACGGATCCACCAGCGTCAGGCTGATCACCGGCACCCCCAGGTACTCCTGCACCTCGCTGTGGGCCTCCCGGGTGGTACGGAAACCCGTCCCGGCCAGGATCCAGCGCCCGGCGGGCACCAGGTCGCCCTCGCCCTCGCACACCGACTCGGGGTGGTAGACGTCGTAGCCCTCCGACTTGAACCACGCCTCGTACGGCACGGACTCGGGACGGCGTTCGGGCGCACGGAAGAGCGAGCCGAAGACGCGGCCGCCGACGACGACCGCCGCGTTCGCGGCGAAGACCATGTCGGGCAGGCCGGGAACGGGTTTCACACTGTCCACGGTATGGCCGTGGACGCGATAGGCGTCCACCAGCGACTGCCATTGGTCCAGGGCGCGGATGACATCGACGGGTTCGTCGGGATGCATCCAGGGGTTGATCGCGTACTGCACGGCGAAGTGTCTGGGTTCGCAGACCAGGTAGCGCCGCCGACGCGACACACGGGAGTCGGGCACAGAGGGGTACCTCCGCTTCCTAACGGTGTGTGACTGAGGGTTGACACCAAGGTAGGAACTGACGGAGGCGGTCCACAAGAAACATCAGTTGCGTCTTCACGCAGGAACGCTGCGTCTTGAGGCAGCTCAGCGCACGTCTGCTGCGCGGGCTCTGAGGCTATTCCGGCGCCGGATGGCTGGCCCCCGCCTCCGGACTCTCCGGAAGCAGATGCGACAGCACCATCACGCTGATCGTCTTCCGGATGAACGGCTCCTGGCGGATCCGCTCCAGCACCTCCTCGAAGTGCTCCACGTCCCGCGCTCGCACATGCAGCAGCGCGTCCGCGCCGCCGGTCACGGTCATCGCCGCCGTGATCTCCGGGTAGTCGCGCACGACCTCCGCGAGCCGCCGCGGCGGGGCCGCGCCCTCGCAGTACACCTCGACGTAGGCCTCCGTGCGCCAGCCCAGCGCCGACGGCTTCACCGTGGCCGTGAAACCGGTGATCACACCCGTTTCACGCAGCCGGTCGACCCGGCGCTTCACCGCCGTGGCCGACAGCCCGATCGCCGTGCCGATCTCGGCGAAGGATGTCCTGGCGTTCGCCATCAACGCGGTGATGATCTTCCGGTCGAGTTCGTCGAACGGCGTGGACCTGCTGTTCATGCGGGCACTGTATCCAGCGGGAACGCGCACCCCCAGCACATGTCCAAGACATACGGATCGCCCCTACACTCCGGGTTCATGCTGCGCGCCCTGGCTGTCGACGACGAACGCCCCTCGCTGGAGGAACTGCTCTACCTGCTGCGGGCGGACCCCCGCATCGACAGCGCGGAGGGCGCCGGCGACGCCACCGAGGCGCTGCGCCGCATCAACCGCGCCCTGGAGTCCGGCCCCGGCGGCCCCGAGGCGATCGATGTCGTCTTCCTCGACATCCAGATGCCCGGCCTCGACGGCCTCGACCTGGCCCGGCTGCTCACCGGCTTCGCCCGGCCCCCGCTCGTCGTGTTCGTCACCGCACACGAGGACTTCGCCGTCCAGGCCTTCGACCTCAAGGCCGTCGACTACGTCCTCAAGCCGGTCCGCAAGGAACGCCTCGCCGAGGCCGTCCGGCGCGCCGCCGAGCTGCGCGGCGCCGCCCCGCCGATACCCGTGCACGAACCCGACCCCGACCACCTGCCCGTCGAGCTCGGCGGCGTGACCCGCTTCGTCGCCGTCGACGACATCACCCACGTCGAGGCCCAGGGCGACTACGCCCGGCTGCACACCGGCAAGGGCAGCCATCTGGTCCGCATCCCGCTGTCCGCCCTGGAGGAGCGCTGGCGCTCCCGCGGCTTCGTCCGCATCCACCGCCGGCACCTCGTCGCCCTGCGCCACATCGGTGAACTCCGCCTCGACGCGGGCACCGTCAGCGTTCTCGTCGGCTCCGAGGAACTCCAGGTCAGCCGGCGCCACACGCGCGAACTGCGCGACCTGCTCATGCGGAGGCCGTGACCGTGCCCCAGGACCACACCGAACGCCGCGTCACCGTCACCGCCCCGCCCCGCCGCACCGTCCCCCACGCTCGGCTTCGCTCGCGCGGGAGGTACCCCCAGGCCTCCGGCTACTACCGCCCGCGCACCGAGATCGACGAGCAGACCACCCTCGGCCACACCTACGTCCGCTCCCTGATGCGCACCCAACTGCGCGCCGCCCTCACCGTGTTCGCGATCCTCGGGCTGCTCGTAGGCCCGCTGCCGCTGCTGTTCGCCGCGACACCCGGCACCGGCCGCCTCGAATGGGCCGTCCTCGGCTTCGGCCTCTACGCCCCGCTCGTCCTGCTCGCCCGCTGGTACGTCCGCCGCGCCGAGCGCAACGAACGCGACTTCGTACGCCTCGTCGAAGACCGCTGAAACCGCTGAAGCCGCAGACATGAACTCCAGCTACGCCATACCCGCCGTCGCCCTGGTCGTCGTCGCGACGGTCCTGGTCGGCGCCTTCGGCCTGCGCATCTCCCGCACCACCTCCGACTTCTACGTCGCCTCCCGCACCGTCGGCCCCCGCCTCAACGCCGCCGCCATCAGCGGCGAGTACCTCTCCGCCGCCTCCTTCCTCGGCATCGCCGGCCTCGTCCTGGTCCAGGGCCCCGAGATGCTCTGGTACCCGGTCGGCTACACCGCCGGCTATCTGGTCCTGCTGCTCTTCGTCGCCGCCCCGCTGCGCCGTTCCGGCGCCTACACCCTCCCCGACTTCGCCGAGGCCCGCCTCGCCTCCCAGGCGGTGCGGAGGCTCGCCGGTGCCTTCGTCGTCGGCGTCGGCTGGCTGTACCTGCTGCCCCAGCTCCAGGGCGCCGGACTGACCCTGACCGTGCTGACCGGGGCGCCCGACTGGCTCGGCGGAGTGATCGTTGCCGTCGTCGTGACCGCCACCGTCGCCGCCGGCGGCATGCGCAGCATCACCTTCGTGCAGGCCTTCCAGTACTGGCTGAAACTCACCGCCCTGCTCGTCCCCGCCCTCTTCCTGGTCCTCGCCTGGCAGCACGACGGAGCCCCGCGCCACGCCTTCGACGAACCGGCCACCTTCCGCGAACAGCGCGTGGTCCGCGTGGACGACAGCATCGCCCTCACGCTCGACCGGCCGCTGACCGTCACGGTGACCGGCACCGTGGACGGCCGGGGGCACACCGACACCCGCCTCGAAATCCCCGCCGGCACCCACCACATCGAACGCGGCACCCGGCTCACCTTCGCCGCGGGGGCGACCGTCCCCGCGGCCGAGCGCGGCGGCGGCGGCGACCTGTCGCCCTCGCAGGACGAGGGCCGCGAGGAACGCCCGCTGTACGCCACGTACGGGCTGATCCTCGCCACGTTCCTCGGCACCATGGGCCTGCCGCACGTCGTGGTCCGCTTCTACACCAGCCCGCACGGCGTCGCCGCCCGCCGCACCACCGTCGTGGTCCTCGGCCTGATCGGCGCCTTCTACCTCCTGCCGCCCGTCTACGGCGCGCTCGGCCGCCTCTACGCCCCCGAACTCACCCTCACCGGAGACCCGGACGCCGCCGTGCTGCTGCTGCCCGACCGCATGATCGGGGGAGTGGGCGGGGACCTGCTGGGCGCGCTGGTGGCGGGCGGCGCCTTCGCCGCCTTCCTGTCCACGGCCTCGGGGCTGGCCATGGCGGTCGCGGGCGTGCTCACCCAGGACGTCCTGCCGTCCCGGGGCGTACGGCACTTCCGGCTCGGCACGGTCCTCGCCATGGCCGTGCCCCTCGCGGCGAGCGTCCTCGTCGGCGGGCTCCCGGTCGCCGACGCCGTCGGGCTCGCCTTCGCCGTGTCCGCCTCCTCGTTCTGCCCGCTGCTTGTCCTCGGCATCTGGTGGCGGCGGCTGACCCCGCCCGGCGCGGCCGCGGGCATGCTGGTCGGCGGCGGCTCCGCCCTGCTCGCCGTCGCCGCGACCATGGCGGGCTACCCGGGCACGGGCGCCCTGCACGCCCTGCTCGCCTGGCCCGCCCTGTGGTCGGTGCCGCTGAGCTTCCTCACCATGATCCTGGTCTCCCTGGCCACCCCCGGCCGGGTGCCCCCGGGTACGGCGGCCGTCCTGGCCCGCTTCCACCTGCCCGAGGAACTGCGCACGGAGGTGAAGACACCATGAGCGGATTCCTGGCGGGGCTGTGCGTCGCCGTGCTCCCGGTGCTGGCCGCCGGGGTCTGGCTGGGCCGGCGCACCGCACGGGGGGCCAAGAGCCTCGGTGGCCTCGGCACCCCCGTCGAGCACGCCACCTTCGAGACCCTGCACACCGCCTCCCTCGCCGCGCCCCCGCTACGGGCGGGCCTCACCGAGGAGACCGCCCGCAAGTCCGCCCGCAAGCTGCGCTCCCTGCTCGGCACGGACGCCCTCTGCCTCACGGACCGCGAACAGGTCCTGGTCTGGGACGGCGACGGCGCCCACCACCGCTCCGAGATCATGGAACGCCTCGGGGGCGCCCTGGACACCGGCCGGGGCGAGGCCTTCCGGCTCACCTGCGACATCCTGGACTGCTCGGTGCGCTGGGCGGTCGTCGCCCCGTTCACCGTCGACGACCGGGTGCACGGCGCCCTCGTCGCCTGCGCGCCCCGCGAGTCGGCGGTCCTGGTCCGGGCGGCCGGCGAGGTGGCCCGCTGGGTGTCCGTCCAGCTGGAGCTGGCCGACCTGGACCAGTCCCGCACCCGCCTCATCGAGGCCGAGATCAAGGCGCTGCGGGCCCAGATCTCCCCGCACTTCATCTTCAACTCGCTCGCGGTGATCGCCTCGTTCGTCCGCACCGACCCCGAGCGCGCCCGCGAACTGCTCCTGGAGTTCGCCGACTTCACCCGCTACTCGTTCCGCAGGCACGGCGACTTCACCGCCCTCGCCGACGAGCTCCACGCCATCGACCACTACCTGGCGCTGGTACGGGCACGGTTCGGCGACCGCCTCTCCGTCACCCTCCAGATCGCCCCGGAGGTGCTGCCCGTCGCCCTGCCCTTCCTCTGCCTCCAGCCGCTCGTGGAGAACGCCGTGAAGCACGGCCTTGAGGGCAAAGCCGACAAATGCCGTATCCAGATCACGGCCCAGGACGCGGGCGCCGAGGCGCTCGTCGTCATCGAGGACGACGGCGCCGGAATGGACCCCGACCTGCTGCGCCGCATCCTCGCCCGCGAGGTCAGCCCCTCGGGCGGCATAGGGCTCTCCAACGTCGACGACCGGCTCCGCCAGGTCTACGGCGACGACTACGGCCTCGTCATCGAGACCGCCCCGGGCGCGGGTATGAAGATCACCGTCCGGGTCCCGAAGTACCAGCCGGGTGTGCACTCGGGGGGCCGGCTGACCCGGGAGTGAGCCGTCAGGTGCTGCGTGTGGGGCCGGTGACCACCAGCCCGAGGGTGATCAGTCCCAGGACGACCCAGCCGAACCACAGCCAGCCGTTGCTTCCGAGCGCCACCGTGTAGGCCGTCACCGCGACGAGACCGCCCAGGGTGAGCACTCCCATGGTCTTGGTCGAGTTTGAACCGTTCGTGGAACCGGGCATCGCAACACCCTCCTCGTGGTCCGATGCCTCCATGGTGCCTGGCGGACGCCCGGCGCGCACGGTCCTTGCGAGAGCCGGCTTCAGCGCCCCTGCGCGTTCAACGAGGCCAGATAGGCGTTGTACGCCTCCAGTTCCTTGTCCCCGTCCCGGTCGGCGGCCCGGTCCTTGCGCCTGGCCTGGCGCTGGTCGGAGGCGTACCACTGGAACAGCAGGGCGATCAGCACCAGCACGGACGGGATCTCACTGAACGCCCAGGCGATGCCCCCCGCCGCGTTCTGGTCAGCGAGCGCCTCGATGCCCAGCGAGGCGGGCGGGTTCTTGAACGTCCCGACCATCGGCTCGGACGCCATCATCAGCGCGATCCCGAAGAACGCGTGGAAGGGCATGCCCGCGAACAGCTCCAGCATCCGCATCAGGTAGCCGGGGCGGTGCGGCCCAGGGTCCACGCCCATGATCGGCCAGAAGAACACCAGCCCGACCGCGAAGAAGTGCACCATCATCCCGATATGCCCCGGCTTGGAGCTCATCAGGGTGTCGAAGAGCGGCGTGAAGTACAGCCCGTACAGGCTCGCGATGAACAGCGGGATCGTGAACGCCGGGTGCGTGATGATCCGCATGTACCGGCTGTGCAGGAACATCAGCAGCAGCTCGCGAGGGCCCTTGCGCCCGCGGCCCGCCGTCGGCAGCGCACGCAGCGCCAGCGTGATCGGGGCGCCGAGCAGGACGAGGATCGGCGACACCATGCTGATCACCATGTGCTGCACCATGTGCACGCTGAACATGACCATGCCGTAGTCGTTCAGCTTGGTGCACATCATGAGCGCGACGGTCAGCACGCCGACGACGAAGGCGACCGTCCGCCCCACGGGCCACTTGTCGCCGCGCCGCACCAGCCGCACGACACCCCACCCGTACAGCCCCAGCCCGACCAGGCAGGCGACGAGAAAGAACGGGTCGGCCGACCACTCAAGACCTCGCCCCAGCGTGAACGGCGGCAGATCCATGGTCATGCCGTGCCCGCTGTGATCCATTCCGCCGGCTCCTGTTTCGTGGGGGTGTGCAGCAATCCGTCCGCCCACAAGAGTAGAACCGCCCCCGGCCGCACAATCGACCGGGGGCAAGTTTCCAGGGGCGCGGGGAACTGCGCGAACAGCCGAAGACCACCCGCACCCGGCTGACCACGGCAACCTCAGAGAACAGTCTCCGCCTCGGCGTACCGCTCATCCGGCACGGTCTTCAGCGTCTTCACAGCCTCGGCCAGCGACACCATCACTATGTCGGTGCCTCGCAGCGCGGTCATCTGTCCGAACTCCCCGCGATGCACCGCCTCCACCGCGTGCCACCCGAACCGCGTGGCGAGCACCCGGTCATAGGCGGTCGGCGTCCCACCGCGCTGCACATGCCCGAGAATGACGGGCCGGGCTTCCTTCCCCAGCCGACCCTCCAACTCCACGGACAGCTGCCGCGCGATCCCGGCGAACCGCTCGTGCCCGTAGATGTCCTTGCCGCCCTCGTCGAACTCCATGGTCCCGGCCCGGGGCTTCGCCCCCTCCGCGGCCACGACGATCGCGAACCGCTTGCCCGCTTCGAACCGCTCGCCGACCCGCCGGGTCAGTTCCTCTATGTCGAAGGGCCGTTCGGGGACGACGATGGCGTGCGCGCCGGCCGCCATGCCGGAGTGCAGCGCGATCCAGCCGGTGTGCCGCCCCATGACCTCGACCACCAGGACCCGCTGGTGGGACTCGGCGGTGGTCTTCAGCCGGTCCAGCGCCTCGGTCGCCACCCCGACGGCCGTGTCGAAGCCGAAGGTGACGTCCGTGACCGCGATGTCGTTGTCGATGGTCTTCGGCACACCCACGACGGGCAGACCACTGTCGGACATCAGCCGGGCGGCCTTGAGGGTGCCCTCACCGCCGATGGGGATGATCGCGTCGAGGCCGAGTTCCTCGACATGGCCCTTGGCCCGCTCCACACCGTCCCGCAGATGGGAGGGCTGGACCCGGGAGGACCCGAGAATCGTGCCGCCGCGGGCGAGGATGCCACCCACCGCGTCGAGGTCGAGCTTGAGGTAGTCGCACTCCAGGAGGCCCTTCCAGCCGTCCCGGAAGCCGATGACCTCGTCGCCGTGGTCCACGACGGCGCGGTGTACGACGGACCGGATGACGGCGTTCAGGCCGGGGCAGTCGCCGCCGGACGTGAGGACACCAATACGCATAGCCCGAAATACCTTCTCAACGTGGGCCGGGGACCGGACCACGTTGTCCGGCTCGAATTCCCGCCACCCTAGCGTCAGGAAGGGGCGGGACCGAACCGCGCGTCCGCCTGCTGGACTACCCCGCTCACCTGTGCGGATGTGCCGTCAGACGGGCTGTTGACCAGCAGGTTGACGCGTACCTCGGGCATGCTGCGACGCAGCGCTCAGGCAGGCTGCTGAGCAGCCGCGATGCGCTCGTCGCGCAGTGCCTCGTACCAGCGGTCGTCGGTCGGCGGCAGCGCGTTGACGTCGAGCGCCAGCTTCAGCAGCAGATCCGCGATCAGCGGGTTGCGCGCGAGCACGGGGCCATGCATGTACGTGCCGAAGACGGTGTCGTTGTACGCGCCCTCCGTGCCGTCGCCCGTGCCGTTGCCGTTGCCGAAGCGCACCTGGGCGAGCGGGCGGGCGGTGGGGCCCAGGTGGGTGACGCCCTGGTGGTTCTCGAAGCCGGTCAGCGGGGGCAGGCCGAGGCGCGGGTCGATGTCGCCCAGCACGTCACCGACGCACCGATCGCCCTCGCCGCGCACCGACACCACGTCCAGCAGCCCGAGGCCGGGCTCGCGCTGGCCGAGGTCGTTGATGAACTCGTGTCCGAGGATCTGGTAGCCGGCGCACACGGAGAACACGATGGCGCCGTTCTCCACGGCCCGCTGCAGACCGCCGTCCCGGCGCAGCCGCTCGGCCGCGAGCCGCTGCGGACGGTCCTCGCCGCCGCCGATCAGGTAGATGTCGCCGGAGGTCGGGATCGGCTGGTCGCTGCGCACGTCCAGCCGGGCCACGTCCAGGCCCCGCTGGACGGCCCGGCGCTCCACGACGAGGACGTTGCCCTGGTCGCCGTAGGTGCTGAGCAGGTCGGGATAGATCCAGACGACCCGCAGTTGGTTGTCGCTCACAAAAGTCCCCTGACGTCTCGTGCTCAGTTGCCGACGCGGCGGCGCAGGTCCTGGAACGCCGTGTAGTTGGCGATGACCTCGATCCGGCCCGGCGGGCACGCCGCCACGGCCTGGTCGAGGTTCTCGTAGACCTGGAAGTGCTGGTCCGCGACCTCCAGCCGCACCGCGAGGTCCAGCCGCCGGTCGCCGACGACGCAGATCGGGTGGCCGGTCAGCCGCGTGTAGTCGACGTCCCACAGCCAGGAGGTGTCGGTGCCGTCGGCGCCACGCGCGTTCACGGAGAGGATCACCGGGGTCGGCGGCGGGTCGATCAGCGAGAACGTCTCCAGCCAGCCGGCCGGGTTCTTCGCGAGCAGGAGGCGGAGGTCCCGGCCCTGGAACTGGACGACGTCGTACCGTCCGGCCACCGCCTGCACCTGGTACATGCGCTCCAGCGCGACCTGCGGCGGCACCCCGAACACGGCGGCTACGGCCGCCGAGGAGGCGGCGTTGGCCTTGTTGGCGCGGCCGGGGAGCTGGAGGTGGATCGGCCAGGCCGAGCCGTGCGGGTCGAGGACGTGGTCGCCGGAGAGCGCCCAGCTCGGCGTCGGACGGCGGAAGCCGCACTCACCGCAGAACCAGTCGTCGCCCGGGCGCTGCATCACGCCACCGCACGACGGGCAGGACCAGGCGTCGTCCTTCCACATCTGCCCGGCGGCGACCCAGATCACATTGGGGGAGGAGGACGCCGCCCAGACCACCAGCGGGTCGTCGCAGTTGGCCACGACCACGGCCTTGGAACCCGCGAGCCCCTCCCGCCAGTTCTCGGCGAGCATCCGGGTCTCGGCGGCGCGGTCGAGCTGGTCGCGGGAGAGGTTCAGCAGCGCGATGCACTTCGGGGCGGTGTCCCGGGCGACACCGGCGAGGTACTTCTCGTCGACCTCGATCACGCCGTACCGCGCCTCCGAGCTGCCCGCCAGCGCCGAGGTGATGCCGGCCGGCATGTTGGCGCCGAGCGCGTTGGAGACGACCGGCCCGGCGGCCCGCAGGGCCTCGGCGATGAGCCGGGTGGTGGTGGTCTTGCCGTTCGTCGCCGAGACCAGGATCACGTCCAGGTTCTGCGCGAGTGTGGCGAGGAGGTCGGGGTCGAGCCGGAGAGCCACCCGGCCGCCGATCACCGAACCGCTGCCGCGTCCTGCGGCACGGGATGCCGCTGCGACCGCCTTGCCCGCGGTCACGGCCAGCTTGGCCCGCGGCGAGAGCGGGTCCGAGTTGCCTGCCATCAGTTCTCGATCCTCCTTGCGTACGCGCCGCGCCTTGAAGCCTGACGGCCACGTGGTGTGGACCTCAGCCTATCGAGATCCATTAGCACTCCCGAACCGCGGCACTGTGGCGAACTCGTGTGGGAGGCGCGGACCGACAAGGACCTTACTCTTGCCGCCATGCGACACAGCCCCATCCCCGGCGCCCACGGCCGCGTGAGACCCCTCACGCTGCACGGCGACCCGCTCCTGCACACCCCCTGCGCGGAGGTCACCGACTTCGGCCCGGAACTGGCCCGGCTCGTCGAGGACTTGTTCGCGACCATGTACGCCGCCCAGGGCGTCGGCCTAGCCGCCAACCAGATCGGCGAGTCGCTGCGGGTCTTCGTCTACGACTGCCCGGACGACGAGGACGTCCGCCACCTGGGCCATGTGGTCAACCCGCGCCTGGTCGAGGCCGACGGAGTGGTGATCCGGGGCCCGGAGGGCTGCCTGTCCCTGCCGGGCCTGGAAGCGGGCATGGAGCGATACGACCACGCGGTCGTAGAGGGTTTCACGGTGACCGGAGCCCCGGTCACCGTCCACGGCACGGGCTTCTTCGCCCGCTGCCTGCAACACGAGTGCGACCACCTGGAAGGCCGCGTCTACGCGGACCATCTCAAGGGCTGGCGACACCGCAAACTGATGCGACAAGTGGCCCGGGCTCCTTGGAAGGCCTGAGCATCGTTGCCTCAGGGGCGCGGGGCTGTGTTCAATATGCGGCTCCGCCGCGTGGGCGCGAACAACCCCCACCGGCAGTCAGCCGAACCACAACGGTCAGAACCCCGGACCCCCGACCCGATCCCCCGCCGCAGCGAGACGCCCCCACAGCAAGTCCGCCAAACTCCGCACCAACTCCGCCCGAGAACAAGGCCGTTCCCCCAGCCACCAGTCCCCGGCCGCATGCATCATGCCGACAATCCCATGCCCCCAGACCCGCGCCAGCTGCTGCCCGCCCGGCCCGAGATCCAGCCGCTCCTCGATGACCTGGGCAAGCTCCTCACCCATCCGCCGCAACAGGGGCGCGCTGTGCACGCCGACGTCGAACCCCTGCTCCCCCTGCTGGCTCCCCTCCGCCGGATGCATCAGGAACCGGTACACCTGAGGCCGCAGCTCGATCGCCGTGAGGTACGTGTCCAGCGTCGCCTCGACCCGCTCCCGCCGGTCCGCCGGCGCGTCCACCGCCGCCCGCAGAGAGTCCAGCAACGCGTCCGTGTGCCGCTTGGCAAGGGCCGCGTAAAGTCCGCCCTTGTCACCGAAGTGCCGGTACAGAATCGGCTTGGTGATGCCGGCCTCGGCCGCGATCGCGTTCATCGAGGCCTGCGGGCCGTCGCGCAGCACCACCCGGTCGGCGGCCTCCAGCAGCTCACGCCGCCGGCGGTCGGCGGACCGTTGCTGATCGGTCCGCTGCGTGGTGTCCATGTGCTCTCCCCACCCGTGCTGATTCGATGACGCCAGCGCAAACTAACACCCAAGCATGCACCGCACATCGAACGGGTGCCGACCGGTCGGTAGGAGTTGACTTCGACTACCCGCCGGTAACAGGATGGTGTTACCGCAAGTAACATGCACGTGTGCCGCCGCTGGAGGGGATGACATGGCCGAGTTCACCATGGAGCTCAACGACGAACAGAAGGAGGTCCGGGACTGGCTGCACGGCTTCGCCGCCGATGTGATCCGCCCCGTGGCCGCCGAATGGGACGAGCGTGAGGAGACTCCCTGGCCGGTCATCCAGGAGGCCGCCAAGGTCGGCATCTACTCCCTGGACTTCTACGCCCAGCAGTACTTCGACCCCACCGGCCTCGGCATACCGATGGCGATGGAGGAGCTCTTCTGGGGCGACGCGGGCATCGCCCTGTCCATCGTCGGCACCGGCCTCGCCGCCGTCGGCGTCCTCGCCAACGGCACCGAGGAGCAGATCGGCACCTGGATCCCCCAGATGTACGGTGACGCGAACGATGTCAAGGTCGCCGCCTTCTGCTCCTCCGAGCCGGACGCCGGCTCCGACGTGGCCTCCATGCGTACGCGGGCCGTGTACGACGAGGCCAAGGACGAGTGGGTGATCAACGGCACCAAGACCTGGGCGACCAACGGCGGCATCGCCAACGTCCATGTCGTGGTCGCGGTGGTCGACCCGGAGCTCGGCTCCAAGGGGCACGCGTCCTTCATCGTCCCGGCGGGCACACCGGGTCTGGCCCAGGGGCAGAAGTTCAAGAAGCACGGCATCCGCGCCTCGCACACCGCCGAGGTCATTCTGGACAACGTGCGCGTTCCCGGCTCCTGCCTGCTCGGCGGCAAGGAGAAGCTGGACGAGCGGCTCGCCCGAGCGCGGGAGAAGGCCAAGCAGGGCGGGGAGCGCGTGAAGAACGCGGCGATGGCCACGTTCGAGGCGTCCCGCCCGGCCGTGGGCGCGATGGCGGTCGGTACCGCTCGCGCCGCGTACGAGGTCGCCCTCGACTACGCGAAGACCCGTGAGCAGTTCGGCCGCCCGATCATCGACAACCAGGGTGTCGCCTTCCAGCTCGCCGACATGCGCACCTCCATCGACGCCGCCCGGCTCCTCGTCTGGCGCGCCTCCTGGATGGCCGTCAACGGCAAGCCCTTCACCGCCGCCGAGGGCTCCATGTCCAAGCTGTTCGCGAGCGAGACGGCCAAGAAGGTCACGGGCCAGGCGATCCAGATCCTGGGCGGCAACGGCTACACCAGGGAGTACCCGGTGGAGCGGATGCACCGCGATGCCGCGATCTACACGATCTTCGAGGGCACGAGCGAGATCCAGCGACTGGTCATCGCCCGCACCCTGGCCGGCACACCCATCCGCTAACCGTGCCTGAGCGGCGTCAGCTGCTCGATGTCGTACCGCGCCCGCAACTCCGTGATCGCCGCGTGGTCCGGCGGGCCCTCGCCGCCCAGGATCTCCAGCAGTTCCTCGAAGTACCGCTCGTGATCCGGCGGCGGGCTCGCCTGGAAGAACATCTTCGCGGGCTCGCCCGTCGGGTTGGCGAACGCGTGCGGGCAGCCCGGAGGTACGACGATCACCGTTCCCGGTGTCGCGCGCACCACCCGGTTGCCCGAAGTGGACTCCCACTTCTGCCAGTTGTCGGGGGTGCGGATGCGCGGCTCGAAGGCGAGGACGTCCAGCTCGCCTTCGAGTACGTAGAACAACTCCTCGCTGCGGGTGTGCACATGGGCGCCGACGTCGAAGCCCGGCGGCACGACCACCTCGAAGGTGGAGGCCATGCGCGAGTGCGAGCCGGTCACCTTGAAGGTGACGTGCTGGGCAGGGGCCTGCACCACCCGGCCGTGGCCGGGTGGCACGAGCAGTCCCTCCGTCGCCGTCATCGCCCGCTCACCACGTCACGGGCAGGGCCTCGGGACCTCGGATCAACGCGCCCTTCCTGAAGGGCACCTCTTCGGCGGGTACGGCGAGCCGCAGGCCCGGAACGCCGTCGAGGAGCGCGTCGACCAGGAGTTCCGACTCCAGCCGGGCCAGCATGCCGCCCGGGCAGTAGTGCGGACCGAACCCGAAGGACACATGCGGGTTGGGGCTGCGCAGGAAGTCGATCGTCTCCGGGTCCGGGAAGACGTCGGGGTCGCGGTTCGCGGCCAGGTACGACACGTAGATCGCGTCGCCGGCCCGGATCCGCACGCCCTTGATCTCCACGTCCTCCAGGGCGATCCGCGACAGGCCGACCGCGTTGCGGTGGGGGATCCAGCGCAGCAGTTCGTCGATGGCCTGGGGGCGGATCTCCGGCTCGGCGCGCAGCCGGTCGGCCAGGTCGGGCCGGGTCAGCAGGACGTAGAACATCTGGCCGCTGTTGTTGGTGACCGCCTCGCCGCCGATCTGGAGGAGCACCGCGAGGCCCACGGCCTCCTCCAGGGTGATCTCGCCACGGCCCAAAGCGGCGCCGAGCAGGGACGCGACGTCCTCGCCCGTGCTGCCCTCGCGCACGCCGATCAGATCGGCGAAGTAGGAGCTCATCTCCTGCTTGGCCTTCTCGCTGACCTCGGCGCCGTGCGAGGAGGACAGGATCAGCTGGGTCCAGCGGTGCATGTCGTGCCGGTCGGCGGCCGGCACGCCCATCAGCTCGCAGATGACCGCGATGGGGAACGGACCGAGCACGGCCTCCGTGAGGTCGGCGGGCGGGCCGTCCTGGAGCATCTCCTCGACCAGTTCCGCCAGCATGCGGCGGGACCGCTCGCGCACCCGCTCCACCCCGCGCGCCGTGAACGCGGCGGCGACGCTGCGGCGCAGCCGGGTGTGGTCCGGCGGGTCCAGGAAGCCGACCGCACCACGGGCCGGGATGAAGTGCGGTGCGAGCCGGGTGACCTGCCGGTCCATGACAGCCTCGCGGCTGAAGCGCGGGTCGTTGGTCACCATCCGGGTGTCGTCGTAGCGGGTGACCAGCCACGCCCAGCCCTCGCCGTTGGGCAGCTTGATGCGTGTGACCGGGCCCTCGTCCATCAGCTGCCGCAGGACCGGGTCGAAGTCCGCGCCGGACAGGTCGAGCGCGGGCCAGTCCCGGACCGGGGGCAGCGTTTCCGTGATCGTCTCTTCGCTCATCTCAGATCGTCTCGTCCGCGCGGTGCCAGCGGCCCACGGTCATCTCGGCGGTGATGCCGGGTCCGAACCCGGCGAGCAGCCCGCGTGCCCGGTGCTGGGCGCCGCCCTCCTCGAACAGCCGCCGCAGCGCGTCCAGGACGACACCGCTGGCGATGTTGCCGTACTCGGTGAGCGTGGCCCGGCTGAAGCGGAAGGCGTGCGGGTCGACCTTCAGGAAGGTGCTGAGGTCGTCGAGTATTCGGGGCCCGCCCGCGTGAACGATGTAGAAGTCCAGCTCGGAGGCGTCCCAGCCGTGGTCTCCCGCCAGCTCCTTCAGTGCCGGGGCGAGCGGCTCCATGGTGGCCGGGACCCGCTTGTCGAGCAGGAAGTGGAAGCCGGTGGCCCGTACGTCGTACATGATCCACTCTTCGGTCTTCGGGATCAGGTACGAGCCGTTGCGCTCCAGGCTGACGCCCTCGCCGCCCCGGCCGCGGACCACGGCGGCGGCGATACCGTCACCGAACAGACCGTTGGACAGCAGCGAGCCGACACCGATGTCGGTGGGCTGGTAGCACAGCGAGCAGAACTCGCAGGCCACGATCAGCGCGTTGGCCTCGGGGTAGGCCGTGCAGAAGTCGTGGGCCCGGTTGATCGCCGCGCCGCCGGCCGCGCAGCCCAGCTGGGCTATGGGCAGTTGCCGGGTGGTCGGGTCGAAGCCCATCTCGTTGATCAGCCAGGCCGTGAGCGAGGGCATCATGAAGCCCGTGCACGACACGTAGATGATCACGTCGACGTCGGTGGTGAGCAGCTCGGCGTGGTCGAGCGCCTCCTGGATGACGGCGGGCACCCGTGCCTTCGCCTCGGCCTCGTAGAGCTTGTTGCGGTCCTCGAACCCGGGGTGTTTCAGGGTCTCCTCGATGGGCTGGACGATGTGCCGCGTGCGTACGCCGGTGTTCTCGATCAGCCGGAGGGCCAGCGGCAGTTGGGGGTGATCGGCGTGGCGCTCCCGCGCCAGCTCAAGCGTCTCCTCCATCGTGATCACGTGCTCTGGGACGGACACCGAGGGTCTGCACAAAGTCGCCATGAACCGTGCCTGCTTTCGCCTCCCGGAAGGCCCTGCGCCTCCCGGTCAGAAGGTGGTTCACCTCAGAGGGTGGTCATCCCACGATCACCCGGTGGGACGCCGACTTCGCGTCGGACTGCTCCATTTCGGGGACCGCGTGCCAGGCTCGGGGCAGACCCGTCCCGATACACCCACCGACGGAGGACGCGATGACGCGCACGGCCCGGGACCTGCTGCGGACGACCACCACCCGACTCGCCCCGGACCCGCGGTCCAACCCGTTGGTCCCCCGGATCGCCGAGGGCACGGCCCCCCGCAACACCCTCGCCGCCCTCGCCCTGGAACAGTCCTGGGTGATCCCCGCGGACCGCCGCGCGTTCCTCCATCTGGCCGAGCGTTCCCTCGTCACCGCTCCCGAGGCCGCGGCCTTCTTCCGGAGCCTCGCGGACGGCGAGGCACTGGCGGAGGAACTGCTGCCCCCGCTCGCGCAGGCGTGCGGCGTGGACGGCGCGACGGCGGCGTCGTACGAACCGCTGGCCGGCTGCCAGGCCTACCCCGCGTACGTCGCCTGGCTCTCCCTGAACGGCTCACCGGCGGACGTCGTCCTGGCCCTGACGGCCAACTTCTCGGCATGGGGCGGCTATTGCGCGACGATCGCCAAGGCCCTGCGGGCCCGGTACGGCTTCACGGACGAGGCCTGCGCCTTCTTCGACTTCTTCGCGGAGCCGTCACCCGAACTGGACGAGAAGGCCGCGGCGGCGGTACAGGCGGGCCTGGACACCGGCAGCCTCGACGCGTCCCGAGCACACCGGTACGGGCGCCTGCTTCAGGAATACGAGGCGAGCTTCTGGTCGACTTTGGAGGAGCTTGCCTCTTAGGGGCGCGGGGCTGTATCGATTTGCGGCTCCGCCGCGTGGGCGCGACCAGCCACACACAACGCGCAGCCGCCGACTCAGGTCGCACCCCCACTGCTGTGCGCGATACAGGCCACATCAATGCGATCGGCCAGCTTCGCAAGCTCGATCGTCAACGCCGCCACAGTATCCTCGTCCAGCCCGGATTCCCCGGCCTCCACCAACCGCACCCACCGCCCCCCCAACGTCCGCAACAGCTTGCTGACATCCGCCGCAGCCACCTGCAAGGTCCCGTGGTCGTCGACGATCAACGGCAGAGTCACTTCGCGGTTCACAGACGGGATCGTAGCCCCGCAAGACTCACGCACCGTGCCAAACGGTCGTGATGTTGCAGAACTCCCGGATTCCGTGCCCGGACAGCTCACGGCCGTACCCGGACCGCTTCACCCCGCCGAACGGGAACCCCGGATGGGAGGCCGTCATCCCGTTGAAGAACACACCGCCCGCCTCCAGATCCCGTACGAACCGGTCCACCTCGGCCTCGTCCCGCGTCCACACGTTCGAACTCAGCCCGAAGGGTGAGTCGTTCGCGATCAGCACGGCCTCGTCGAGGTCGGCCGCCCGGTACAGCGTGGCGACCGGGCCGAACGCCTCCTCCCGGTGGATGCGCATCTCGCGGGTGATGCCGGCGAGGATCGTCGGCGCGTAGTACCAGCCGGGCCCCTCGGGCCGTTCGCCACCGCACACCACCGCCGCGCCGCCGCGCACCGCGTCGTCGACCAGTTCCTCCACATCGCGCAGTCCCTGCTCGCTGGAGAGCGGCCCGACGTCGGTGTCCTCGGCCGTGGGGTCGCCGACCTTCAGCGCCCGCATGCCCTCGGCGAAACGCTCGACGAAGGCGTCGTAGACATCCGTGTGCACGATGAAGCGCTTCGCGGCGATGCAGGACTGCCCGGTGTTCTGCACCCGCGCGGTCACCGCGACCTTCGCCGCCCGGTCGATGTCCGCGGAGGGCATGACGACGAACGGGTCGCTGCCGCCCAGCTCCAGTACCGTCTTCTTGATCATCTCGCCTGCGGTGGAGGCCACCGCGCGGCCCGCCGGTTCGCTGCCCGTGAGGGTGGCCGCCCTGACCCGCTCGTCGCGCAGGATCTCGTCGACCGCGCCGGAGCCGATCAGCAGGGTCTGGAAAGCGCCCTCGGTGAAGCCCGCCCGGTGGAACAGGTCCTCCAGGTAGAGGGCGGTCTGCGGGACGTTCGAGGCGTGCTTGAGCAGGCCCACGTTCCCCGCCATCAGCGCGGGCGCGGCGAAGCGGATCACCTGCCACAGCGGGAAGTTCCACGGCATCACCGCGAGCACCGGGCCCAGCGGCCGGTAGCGCACGCGGACGCGTGAGGCGCCCGAGTCCTTCACATCGGCGCCGGCGGGTTCCTCGTCGGCGAGCAGTTCCTCGGCGTGCTCGGCGTACCAGCGCATCGCCTTGGCGCACTTCGCGGCCTCGGCCCGGGCCTGCTTGATCGGTTTGCCCATCTCGGTGGTCATCACGCGGGCGATGTCGTCCTGATCCTCTTCGAGGAGGTCGGCGGCCTTGTTCAGCAGCCGGGCGCGCTCGGCGAACGTCGTCGTCCGGTACGTGCGGAACGTGGCCTCGGCGAGCTGGAGCCGACGCTCGATCTCCTCCTCGCCCATGGCCTCGTACGTCTTGAGCGTCTCGCCGTTCGCCGGGTTCACCGTTGCGATGGGCATGGCTGACCTCCCTCGGAGCGGGCTGTGTCTCGACCTTCCCGCGCGGCGGAGGGGACCGCAACGCGGGAGCGTCTCCTCAGGGGCTCACAGTGAAAGAACCCCTCAGGGCGAGTGCTCCGCCAGGCGGTCGAGAAACGCCGTCTGCGCCTTGACGATCACCTCGCGGGCCCGGTCGAGAGGGAACCACGCCACCCGGTCCAGTTCGGGGAACTCCTGGAGCCGTCCCGACTTCGGCGGCCACTCCATCCGGAACGTGCCGGGCGTGATCGTCGCCGGGTCGAGGTCCGCCTCGATCGCCCACGCCGTGACGATCTTGCCGCCCGTCTGCCGGACCTCGCCCAGGTCGATGGCCTCGCCGTCGGGCGGGGGCAGTCCCAGTTCCTCCTCGAACTCGCGGCGGGCGGCCGCCCAGGCGGACTCGTCGGGCTCGTACTCGCCCTTGGGGACGGACCACGCCCCTGTGTCGCGCCGGGCGAAGAACGGGCCGCCCATATGGCCGAGCAGCACCTCCGGGCCGTCGTCGGTGTGGGGCCCCCTCCGGAAGAGCAGCAGGCCCGCACTGCGCTTCACGGCCGCACCTGCGGATGCGCGGCCAGCAGCGTCTCCACCGTGTCGGCGTCCTCCGGGCGCTTGTCCTCCCGGTAGCGGATCACACGGGCGAAGCGCAGGGTGACGCCGGCCGGGTAGCGGGTGGAGCGTTGCAGACCGTCGTAGGCGATCTCGACGACGAGTTCCGGGCGTACGGTCACGACATATCCGTTGTCCTCGACCGCGAGCCGCTGAAGCCGTTCGGTCTGCCAGGCCAGCAGCGCGTCGGTCATGCCCTTGAAGGTCTTGCCGAGCATGGCGAGGCCGCCGTCGGCGGTGCGGGCGCCCAGGTGGAGGTTGGAGAGCTTGCCGGTGCGGCGGCCGTGGCCCCACTCGGCGGCCAGCACCACCAGGTCGAGCGTGTGGACGGGCTTGACCTTCAGCCAGGACGCGCCGCGCCGGCCCGCGCTGTAGGAGGCGTCCAGCGCCTTGACGACGACGCCCTCGTGGCCGCGTTCCAAGGTCGCGGCGAGGAACTCCTCCGCCGTGTCCACGTCGTCCGCGCCGGACATCGTCGTGCGCCGCACCCGCATCGACTCGGGGACCAGCCGGGCCAGCTCCGCGTGCCGCTCCGCGAACGGCAGGTCGAGCAGGTCGCGGCCGTCGACGGAGAGCGCGTCGAAGAAGACGGGGGAGACGGGCACCGCGCGGGCGGCCGTCGCCACGTCCGTGCGGGAGCCGACGCGTCCCGCGGTCTCCTGGAACGAGCGGGGGCGCCCGCCCTCGTCCAGGGAGATCACCTCCCCGTCCAGGATGAACCGCTCACCCCGCAACTCCAGCGCGGCGGCCGTCACTTCGGGCAGGCGGTCGGTGATGTCGTCGAGGGTGCGGGTGTAGAGCCGTACCGTGCCGCCGTCCCGGTGCACCTGGACGCGGATGCCGTCCAGTTTCTCCTCGACCGCGCAGGCACCGAGCTTGGCCACCGCCTCGGCGACCGAGGAGGCGCTGTGCGCCAGCATCGGCCAGACCGGGCGGCCGACCGTGAGACGGAAGCGGTCCAGGGCGGCGGGGCCGTCCGCGAGCAGTGCCTCGGCCACCGTCTGGAGCGACCCCGCGAGCATCACCGCCCGTCGTACGTCCGCCGGGGGCGCCCCGGTCGCCTGGGCCAGTCCCTCGACCGCGACGGCGTCCAGCGCGCCCTGCCGCACCTCGCCGGTGAGCAGCCCGAGCAGGAACCGCTGCTCGTCCTCGGTGGCCGCGCCCATCAACTCCTCGACCAGCCGGGCCCGTTCCGCCTGGGAGCCGGGGCCTGACACCTGGCTCAGCTCCGCGAGCCGGGCGTCCACCTCCCGCACGGTCAGGCCCGGCTCGGCGGCCGGGACGACCGGGTGGCTCAGCACCTTCCAGCCGACGCCGATCCGGCCCTGCGGCAGCCGTCCCGCCAGATACGGGATGACGATCGGTACGTCGTCCGCCTCCGCGTCCCGGAACAGCTCCGCGAGCAGGGCCGTCTTCCGGGAGCGCGCCGAGGTGGCGGCGACCTCCTGGGACACTCGGGCCAGCCGGTGCAGCAGCATGCAGTCATGGTGCACCTCGGGCGGCGCCTCTACACCCGGACGGTGGTGCAGAGGTCCCTTCTACAGCCCGGCGGCCGCGTCCAGGTCCGTCATCAGCAGATCCCCGACGATCGCGGACGCCGCCCGGTAGCCACCGCTCGCCGCGTGCACGACCTGCTCGGCGAAGCCGATCGCGTTGCCGGCGGCCCACACTCCGGGCACCGTCGTCAGACCGGTCGGGTCGACCACCGGATACGCGCCGAAGGGCGTCTCCCGCAGCTCGGCGCCGAGCTGTTCCAGCAGGCCGGTCCGCGGGACGGCGTGCGGGGCGACGAACAGCACGGAGCGGGCGTGCGTCGTTCCGTCGGCCAGCCGGAGGCCGGTGAGGCGGTCGTCCTCGACCATCAGCCCCGCGACCTCGCCCGGCACCACATCGACCCCGGCCGCGGCGAGCCGGCGCAGATCCTCGTCGGAGAGTTCCTCCTCGGCGACCGTGTGCAGGAAGAACCGCACGTCCTTCGACCACTGGGACACCATCAGCGCCTGGTGCACGCTCATGGCGGCCGTGCCGAGCACGCCGAACGGCTGGTCGCGCACCTCCCAGCCGTGGCAGAACGGGCAGTGCAGCACGTCCCGGCCGAACCGCTCGGCCAGTCCTGGGACCGACGGCAGCTCGTCCTTCAGCCCGGTCGCGACGACCAGCCGCCGGGCCCGTACGGTGCGCCCGCCGGCCAGTACGACGGTGAAGTCCCCGCCCCGCTCCAAGGCGGCGTCCTCGCCCCGCTCGACTTCCACCACCCGGTCCCGCACGAGCTCCACGCCGTAGCGCGCGATCTCCTCCCGGCCGATGGCGAGGAACTCGGCGGGCGGCATGCCGTCGCGCGTCAGGAAGCCCTGCATGTGCGCGGCGGGCGCGTTGCGCGGCTCGCCCGCGTCGACGACCAGCGTGCGCTGCCGGGCCCGGCCCAGCACCAGAGCCGCCGACAGGCCCGCGGCGCCGCCGCCGACGACCACGACTTCGTACTTCTCGGTGTACGTCCCGGTCATGTGACCACCTCCGCTGCCGAGCGTCGCCCCGGGCCGGCGGGATTGACAAACATGTTTGCCGAACCTGCAATACGACCATGACCACGGACGAGGTACTCGCGGGCGTCGGCCCCCGGCTGCGGCAGATGCGCAAGGAGCGGGAGGTGACCCTGGCGGCGCTCTCCGAGACCACCGGCATCTCCGTCAGCACCCTGTCCCGGCTGGAGTCAGGACTGCGTAAACCCAGTCTGGAGCTGCTGCTGCCGATCGCGCGCGCTCACCAGGTGGCCCTGGACGAGCTGGTCGGTGTCCCTCCGGCGGGTGACCCGCGCGTGCGGTCGAAGCCGATCGTGATGGGCGGCCGTACCCACTGGCCGCTCACCCGCCAGCCCGGCGGCCTCCAGGCCTACAAGGTGCTGGAGCCGAAACGCAGGCAGGAGCCGGATCCGCGCACGCACGAGGGCTACGAGTGGCTGTACGTACTGTCCGGGAAGCTGCGCATCGTGCTGGGTGAGCACGACGTGGTGCTCACGGCGGGCGAGGCCGCCGAGTTCGACACGCGGGTGCCGCACTGGTTCGGGTCGACGGGGGAGGGGCCCGTGGAGTTCCTCAGCCTGTTCGGACCACAGGGGGAGCGGATGCATGTGCGGGCGCGGCCCAGGAAGTCATGACCCGATGACTGTTCCCTGATCGGCAAGCAACCGCTTAGTATGCGAACCGACCCCGGTCAGACGACGCAGTCGACGCAGTCCCGTGGAGGCCCCACATGCAGGCATGGCAAGTGCACAAGAACGGTGAGCCGGGCGAGGTGTTGCGCCTGGCGGACGTGGCGCGGCCGGTGCCCGGCGACGGCCAGGTCCTGCTGAAGGTGCGCGCCGCGAACATCAACTTCCCGGACGCCCTGCTGTGCCGGGGCCAGTACCAGGTCAGGCCGCCGCTGCCGTTCACGCCGGGTGTGGAGATCTGCGGCGAGACCGAGGACGGCCGCCGGGTGATCGCCAACCCGGCGCTGCCCCACGGCGGCTTCGCCGAGTACGCCGTCGCAGATGCCGCCGCGCTGCTGCCCGCGCCGGACGCCCTCGACGACGCCGAGGCCGCGGCCCTGCACATCGGCTACCAGACCGGCTGGTTCGGACTGCACCGCCGGGCCGCTCTGGAGGCCGGGGAGACCCTGCTCGTCCACGCTGCCGCAGGAGGGGTCGGCAGCGCGGCCGTGCAGCTCGGGAAGGCCGCCGGCGCCACCGTCATCGGTGTCGTCGGCGGCCCCGGGAAAGCGGCCGTCGCCCGTGAGCTGGGCTGCGACGTCGTGATCGACCGCCGCGCCGAGGACGTCGTCGCCGCCGTCAAGGAGGCCACCGGCGGCCGGGGCGCCGACGTGGTCTACGACCCGGTCGGCGGCGAGGCCTACACCCAGTCCGCCAAGGTCGTCGCCTTCGAGGGGCGCATCATCGTCGTCGGCTTCGCCGGCGGCACCATCCCCAGCCCGGCCCTGAACCACGCCCTGGTGAAGAACTACTCGATCATGGGCCTGCACTGGGGCCTCTACAACACCAAGAACCCGAAGCTGGTCCAGCACTGCCACGAGCAGCTCACCGAGCTGGCCGCCCGGGGTGCGATCAAGCCGCTGGTGAGCGAGCGCGTCCCGCTCCCGGGAGCGGCCGCCGCCGTGCAGAAGGTCGCGGACGGCCTGACCACCGGACGGATCGCCGTCGTCATGGAGGAGGCAGCAGCATGACCAGCGCCGAGGAACTACGCCGTCGTACCCGGGAGTTGCTGGCCGCCCATCCGCCTGCCTCGACCGACCGCCTGGACTTCCTCCGGGCCCGTTTCGACGCCGGACTCGCCTGGGTGCACTACCCCGAGGGCCTCGGCGGGCTCGACGCCCCGCGCTCGCTGCAGGTCGTCGTGGACGCCGAACTGGAGGCGGCCGGCGCTCCCGACAACGACTCCCGCCGCAACGGCATCGGGCTCGGCATGGCCGCACCGACGATCCTCAAGTACGGCACCGAGGAGCAGAAGCAGCGCTATCTGCGGCCGCTGTGGACCGGCGAGGAGGTCTGGTGCCAGCTGTTCAGCGAGCCCGGCGCCGGCTCCGACCTCGCCGCCCTCGGCACCCGCGCGGTACGCGAGAGTGACGGGTGGGTGGTGAACGGGCAGAAGGTGTGGACGTCCGGCGCGCACAACTCCCGCTGGGCGATCCTCATCGCCCGCACCGACCCGGACGTGCCCAAGCACCGGGGCATCACGTACTTCGTCTGCGACATGACCGACCCGGGCGTCGAGGTGCGGCCGCTGCGGCAGGTCACCGGCGAGGCCGAGTTCAACGAGGTGTTCCTCACCGACGTCCGGATCCCGGACGCGCGCCGCCTCGGCGAGGTCGGCGACGGCTGGCGGGTCGCGCAGACCACCCTGAACAACGAACGCGTGGCCATCGGCGGCATGCGGCTGCCCCGCGAGGGCGGCATGATCGGACTCGTCTCCAAGACCTGGCGCGAGCGGCCCGAGCTGCGCACCCACGACCTGCACCAGCGGCTGCTGAAGCTCTGGGTGGAGGCCGAGGCCGCCCGGCTCACCAGCGAACGGCTGCGCCAGCAGCTCGTCGTGGGCCAGCCCGGCCCCGAAGGCGCCGGCATGAAGCTCGCCTTCGCCCGCCTCAACCAGGAGATCAGCGGCCTGGACGTGGAACTCCTCGGCGAGGAGGGTCTGTTGTACGACGACTGGACCATGCGCCGCCCGGAACTGGTCGACTTCACCGGCCGCGAGGCCGGCTACCGCTATCTGCGCTCCAAGGGCAACAGCATCGAGGGCGGGACCACCGAGGTCCTGCTGAACATCGTCGCCGAGCGCGTCCTCGGCCTGCCCGCCGAACCGCGTACCGACAAGGACGTCGCCTGGAAGGACCTGGCCCGATGACGGATCTTCTCTACTCCGAGGAGGAGGAGGCGCTGCGGGCCGCAGTACGGGACCTGCTCGCCGACCACTGCGACGCGCCCGGCGTGATCGCCCGCACCGAGTCGGACACCCCGCACCACCGCGAGGCCTGGAAGGCGCTCGCCGACGGCATGGGCCTCGCGGGGCTCCTGGTGCCCGAGGCGAAGGGCGGCCAGGGCGCCACGCACCGCGAAGCAGCCGTCGTCCTGGAGGAACTGGGCCGCGCGGTCGCGCCCGTGCCGTACCTGACCAGCGCTGTCGTCGCCACCGAGGCCCTGCTCGCCTGTGACGCCGACGACCTGCTCGCCGACCTGGCGTCCGGGCGGCGGATCGGCGCCCTCGCGGTCTCCCTCAGCGTCGCACCGGGCACCGCCTACAAGGTCGTCCGGCACGAGAACGGCCACCTGCACGGCGAACTGACCGGCATCGCGGACGCTGCCGCCGCGGACGTCCTGCTGGTGCCCGCCGACGACGGCGGCCTGTACGCGGTCGACGCCACGGCGGCGACCGTCACGTCCCAGGTCTCCCTGGACCTGACCCGGCCGCTGGCGACCGTCACGCTCGACGGGGCATCGGGCCGTCTGCTGGGCGACGCCGAGCCCGCCGTACGACGGGCCCTGACCGCCGGAGCCGGACTGCTCGCCTCCGAACAGTTCGGGATCGCCGACTGGGCGCTGACGGAGACCGTCCGCTATCTGAAGGAACGCAAGCAGTTCAACCGGCCCGTCGGCGGCTTCCAGGCGCTCAAGCACCGGCTGGCCCAGCTGTGGCTGGAGGTCGTCAACCTCCGCGCGGCGGCCCGCAACGCCGCCGACGCGCTGGCCACGGGCGAGGACGTCGAGGTGGCCGTCACCGTCGCCCAGGCCTTCGCGGCACCCGTGGCCGTGCACGCCGCCGAGGAGGCACTGCAACTGCACGGCGGCATCGGCATGACATGGGAGCACCCGGTGCACCTGTATCTGAAGCGCGCCAAGGCCGACTCGATCGCCTACGGCACGGCGGGCGCGCACCGCGAGGCCCTGGCCGGACTCGTCGACCTTCCGGCTCCCTGACGTACACCTGGGCGTATCTGGTCGACGCGAGGATGAAGCCCGGGAAGCCCCTGGGAAAGCCCGCCCCACTCGGGGCGGGCTTTCTCGTGCGCCCCGCTCCGCCGAAGTGAACGCGGGGCGGCAGTCCGGCCAACTCCGTGCGCGGGCCTGCCTCTTGGACCTGCCGGGGACCCATACTCGCAGGGTTCCCGTCCGCCACTTCCAGGGAGGCAGAGCATGGCCCTCACCACCCGTCGCAGAGCCCTCACCACCCTCGGCGCCGCATTCGCGGGCTCGGTCGCCCTCCCCGCCACCCGGGCCGCGGCCGGCGAACGACGGCACGGGTGCCGCCCGTTGTGGCGCGCCCACGCCCACAACGACTACGAGCATCCGCGCCCCCTCTTCGACGCCCTCGACCACCGCTTCGGCAGCGTCGAGGCCGACATCCACCTCGTCGGCGAACAGCTTCTCGTCGCCCACGACCCGGAGGACCTCGACCCCTCCCGCACCCTCGAGTCCCTCTACCTCGACCCGCTCGCCGCCCGGGTGCGGGCCAACAAGGGCCGTGTGTACCGGGGGTACCGAGGCTCGCTGCAACTCCTCGTCGACATCAAGACCGAGGGCTCGTCGACGTACCTCGCACTCGACCGCCGTCTGCGGCGCTACCGGCACCTGTTCACGGCGTACGCCCACGGCCGCGTCCTCCCCGGCCCCGTCACCGCCGTGATCTCCGGCGACCGCGCGGCCCGCGCCCCCATGGAGGCCCAGCGCGTCCGGCGCGCCTTCTACGACGGCCGCCTCGCCGACCTCGGCAGCCAGGCGCCGGCCTCCTTCATCCCGCTGATCAGCGACAACTGGACGCTCAACTTCACCTGGCAAGGCGTGGGCGTGTTCCCGGACGCCGAGCGGGAGAAGCTGCGGGGCATCGTCCGGGCCGCGCACACGCGGGGGCAGAAGGTGCGGTTCTGGGCGACCCCGGATCTGGCCGGGCCCGCCCGTGACGCGGTGTGGGCCGAACTGCTCGCCGCGGACGTCGACCACCTCAACACCGACGACCTCGCCGGACTTGAGGCGTTCCTGGACGCCCGGCGGCCGGCGTAGGACATCACACGTTCGGCGGACAGGTCAGCCCACCGGACGAACCCTCCGCTACGCCACACTTGCGGCCGAACGCCGTGAATCGGATAAGGCGGCGTGGCGGAGGAGTTGACGATGGCCATTTCCATCTCTGTGGTGCTGCTGCTCGTGATCCTGGCGGTGATCTTCCTGCGCAACGGCGGGCTGAAGGTCTCCCACGCGCTGGTCTGCCTGCTGCTCGGCTTCTATCTGGCCAGCACGAGCATCGCCCCCACCATCCACAGCGGCATCACGGCGACGGCGGAGATCGTCAGCAGCCTGAGGCCTTGACGACGTCAGCCCGAGAACACGCCGATGCCGTTCGGGACGGCGCGTTCGGCCCCGCCACTGGGGTGGTTGCGTACGGACACGGTGCTCGCGCCCGGCTTCCGGGCGACCAGCGTCGACGATCCGCCGCCGTCCAGGCTCAAGGCGTCCTGTGAGCCCAGGCGCCGCATGGTGTCGGCCACTTCGGCGATCGTCAGTCCGCTGCGGTAGGCGGTGCCGCCGTCCAGCGCGAGAAGTAGCATGCGCCGCCCGTCGTCGGCGAGCCCCACGGCCGTACGAACGGCCGACGCCGTGTCGTCCAGACCCGGCAGCGGCCGGCCGCCCGAGAGGACCGGGTAGCCGCCGAGCGCGAGACGGTACGGGACGCCGCTCGTGGCCGCGACGAGACTGTGCTCGATCTCGACCGCTTCGCCGGTGGAGAACTTCCGCAGCCGCTGGGCGCCCGCCTCCCGGCCCACCAGCACGGTCGTCCCCGCGGCGATGGGGCCGCGGCCGGGGGTGTCGGCGGCCGACACGACCTTGCCCTCGCGGACCGTCACCTCGTAGGTGTCGGTGCTGCACGGAGCGGCCCGGTCGGTGTCCGTGCCGCAGGTGGCACGCACCCGGGAGGCGCTGCCCCACTCGGAGGTGAACGCGCCGACGGAACCCACCGGCAGCGCGTACTGGTTGAGCCCGCCGAGCGGGAGCCGCGTCCCGGAGGCGCGGACCGAGCCGTCGAGTGCCAGCCGGTCCAGCCGGGCCCGTCCGTCGGTGCCCACGCCGAACACGTCCTCGGTGGTCGTCCCGGGAGGCAGCTCCGGGCCGAACCGCTGGCCGTTCGGCACGGCCGCCTTGAGGGTCCGCCCGGACGTGATCGCCGGGCCTACGCTCGCACCGGTCGCCTCGACGCCCGGGTGCTGAGTCTCGGTGATGTTGAAGAAGTCGCCGTTGACACCGGCGACGGCCCCCTGGGCGTCGGCCATCCGCGAAACCATCGCGCGCGAGGCCACCGCCCCGGGGTACAGCAGATCGACCTGTACCCGCGGGTCGCCCAGGTCGACCTTGAGCACATGCGCGTGTGTCACCCCCTTGGCCGCATGGATGTCGAAGTGCTCGTAGGTGACGCCCGGCGCGACACGGACGCGCTTCTGGACGGCGTCGGCCTCACCCGCCCCCGCCACACCCGCACCGGCCAGTACGCCGAAGACCGTGAGGAACGCCAGAATCGCTCTGCCTGCTCCACGCCGCTTGTGACGACCTGTCACCGTACCCCCTGATGCCTCGTCAGAAGTCCTCAGGGAAGTGGACCAGACGTCGGGGCACAGGAGTACGGCTGACTGCCGACTACGCGGAAAAAGTCGGAAAAACACACCCCTCCGGGTGCTTCAGCTGCCGTCCGTCTCGGTGGTGTACGGGGTGAAGTGCGCGGGGTCGTGTTCGATCGGCAGGCCTGGCCGCCAGGCGGTGAGGGCCTGCGCGCTGCACACGAAGAGCTGATCCGGCAGCCGGTCCAGGCCGAACCAGCGCCAGCGGCCCACGCTCTCCCCGGGCTGGTCCGCCGGCTCGCCATGCCAGGTGGTGACCCGGGCGGCGACGGTCACCCGGACGACACCGCGCGCGTCGCCCACGAGCGTTCCCAGTAGCCGGACATCCTCCGGCCTGGCCTCGATCCCCGTCTCCTCGACCAGCTCCCGTACGACGGCCTCCTGCAACGACTCCCCGGGCTCCACCGCCCCGCCGGGCAGCTCCCACGTCCCGCGCCGGTGCCGGCCGAGAAGCAGACCGCGCGGCCCGTACAGGATCGCCCCGGCCCCGAGCGTGGCATGGGCGAGCGGCGGCTTGTCGACCCGCGGCCGGGACGAGACGCGGACCGGCCGGGTCACTCGGAACAGCCGGTAGGACGCGTGGTTGCCGGCCTCCGGCGTGTCGAGGACGTCGACCCGCTCCACCCGCAGCCCGTACTCGGTCAGCAGCTCCGTCCAGAGGTCCGGGGTGAGGACCCACATGTGGACGGTGATGTCACCGCCGCCGGCCAGCCGCAGGATCTCGGGCCGGGCCGCGACCCGGTCCGACGGGCCGTCACCGCCCGAGTTGGTGTGCAGCACCGTGAAGCAGAGCCTGCCGCCCGGCCTGAGCGCCGAAGCCAGGGCGGGCAGCAGCCGGTGCGGGTCGAGATACGGCACGGCATGCAGGGAGTAGATGACGTCGTACGGCTCCGCCGTGCGCAGATGCTCCACCGCGTCGGCCAGGACCAGCCGCAGCCCGCGCAGCGAGCCGTACCGGGCACGGGCCCTTTCGTGCTGCCCGTCCGAGGCGTCGACCGCGTCCACCAGGGCGCCGTGGGCACGCACCAGATGGGCGGCGTGCCGGGCCGGACCGCACCCGAGGTCCAGCACACGCATCCCCGCGAGCTCCCCGAGCACCTCGATCCCCGGCCCGGCGCCCTCGAAACCCCAGTCGATCCGCGCCACCTCGGGCAGCTCCGTGCCACGCCGCAGGTGGTGCGCTCCGTACGCACGCCAGGCCTCGGCGTTGACATCCTCCGACGGTGTCACCAGGGCTCAGCCGCCCGCGACGGCGTCGCGCGGAACCACCCTGACACGGTGGAAGTTGCATCCGACGGGCCGGGGCTCGTCGGCGGCGGGCGGGGTCTGGTGGGCCTTGAGCGCGATGCTCATCAGGCTCAGCAGCAGGTCGACGTCCGCCTCGCAGTCGAGGTGGACCGTCACCCAGGACGATCCGGGAACCAGGTGGATCGCGCTCGAACCGGCGAGGTCGTAGTGGATGCGCTGGATGGCCCGGCGGGTGAGGTGGAGGTCCACGTCCCGTGCCGAGTGGAAGTGGACGATCTCGTCACGGACGGAACGGAGCGCCCGTCCGGTACCGCAACTCGCCGGGCCCGGCATCAGGTCGGGCCAGGCCTGCAGGCGCTCCATGGCGCGCTGGGCCAGAGTCATGGCTCCATCGTCGCGCGCTTACCGTGCCGCAACCAGAGGTTGAGCGCTTTGTAACCGGGACGTGAGGTGGGGTGAGGGAGGAGAGGGAGGGGCGGCTCGGGTGGCTTCTCTCAGGCGGCGTCTCTGATCAGTCTCATGTAGCGCTTCCAGTCCCAGTGCGGACCGGGGTCGGTGTGGTCGCTGCCCGGTACCTCGTGGTGGCCGATGATGTGTTCCCGGTTCCGGGGGATGCCGTGCCGCGCGCAGATCGCCGCGGTGAGCCGGGCCGATTCCTCGTACACGACATCGGTGAAGTACGCGGGCTGGTCCACCCAGCCTTCGTGCTCGATACCGATGCCGCGCTTGTTGTAGTCCCAGTTCCCCGCGTGCCACGCGATGTCGGCTTCGCGCACGCACTGCGCCACATGGCCGTCGGCCGAGCGCACCACGTAGTGCGCGGACACCTGCTTCCCCGGGTTCCGGAAGATGGACAGGGTGCCGGCGAAGGTCGTCTGCGCGACGTGGATGATCACGCGGTCGACGGGATGGCCGCGGGGGCGGTTCGACGCCGTGTAGTTGGCGCCGGTCGCCGGGTGCCACTCGGCCCCGGGGTGGTCGGGGGCCTGAGGCCGGGCCGTGGCCCGTGTGCCGGGGAGCAGGACGTAGGGGACGGCGGTGAGGGCGGCGCCCACGAGGATGCCTCGCCTGCCGGGGAGCGGTGCTGCCTGGTCCATGACGGGATGCCTTTCGCTTCGACGGATCATCACGTTACGGCGCCTGCCGGACCGTCAGAAGGGAGCGAGGTGATTCGGTGGACGGGCAGGGAACTGTGGACAACTCGCCCACCCCATCGGGTGATTCGGACTGTCCGGGGGCCTCGGCCGAGTCCCGCCCGTCCGTCGCGGTCCGGTGCTCAGGCCCGCTCGGCGACGGCCGCCGGATCGTCCAGCACCGCCCGCACGACCGAGTGCGCGGCCCCCAGCAGAGGTCCCTCCGGGCCCAGCCGTGACACGGACACGGGACAGGCCGGACCCGCGGTGCGCCGTGCCAGCTCCTCCCGCAGCGAGGGCAGCAGCCAGGGCGCCAGACCGGACAGCTCCCCGCCCAGCACCACGCTCTCGGGGTCGAGCAGATTGACCGCCCCGGTCAGGGCGACACCGAGCGCGGTGCCCGCCTCGCGCAGGGCACGGCATACGTCCTCGTCGCCCTCGGCGGCACGCCCCGCGAGCAGTCCCAGGCGGTCCTCGTCCGGCTCCAGGCCCGCCGCACGCAGCACCGCCTCCTCACCGGCGTACTGCTCCAGGCAGCCGCGCCCGCCGCACGCGCACGCCGGTCCGTCCGGCCGGACCGGCACATGTCCCAACTCGCCCGCGAAACCACGTGTTCCGCGCAGCAGTCCGCCGTCCACGACGACGGCCGCACCGATGCCGATCTCCGCCGACACATGCAGGAAGTCGCGTGGTGTGCCGTCCTGGAGCCAGAGCTCGGCGAGCGCGCCGAAGTTGGCCTCGTTGTCCACGGTCAGCGGCAGGCCCGCCGGCAGCAGGGCACCGAGGTCCGTGTCGTGCCAGTCGAGGTTCGGCGCGCGTACGACGGTCCGGGCGTCGCGCGCCACCAGACCCGGTACGGCCACCGCGAGCCCGGCGGGCCACAGGCCCTCGCCCTCCGCCTCGGCGACGACCCGGCCGATCAGCTCGGTGAGTTCGGCTGTGACGGGCCCGGGGGAGCGGCCGCGGTTCGCGCCCTGCCGTATCGCCCGCGCCCTGGTCGTGCCGCGCAGGTCGACGGCACAGACCGCGAGATGGTCGACGCCGATCTCCGCGCCGATCCCGGCCGGGCCGTGTCCGCTGACGGCGAGCGCGGAGCCGGGGCGGCCCACTCGCCCGGGCCGCTCCGGACCCAGCTCCTCGATCAGACCCGAGCGGACGAGTTCGTCGACCAGCGTCGACACCGCGGCCCGGGTCAGCCCGATCCGCGATGCCACGGCGGCCCGGGACAGCGGCCCCTCGGCGCGGACGGCGTGCAGGACCCGGGCGAGGTTGCGGCGGCGCATGCCCTGCTGGGTGTCGGGCAGCGCGCGTCCCGGCCCGGCGGGGTGCGCCTCGTGCGGCGGTGCGGTCATGCCTGACGCCAGTCCTCAGTGGGTGTCGGTGGGCCGCTCCAGCAGCGGGGCCGCGTCGGAGAGTACCCCGGCGATCCTGGCCAGCGTCTCCTCGTCCCGTTCGACGGCGTCGAGCACCGGCCCGGACGCCGTGTCCCAGCGGCGCGCCACGGCCGCCGCGTCCTCCCCGGTGAGCAGCCCGGCCGCCTGCGCCGCCGCGCCGAGCGCCACCAGCTCCTTGGCCTCGGGCACCTGCACGGGACGCCCCGACAGCCTTCGCACGGTCTCCTGCCACGCCGTGCCCCGGGCTCCGCCGCCGATCAGCAGCAGGGGCGCCGAGGGGTCGGCGTCCTGGTCCAGGACGAGGTCGAGTGCGCCGAGCAGTGAGTGCACGGCACCGTCGTAGGCGGCCTGGAGCAGCTGGCCGGCCGTCGTGTCGTGGCGCAGGCCGTGCAGCAGGCCGGAGGCGTTCGGCAGGTTCGGGGTGCGTTCGCCGTCCAGGTAGGGCAGCAGGGTCACGGCCGTGCCGGGGTCGACGGCCTCGCGGTCGAGACCCAGCAGCGTCGCCACGCGGTCGACGGCCAGCGTGCAGTTCAGGGTGCAGGCCAGCGGCAGCCAGTCACCGCGCGCGTCGGCGAAGCCCGCCACCGTACCGCTCGGATCGGCGGGCCGGTGCCGGGACACCGCGTACACCGTGCCCGAGGTGCCGAGGCTCATCACCGGCACACCCGGACGCAGCCCGAGGCCCAGCGCCGCCGCGGCGTTGTCACCCGTCCCGGGCGCGACCAGAGTGCCCTTGGAGAACGGCAGATCGTGGCTGTGCACCGTGCCCGCCACCTCCCCGGGCCGGACCACACGCGGCAGCAGGGCCGGGTCGAGCCCCACGTGCGCAAGGACCTCCTCGTCGTACGACTCCGTCCCGGACGCCCACCAGCCCGTTCCGGAGACGTCGCCGCGGTCGGTCGTGCCCTGCCCGGTGAGCCGCTCGGTGAGGTAGTCGTGGGGGAGGCGCACGGCCTTCGTGGCCCGGACCGCCTCCGGCTCGTGCTCCGCCAGCCAGGCCCACTTCGTGACGGTGAATGAAGCGGCGGGGACACTTCCGGTGCGCTCTGCCCAGACCTTCGCGCCGCCCAGTTCCCCGGTCAGCCGGCGCGCCTGCGGCGCCGAACGCACGTCGTTCCACAGCAGGGCGGGCCGCACCGGCTCGCCCCGGTCGTCCAGGGCGACCAGGCCGTGCTGCTGCCCGCCGACCGACACCGCGGCGGCCTCGTGCGCCGCGTCACCGCACTGGCGCAGGGCCTCGCACAACGCGTCCCACCACTGGCGCGGATCGCTCTCGCGGCCCGCCCCCGAGGAGACGGTGTGCGGGGCCTGGCCGCTCGCCACGACCCGGCCCGTGGCCGCGTCGACGACCAGCGCCTTCGTGGACTGGGTGGACGAGTCCACGCCGACGACGAGCGGACCCTCGGCTGCTGACATCGGGTTTCTCCCTCTGCTCTCGTCCTTCTCCGGTCCTGCTTCTCCCGATCCGAGACACCTTGTCTCTTCCCACAGGGGTGCTGTCTCTTCCCAGAGAGGTGCCCGCATACTAATTTGTAAATCGCCATGACGAAATAGTCTCAGCGAGCGAGGAGCCGCGGCATGAGCTACCAGCCCACCCCCGAGGACAGGTTCACCTTCGGCCTGTGGACCGTCGGCTGGCAGGGACGGGATCCCTTCGGCGACGCCACCCGGCGTGCCCTCGACCCGGTCGAGACGGTCCAGCGCCTGTCCGAACTGGGCGCACACGGCGTCACCTTCCACGACGACGACCTGATCCCGTTCGGCTCGAGCGACACCGAGCGCGAGGCCCACATCAAGCGCTTCCGGCAGGCACTGGACGCCACGGGCATGAAGGTCCCGATGGCGACCACCAACCTCTTCACGCACCCGGTCTTCAAGGACGGCGCGTTCACCGCAAACGACCGCGCCGTGCGCCGCTACGCGCTGCGCAAGACCATCCGCAACATCGACCTCGCCGCCGAGCTCGGCGCCCAGGTGTACGTGGCCTGGGGCGGCCGCGAGGGGGCCGAGTCCGGCGCCGCCAAGGACGTCCGCGCGGCCCTGGACCGGATGAAGGAGGCCTTCGACCTGCTCGGCGAGTACGTCACCTCCCAGGGCTACGACCTGCGCTTCGCGATCGAGCCCAAGCCGAACGAGCCGCGTGGCGACATCCTGCTGCCGACCGTCGGCCACGCCCTGGCGTTCATCGACCGCCTGGAGCGGCCGGAGCTGTACGGCGTCAACCCCGAGGTCGGGCACGAGCAGATGGCCGGGCTGAACTTCCCGCACGGCATCGCGCAGGCTCTGTGGTCGGGCAAGCTGTTCCACATCGACCTCAACGGCCAGTCCGGCATCAAGTACGACCAGGACCTGCGCTTCGGCGCCGGCGACCTGCGTGCCGCGTTCTGGCTGGTCGACCTGCTGGAGTCGGCCGGCTACGAGGGCCCGAGGCACTTCGACTTCAAGCCCCCGCGGACCGAGGATCTCGACGGGGTGTGGGCGTCGGCGGCCGGCTGCATGCGCAACTACCTCATCCTCAAGGATCGCGCCGCGGCCTTCCGCGCCGACCCGGAGGTCCAGGAGGCGCTGCGCGCGGCCCGTCTGGACGAGCTGGCCCAGCCCACCGCGGCGGACGGCCTCCAGGCGCTGCTCGCCGACCGGTCGGCCTTCGAGGCCTTCGACGTCGACGCGGCCGCCGCGCGGGGCATGGCCTTCGAGCACCTGGACCAGCTGGCGATGGACCACCTGCTGGGGGCGCGCGGCTGAGTTCACCGAGCCTGCCGAGTCCGTACCGCCTGGAATGCCACGGAATCATGCGATCCACGCCATGAGTCCGTATCAACTCCCGTGCACCGCTCGCGCCTTGAGCGGTGCACGGTGACCCTGGTCGGTATGGCCATGCCGCCCGTACCGCCTCAGCGGCGGAATCCGCTGTTCATCCTGCTCACCGTGCTGGTGGCCCTCGCCGCCGTGTCCGCCGTGGTGCTGATGGCGAGGACAGGCGACGACTCGCCGGACGGGAAGCGGCCCGCCGAGAGCACGAGCCGCACCCCCGCCCCGTCCTACGGCATCCCCACCAAGCTGCCCAGCGAGGTGCCCAGCGAGCTGCGGACCCGGTTGCCGTCGGGTTTTCCGAGCCGGTTGCCGAGCGATCTGCCCAGCGACCTCGAATCGCTGCTGCCGTCCCTGGACGCCGGCGAGCTACTGCCGTAGGGGCGCCTCCTCCGGTGCGTGTCCGTCTCCGACGGCCGGGTCCGCCGATGTCAGGGCCGTCGCGGGATCCTGCGCGGCGCCTCCCGCGGGCATCCAGCAGCCGCGTTCCTTTACGTACGGCCACCATCGGCCGTCCCGGCCGAGGCGCAGCTGGACCGGTGCGCCGGCGACCGTCCACCGGTTGCCCCGCGCCCGCAGCTCCGGCCGCTCGTCCGTGTCCCAGGCCGACTCCAGGGCGGCACGCGCGCGTGCGAGCGCTTCACCCTCCACCCGCCACTCCTCGTCGAGCACGGCCAGCGCGGCCGTACCGCCGAAGTGCCAGGCACGGACCGCCGCTTCGAGGCCCTCCCGGCCGCGTCCCGACCCTTCGGCGAGACGATCCGCCACATCGCGTCCGGGGCCGCCCGCGGCCAGCCGCACCGTGTCCTGCGTCAGCGTCAGCTCCGCGCCGGCGGCGCCCCGGAGGGCCTCCGCGAGCATGCGGTGGGCCTGTACGGCGGTCCGCGCGGCCAGGAACTCCAGCGCGTCCGGGTCGACGCCGGGAGCGGGCGGCGTCCCGGTGTCCAGGGACGGCGGAACCCCCGGCACGTCGGGGAGTCCGGGCAGGGCCGGCAGCGGGGGCAGGATGTCACCGGCCGCATACGCCTCGGCCGCGTCCACACCCTCCGGCCCCGGGGTCTCCGCGGCGGATCCGCCGCCGCGGGTCTGGAGAGCGTCCAGCAGGGCGGCTTCGTCGCGGCCCCGCATCAGCATCAGAACGAACGGATCCTGGTCCAGCAGTCGCGCCACCTGGTAGCAGAGCGCCGCCGTGTGCCCGCAGTGGTCCCAGGCGCCGCAGTCGCACTCCGGCTCCAGATCGCCCAGGCCCGGCAGCAGTTCGACGCCCGCGTCCGCCGCGTCCTCGACCAGGTGTGGCGGCATCTCCCGGTCCAGCAGCGCCGCCACATGCCCGGCCCGCTCCACCGTCATGTCCAGCAAGCGGTCCCACTGTTCGGGTGAGAGCTCCTCCAGCAGGACATCGGCCCGGTGTGCCGTGCGGTCGCGGTCCTGGACGACGGCCGTGAGCCGTCCCGGGCGCACCGACACCGCGCCGACCGCTCCCGCGCGGGCGAGCCGGCGGCCCGTCTTGAGCTGCGCCGAGTCCAGCGCCGTGTCCTCCAGCGCCTTCGTCCACGCCTGACCCCACCAGGTCTGCGCGAAGCCGCGCCCGTGCGCGGGCGGCAGTGCCGCGAACGTGCGCTCCATGTCACCGTCGTGCCGGGTCATCGCGCCCCTCGCAGTTCGACCAGTTCCGCCAGTTCCGCGTCCGTCAGCTCCGTGAGCGCCGCCTCGCCGGAGCCCAGGACGGCGTCCGCCAGCTCCCGCTTGCGGACCAGCAGTTCGGCGATGCGGTCCTCGATGGTTCCCTCCGCGATGATCCGGTGCACCTGCACGGGCCGGGTCTGGCCGATGCGGTAGGCGCGGTCGGTGGCCTGCGCCTCGACGGCCGGGTTCCACCAGCGGTCGTAGTGCACGACGTGCTCGGCCCGGGTGAGGTTCAGGCCGGTGCCCGCCGCCTTCAACGACAGCAGGAACACCGGCACTTCGCCGTCCTGGAAACGCCGCACCATGGCCTCGCGCTCGGCGACGGGCGTCCCGCCGTGCAGGAACTGCGACGGCGTGCCGCGGGCGGCCAGGTGCCGTTCGAGGAGGCGGGCCATCTGGACGTACTGCGTGAAGACCAGCACACCCGCCTCCTCGGCGAGAATCGTCTCGAGCAGTTCGTCCAGCAGTTCCAGCTTCCCGGAGCGTCCGGCGATCGCCGGGCTCTCCTCCTTGAGGTACTGCGCCGGGTGGTTGCAGATCTGCTTGAGGCCGGTCAGCAGCTTCACGATCAGGCCGCGTCGCGCCATGCTGCCGGCGCCGGAGATCTCCGCCAGCGCCTCACGCACCACCGCCTCGTACAGGCCCGTCTGCTCCTGGGTGAGGGAGACGGCGTGATCGGTCTCGGTCTTCGGCGGCAGCTCGGGCGCGATCCCCGGGTCCGCCTTGCGGCGGCGGAGCAGGAACGGCCGTACGAGCCGGGCCAGCCGGTCCGCGGCGGCCGGGTCCCGACCGCCCTCGACGGCCTCCGCGTACCGTCTGCGGAAGGTGCCGAGCCGGCCCAGCAGTCCCGGGGTGGTCCAGTCGAGGATCGCCCACAGCTCCGACAGGTTGTTCTCCACCGGGGTGCCGGTGAGCGCCACGCGCGCGCGTGCGCCGATGGTCCGCAGTTCCCGCGCGGTCGAGGAGTACGGGTTCTTCACGTGCTGGGCCTCGTCCGCCACGAGCATGCCCCACGGCACCCCGTCGAGCCGGGGCGCGTCCAGGCGCATCGTGCCGTACGTGGTGAGCACGAACTCCCCGTCGGCCAGGTCGTCGAGGCTGCGCCGCGCGCCGTGGAAGCGCCGCACGGGGGTCCCGGGCGCGAACCGCTCGATCTCCCGCTGCCAGTTGCCCATCAGGGAGGTCGGGCAGACCACCAGGGTGGGCCCGGCGGACTCGGCGTCGGTCTGCCGGTGGAGGTGCAGGGCGATCAGCGTGATCGTCTTGCCGAGCCCCATGTCGTCGGCGAGGCAGCAGCCGAGGCCCAGGGAGGTCATGCCGGCGAGCCAGTTCAGGCCCCGCCGCTGGTAGTCCCGCAGGGTGGCCGCGAGGGCGGCGGGCTGTTCCACCGGCCGCTGCGCCTCCGGGTCCGCGAGCCGCTCCCGCAGGGCCGCCAGCCATCCGGTGGGCCGGACTTCGACCCGGCTGCCCTCCACCTCGGCCCAGCCCGTCAGGGCCACGCCCAGCGCGTCGACCGGTGTGACCTTGTGGTCCTGCCGGGAGCGGGCGAGCCGTACCTCCTGAGGGTCGATCAGGACCCACTGGTCCCGCAGCCGCACCACGGGGCGCTTGGCCTCGGCGAGCCGGTCCAGCTCCTCGCGGCTCAGCCGCCGGTCGCCGAGCGCGAACGACCAGTTGAAGGCGAGCAGGGCGTCGGCGGACAGGAACGACGGCAGGGCGGCGACGGATCCGTCGGACTCCTGCTCATCCTCCCCCTCCCCGTCGCCGTAGGGGCGCCCCGGTCCCACCTCCGCGCGCGTGGTGAACTCGCGGGTCAGCCCCTTCGGCCAGTGCACGTCGACTCCGGCCGCCGCCAGCGCGCGGGCGCCCGTGCCGAGCAGCGCGGTGACCTCTTCGTCGGCGAGTTCGACCGCGTCCGGAACGGTCGCCGACAGCAGCGGCGTCAGCGGGTCCCAGGCCCGGGCCGCGCGGCGCAGGGCGAGCAGGGCGTCCATCCGCGCGCGCGGGCCGAAGGCCTCGCCCCTGGCGCCGGCCCAGACGTCAGCGGCGTCCGCGACCAGCGCGGGGTCGCTCACGCTGTGCACCTGGAGCACGGCCCGGAACGTGACGTCCGCATCGGCCACCGCGTCCGTCAGGCCGGGCGCCTCGATCCGCAGCGACAGTCGTACGCCCGTGTCGTGGCCCGCGGCGACATCGGCGGCCCAGGCGCGCTGCTCGGGCAGGTACACCGGCTCGGGCGACGCGTACGCGGCACCGCCGGTCACCAGTGGTGCGGCGGGGGAGCGGGGCAGAGCGTCGGCGACGGCGTCGAGGAAGGCGCGCAGGAGCCGCTCCGGGTCGGGCAGCCGCAGCGGCCCCGGGCCCGCGAGCGGCACGGCATGCGCCTCTGGCGGCATCGCGGCGGCGAGCCGGCGGACGGCCTCGACGTCCTGGGCGCGCAGCGGACCCGCGCGCCATGCGTCGTGGTCGCCCGGGGACAGCCCCGGCAACAGCAGCCCGCGCGCCACGAGGTGCAGGGCGTGCATGGCCGCGGCGCCCCAGAACACGGTGGAGCGGTGCCCCTGCGCGCTGACCCGGGCGCGGGTGAGGACCGGCAGGGCCGCGCGCACCGGCAGCAGGACGGCGGGCACGTTCTCCGTCTCGATCGCGTCGCCGCCGGGCACGGCGACGGTCAGATTCGTGGCGGGCGCGGATGCCGCGGGGGCCGATGCCAGGACCGGAGGAGCCTCGCCGTCGGGCCGCCAGAAGGCGAGGCCGCCGGTGCGGGCAGGGTCGCCCGGCAGGAAGACGGCGCGGTGGTGGGCCAGTTCGGAGGGCATGAGGGAAGGTGTGGAGGAGGGTGCCGGGGGAGTCGAGTGCTCGGCTATGGCTGATTCCTCAAACTTGACTAGCCAGTAGGAGTCGCCGAGGGTACAGCACGTCTGGCGCACACGGGTATGACTTAGATATGGGCTGGGTCACTATGGAGAGGTCGGAGGTGTGCGGGGTGTGCGGGGAGCGCACCTCAGGGATGTCTCAGGGTCGCGTTCGGGAACCGCCGCGGGCGCGGGCCCGTTTTCGAGACAGAGAGCGGCAGTGGCCGCGAAGGAGGCGACAGTCATGTCCAATAACGCCAAGATCGCCGCAGGCGGTGTGGCGGTCGGGCTCATCCTGTTGATCTGGCTGCCCTGGTGGGCATCGCTCCTGATCATCCTGGGGGTCCCGGCCGCCGCGTATCTCATGCTGGACCCGTCGCAGCGCCGCAGGCTGCGCCGTGCCACCCGTAAGGAGATCGGCCGCTGAGACGCTGACCCGGAGCGGAGGAGCGCTGTCGCCGGATCAGCCGGATCAGCCGGATCAGTTCGGCCGTACGGCTATTTTGTCGAGCGCTTCGAGGAGTCCCGGCAGCTCCGGCCCACGGCCCACCGGCAGGACCTCGCCGGGTTCCTCGTCGAGCAGCACGAAAGCCATGTCGTCGGTCCTGGCCACGAGTGACCAGCCCGGGCCGTCCGCCCGCAGGGTCCGTGCGTCGGCCGTCGCGAACGACGACCGGACCCGGCCCAGCGGCGGCGGCGAGTCGATGTAGGTGCGGGCCTCCGCGAGGACCCGCCGGATACCGCTGTGGCCCGGCCGGCCGTTCTCCCCGATCCCGTCCTGGGCGTCGGCCGCCTCGCCCTCGTCGCCCGACTCACCCGAGCGCTCCGTCTCATCCGAGGACTCTGAGGACCCCGGTGCCGGAAAGGCCGAGTCCTCGACCTGCTCCCGCCATGACGCCCACTGCAGCGCGATCTCGTCCGCGCCCAGGCGCCGCTGGGCCGGCCCCCAGACGGTGGTGTCCGGCGGAGCCAGCGGCGGCCGGTCGTCGGCCTCAGGGGCGGGATCGTGCGGCGCGGGCACCCCGGGCGCCGCGACGGCCACCGCGAGCGGCCAGCCGGGCAGGGCCGCGACGACCGAGCGTTCGTCGGGTGACAGCTCGTACTCCATGCCGCAGTCCCAGGACGCGATCGCGACGGCGACCAGGGAGACGTCGTCGATGGCGACGGTCCACCGGGAACCGTCGCCGTCCTGGCCGAGCACCAGCCCGTACCCGTCGGCGAGCGGTGCGAGACCGAGCGCCGCGCACGCCTCCGGATAGTCGTCGCCCAGGACGCTCGGGAACTTCGCAGGCGTCAGCAGTACCGCCGTGAGCACATAGAGCGCGTCGTCCGCGGCGGCGACGACGTCCTCGTCCGTCCCGGCCATCCCAGCCTCCCCATCGGTTCGTCCAACCGCGCGCACCCTAGTGCGCGCGGAAGCCGCTTGTCACGGCCCCGCAAGCGCACCCGAGCTGCAGTTTTCCGGCGGACGGGGCGAATCGGCCGTCCGGACCGTGCTCAGGGCGCCGTCGGCAGCCCCAGCAACTCACGGGCCACGGTCCGCGGCGACTCGCCGCGTTCCCGCGCCAGCGCGATGACGGCCCGGCAGGCCAGCTCGTTCACCCCGAACGACAGTGCCTCCGGGGACACCCAGCCGGACGCCTCGTCGGCCCGCTCCTGGTCGTCCTCGGCACCCGCCGCGACATAGACCGCGGCGGCCTCGAAAAGGTTGTGCGGACGTTTGTCCCCGTCGGCTTTGGCCTCCGTGCGCAAGGCGCCGGCCACTCTTCCCCCGGCCCTGCGGAACCTGCCCCACATGCTGACCACCTTCCCCCTGTGCGATTGGTGTGTCTGATCTTTCATCTCCCGGCCACCAACGTAAAGTTGGAGAACCTGTGGCAGAAGGGGGACGGCACGGTGGAGCGCTTTGACCGGCTGGTGCGGATCCGGCGGATGGACCCGTACAAGGAGGCCACGGAGATCTACCGGCTGAGCGTGGCGTACGAGTTTCCCTGGGACTTCACCCGCGCCCTGGAACTGGCCCTGTACCGCACCTACGCCGTCCCGAGCATCGGCCGGCTGCTCGCGCGGACGGCGGAACTCACCGAGCGGACCCAGAAGCGCTACGACGACACCTCGCTGCTCCTCGACGCCGTCGTCGAGCACGGGTTCGGCAGCGACCAGGGGAAGACCGCGATCCGCCGCATCAACCAGATGCACCGCAGCTATGACATCAGCGACGACGACATGCGCTACGTGCTCTGCACCTTCGTCGTGATGCCCAAACGCTGGATCGACGCCTACGGGTGGCGCAGGATGTCACGCCACGAGATCGTCGCCAGTGCCGTGCACTACGGCACGCTGGGCCGGCACATGGGCGTCAAGGACATCCCCGAGACCTACGAGGAGTTCGAGACCTGCCTCGACGACTACGAGGCGGCCCACTTCGCCTGGGACGCGGACGCCCGGCGGGTCTCGGACGCCACGCTCGACCTGATGGCGTCCTGGTACCCGCGCCCGCTCGCACCGCTGCTGCGCACCACGACCCTCGCGCTGCTCGACGACTCGCTCCTGCACGCCTTCCGCTACACCCCGCCGAGCCCGGCCACGCGCGCGTGGGTGCGTCGCGCGGTACGGCTGCGAGGGCGCGCCGTCCGTCTCATGGCGCCCCGGCGCGCTCCGCACTTCGCCCGCCAGAACTGGGAGATCAAGGGCTACCCGTACGGATACCGGCTCGCCGACCTCGGCACGCGTCCGGTCCCGGGGCTCCGCGGCTGCCCCGTGCGGCACACGGAGGCGACGGGCACCGACGCCGGGTGACGCGGCGGCTCAGTCCTCGCGGACGGCGAGCGCCAGGAAGCGGGTGTCCTCGTCGGTGTACGACGTCATGCGCCACCCGGCACCGGCCAGCAGCGGACGGAGGTTGGGCTCGGCCCGCAGGTCGTCCGGGGTGAGCGGGCGGCCGTGGCGGGCGGCCAGTGCCGCCCTGCCGATCGGATGGAACAGCGCTAGCACACCACCGGGGCGCACCACCCGCGCCAGCTCGCGCAGGTTCTCGGCCGGACTCGCCAGGTGCGAGACGAGTCCCGCTCCGAACACCGCGTCCAGCGACCGCGAGCGCAAGGGCAGCGCGGCGACGTCCGTGAGCAGCAGCTGCCCGTCGCGGTCCCGTCCGGCCCGTACGGCCTCCCGCAGCATGGCCGGGGTCAGATCGGCCCCGAGGACCGCCCCTGAGGGCCCCACGGCGGCACGCAGTGGCGGCAGGGCCCGTCCGGTGCCGCACCCCGCGTCGAGCACCCGGTCGCCCGGGCGCAGTCCGAGCTCGGCGACCGCCGCCGCGTACGCCGGACCGTCGTCAGGGAACTTGCTGTCCCAGCCGGCGGCACGGGGGGTGAAGAACTCCTGGACACGCGTCTGGTCGTCGCTCATGCACCGCATGATTCCTCACCGGCAGGGATGACGCCTCTGTGCACACGTTCGAGCGTGATGCGATCGTTCCGGTACATCCTTGCGTCATATTCCAACACCTTTCGAAATGCGGCCCCTTCGCGCGCCCTTGCCGGGTCTAGCGTCCCGGGGCCATGGGACACCTGGACCACGCCGCCCTGGGGTGGCTGACCCCCGCGCTGTCGTACGCGATGGCCTGCACAGGCGCCGCGCTCGGACTGCGCTGCACCGTCCGCGCCCTCGCCGCCACCGGGCGCTCGCGCCGCAACTGGCTCGTCACGGCCGCCTCGGCGATCGGCACCGGCATCTGGACCATGCACTTCGTGGCCATGCTCGGCTTCGCCGTCACCGGCACCGACATCCGCTACGACGTGCCGCTCACCCTGCTGAGCCTGCTCGTCGCCATGGTCGTCGTCTGCGCCGGCGTCTTCGCCGTCGGCTACGGCCGGGACCGCGGCCGGGCCCTCTTCCTCGGCGGCCTCACCACCGGCCTCGGCGTCGCGAGCATGCACTACCTGGGCATGGCGGCCGTCCGGCTGCACGGCGACATCACCTACGACCCGGTGCTCGTCGGGCTCTCCGTCCTGATCGCCGTCGTCGCGGCGACGGCGGCCCTGTGGGCGGCCCTCAACATCAAGTCGCCCGTCGCGGTCACCATCGCCTCCCTGATCATGGGCGCGGCCGTCAGCAGCATGCACTACACCGGGATGTTCGCGGTGAGCGTGCGGGTCACGCCCTCCGGGGCGGTACTGCCCGGGGCCACGGCGATGCAGTTCATCTTCCCCCTCGCCGTCGGCCTCGGGTCCTACCTCTTCCTGACCTCGGCCTTCGTCGCACTCTCGCCGACGGCAGGCGAGCGCGAGGCGTCCGCCTCGGCGCAGCGGCCGGTCGAGAGTGTCGCCCCCTAGGCCGGGTCCGCAAAGTCCCGCCTGCCCCGCGACGCCTGGCACGCACTCTCGCCGCACCGGGCGAACCCCCAAGTACATCCAGTACGAGGGGCTCCACCCGGCACACCGAGAGCACGCACCAGACGCCGTGGGGCCCGCCCTCCGGGCGGACGACGGGACTTTGCGGACACGACCCAGGCGGGGTCCGAACCTGCCGCGCACGGCCCGAACCACTCCCGAGCGAGGAGTCCATGCGTACACCCCGTAGGACCCCCACGACCGGCGCCGAGGCGCCGCCCCCGCCCGTGCGCGGTCGCCGCGCACACGCCGGACCACCGGCCGACGAGGGCCCCGATGCACCCTCGGGCGCCGCACCGGACGGGACGGTCACGCGCGCGGAGCGCTGGCACATACGCCCGCGCACCGTGCGCGCCAAGATCGTCTGCCTGCTGATGGTGCCGGTCGTCTCCCTCCTGGCCCTGTGGGCCTACGCCACGGTCACCACCGCCCAGGACGTCTCCCGGCTGCGGCAGGTCCAGCGCGTGGACGCCCTGGTCCGCGCCCCCGTCTCCGCGGCGGTCGCCGCCCTCCAGGCCGAACGCGCGGCCGCGGTACGCCACGCCACCGACTCGTCGGCCGTACCGTCCGGCGAACTGGACGAGCTCGCACGGCGCACCGACCGCGCCGTCGCGAGACTGCGGCTCGGCGAGGACAACACCGTCGCCGACAGCGAGGAACTGCCCGCCGGAGTCGCCCGTCGGCTGGAGGCGTTCGTCACGAGCACCGAGGAACTGCCGCCGCTGCGGGCCGCGGTGCAGGACCGGCGCGTGGGATGGGCCGAGACGCACAGCCGCTACACCCGGACCATCTCGGCGGCCTTCGGCGCCGGCGGAGCACTCACCGGCATCCAGGACGCCGACCTGGGATCCGACGCGCGCGTGCTGCTCGAATTCGCCCGCGCGGGCGAGGCGTTGGCACAGGAGGACGCGGTGCTGGCGAGTGCCCGCCTGTCCGGCACTCTCGCCGGGGAGCGGCTCCGGCTCTTCACCGGCGCCGTCGACGTGCGCCGCACCCTCACCGCGTCGGCCGTCGCGGACCTTCGCGGCACCGAACGCTCCGCGTGGAACGCTCTCTCCGACAGCAGCGCCTACGCGGGCCTGAGCGACGCCGAGGAGGGCATCCTCGCCCGCGGGCCCGGCGCCAAGGCGGTCGGGACAGTGCCCGAGAGCACCTGGAACACCGCCCACGCGCGCGTGCAGCACGGCATGCGCACCATCGAGGACGACGCGGCACGCGGCGTCGCGCGACGGGCCGACCCGTTCACCCGTGGACTGCTCACCCCCGCCGGAGCAGCCGTCCTGCTCGGTCTCGCCGCCGTCGCCGCATCGCTCGTCATCTCCGTACGCATCGGACGCGGCCTGGTGGTGGAACTGGTGAGCCTGCGCAACGGCGCCCTGGAGATCGCCCGGCGTAAACTCCCCGAGGCCATGCGGAGACTGCGCGCCGGCGAGGAGATCGACGTCCGCGCGGAGGCGCCGCCGGGACCGCCCGCCGAGGACGAGGCCGGGCAGGTCGCCGAAGCCCTCGACACGGTCCACCGGGCCGCGCTGCGGGCCGCTGTGGAGCGCGCCGAACTCGCCAGCGGCATCTCCGGAGTCTTCGTCAACCTCGCCCGCCGCAGTCAGATCCTCGTCCACCGGCAGCTGAGCCTCCTCGACAGCATGGAACGCCGCTCCGACGACCCGAACGAGCTGAGCGACCTCTTCCGCCTCGACCACCTCACCACCCGTATGCGGCGCCACGCGGAGAGCCTGATCATCCTCTCCGGAGCCGCCCCCGGCCGGGCCTGGCGCATGCCCGTCGTCCTGACCGACGTGGTCCGCGCGGCCGTCTCCGAAGTCGAGGACTACGCGCGCGTGGAGGTACGGCAGCTCCCCGAAGCGGCCGTCATCGGCACGGCCGTCGCCGACCTCACCCACCTGCTCGCCGAGATCATCGAGAACGCCGCACAGTTCTCGCCGCCCCACACACGCGTGCGCGTCACCGGCGAGCCCGTCGGCAACGGCTACGCCGTCGAGATCGAGGACCGCGGCCTCGGCATGGGCCCCGAGACCCTCGCCGAAGCCAACCGCCGCATCGAGCAGTCCGAGGCACTCGACCTGTTCGACAGCGACCGGCTCGGACTGTTCGTGGTCAGCCGGCTCGCCGCCCGGCATGACGTCAAGGTCCACCTGAAGACCTCGCCCTACGGCGGCACGACCGCCGTCGTCCTGCTGCCCACCGCGCTCCTGCACACCGGGGCGACGGAACGTTCCCCCGGTGAGACGGCACCCGCGCGGCAGCCCGAGGAACGCGCCTACGCGCGCGTGCCCGATGCCACCCCGCTCCAGGACATCGTCCCCGCACCGGCCGACCGGCGCGCCCTCGTGGCTCCGGTACCGGCCGCGGCCGAGACCACGAGCCACACCCCACCCCCAGGAGTCGCCACCTTGCGACTGCACCGACCCCAGGAGCAGCCCGAAGGCTCCGAGGACCTCCCGCGTCGCGTACGACAGGCCAGCCTCGCCCCGCAGTTGCGCGACGGGCGTCCCGAGGAACCGCCGCCGACGCCGGCCCCCCGGGACGACGAACGCACCCCCGAAGTCGTACGCGACCGCATGGCGGCCTACCGCGACGGCTGGGCACGCGGCGGTGGCGGGAAACCCGGCCGCGCCACCATTCCCGGCCCCGCGACGGGCAGAGACAGCAGCGAAGGAGACCCCGCATGATCCAGGACCCGAGCACGCGTTCCGCCCGGCGCTCCGGCGAACTCGACTGGCTGCTGGACGATCTGGTGCTCCGCGTCAGCGACATACGGCACGCCGTGGTCCTCTCCAACGACGGCCTCGCCGTGGGCGCCTCGACCGGCCTGCGGCGTGAGGACGCCGAGCACCTCGCGGCGGTCGCCTCGGGGTTCCACAGCCTCGCCAAGGGAGCGGGACGGCACTTCGGTGCCGGCGGTGTCCGCCAGACCATGGTGGAGATGGACGAGGCGTTCCTCTTCGTGGCCGCCGCCGGCGACGGCTCCTGCCTCGCCCTGCTCACCGCCGTGACAGCCGACATCGGCCTCGTGGCGTACGAGATGGCCCGCCTGGTCAAACGCGTCGGCGAGCACCTCGGCACGGCCCCTCGTGCCGGCGCGCGACCGCCCGCCGCCGGATGAGCCGAGAGGGCGGTCCCCGCAGATGACCGAGGACATGACGGGCACCCTGAGCGAGCAGGGCGGCCAGTGGTACGACCATGAGGCCGGCCCCCTCGTACGCCCCTATGCCATGACGGGCGGACGCACCCGGCCGGGTCCCACCGGCGTGCGGTTCGACCTGATCGCCCTGGTCACCCTGGACCCCGGCGCGCCCGTGGACGACGCCCCGCTCGGCCCGGAACACCGGACCCTCCTCGACCTGTGCCGCCCCGAGACCCAGTCGGTCGCCGAACTCGCCGCCGGAGCGGACCTGCCCGTGGGCGTGATCAGGGTCCTCCTCGGCGACCTCCTGGAACTCGGCCGCGTCACCGTCAGCCGCCCCGTACCGCCGGCCCAGCTGCCCGACGAACGGATCCTGCGCGAGGTGATCGCGGGACTGAGGGCGCTGTAGAGGCCCGCACACCCCACCCAGGACCGCACCCCCCGACACGAGAGAAGTGATCAATGGTCTCCGAGCACTCCGACGCCCCGGACGGCGACTCGGCCGCGCTGGCGTTGAAGATCCTTGTCGCCGGCGGATTCGGCGTGGGCAAGACCACGCTGGTGGGAGCCGTCAGCGAGATCCGGCCGCTGCGCACCGAGGAACTGCTCAGCGAAGCGGGGCAGTCGGTGGACGACACCGGCGGCGTGGACCACAAGACCACCACGACCGTCGCCATGGACTTCGGGCGCATCACCATCCGGTCCGGCCTCTCCCTGTACCTGTTCGGCACGCCGGGCCAGGACCGGTTCTGGTTCCTGTGGGACGAGTTGTCGCAAGGGGCGCTCGGCGCGGTGGTGCTCGCGGACACCCGCCGTCTGGAGGACTGCTTCCCGGCGGTCGACTACTTCGAGCACCGGCGCATCCCGTTCGTGGTGGCCGTCAACTGCTTCGCGGGCGCCCGGCAGCACGGCGCCCCGGACGTCTCGCGCGCCCTCGACCTCGACCGGGGGACGCCCGTGGTGCTGTGCGACGCCAGGGACCGCGACTCGGGGAAGGAGGTGCTGATCAGGCTGGTCGAGTACGCCGGGCGGATGCACACCGCCCGGCTCCTCGACTCGGTCGGCTGACCTGAGGTGGCCCGGCCCGGCCGCGGTCAGTCCGCGATGTCCCGCTCCGCCAGGACCCGGTCGACGGAGACCCGGACCAGCAGCTCGCCCGGGACGCCATTGCGGGCGCCGAACTCCTCGGCGCGCTCCTCGCCCATGTACCGGGCGCCGATGCGGGTGGCCCAGAGCCGCACCTCGTCGAGGTCGCTCACCAGGCGGGCACGGCCCTGGAGCACCACGAAGGAGTACGGCGGCCGGTCGTCGTCCACACACAGGGCGACCCGGCCGTCACGGGCGAGATTGCGCCCCTTCACGGTGTTCTCGCCGGTGTTGAACACCACCTCGTCCCCGTCCAGCAGAAACCAGATCGGGGCCACGTGCGGGCTCCCGTCGGCCCTGACGGTGGAGAGCTTCGCGGTGCGGGTGCCGTGGGAAACGAACTCCCGCCATTGCGCATCGGTCATCTTCTCTGCCATGGCTCCCATCCTCCTTGCCCCGGCAGCGGTCCTGGGGAAGGCTGGCGTGGAGATCCTCCGGCCAGGAGGAGAATCGCACGGGGAGAAAACGGGGAGATCGGAACATGGCGCAGAACCAGGGACTCGACTGGCTGCTGGACGACCTGACCGAGCGCGTCCACCAGGTACGGCACGCGCTGGTCCTGTCCAACGACGGCCTGGTGACCGGGGCGAGCACGGGCCTGCGCCGCGAGGACGCGGAGCACCTCGCGGCCGTGTCGTCCGGGTTGCACAGCCTGGCCAAGGGCTCGGGACGGCACTTCGGCGCGGGCAGTGTACGCCAGACGATGATCGAGTTCGACGACGCGGTGCTCTTCGTCACCGCGGCCGGCACGGGCAGTTGTCTGTGCGTCCTCAGCGGCGCCGAGGCCGACATCGGCCAGATCGCGTACGAGATGACACTTCTGGTCAACCGGGTCGGCGAGCATCTCGACGTGGACGCCCGCCAGCCGGAAATCAAACCGACCACAGACGTCTGACCTGCGGATTCGTCGTCCCTCGCGGAGTTATCCACAGGCTCGTCACGCAGAGCGCCGGAGCGGTTACGGTTTTCTCACGGCGACCGCACCCGGCGTGAGCCGCCGACTCCACGGGGGAGACCGACCATGTCAGGCACCATCGCGAAAACCGACCGCCTCACCTGCGCTCCGAGCGGGGCAGCCCGCGAACTCGGCCTCAAGCGCGGCGAGTTCGACCTCGCCGTGCATCTCGGGCTCATCCGGACCGTTCCCGGTGAAGGGGGCGGAGGGCCACGCGTCGCCCGCTCCGAAATCGGCCGGCTGCGCGCCGAGGACCGCTTCCCGGACAAGCTGCGCGAACGCGTCGCGACCGTCGGCACCAGTGAGGGGGCCGGGCTTCTGGGGGTGACACCCGCCAGGTTCACGAGTCTCGCCCGCTTCGGCCTGCTCGTGCCGGTGACGTTCTACCTGAACCGGTACCGGGCGGTCGTCTGGCTGTATCTGGCCGAGGAACTCCGGCAGTTCGCGGCAGAGGGGAGCAACGCCCGGCTGCTGAAGGGGCGCACACCCGCACAGATCCGGGAAGGGCAGAAGGACGGACTGGACCGTCGGCCCCGCAACTGGCGGGGACGTCACATCGGGTTCCTGACGCGGCAGGCCGGGGACGACGCCTGGGCGCGTGCGGCGGCCGTCGCCGCTCTCCTCGACCCCGCCGACGTGGCGGAAGCAGTGGCGGACCCCTGCGAACGCGCCTACCTGGACCGCCGTCGTCCCCGCCTCCCGGCACACGGCACGCCCGGCTCACCCGCCGCCGAACGGGCGGAGACGCTCATGACAGCGAGCGAGCCGGACGAAGTGGCCTGGTTCCTGGCGGACCTGGCTCACACGCTGGAGACCGCGCGTAGGCAACACGCGGCACCGGGTCCAGCCCCGGAACCGGCCCCGGCGCCACCGGCCGCATCGGCCGCGCCACCCCCTGTTCCGGCCGGAGGCCGGCCCGAGCCCGCGGACCGTCCCCCTTCACACGGCCTTCTGGGATGGCTGCACCGCAGAGGCCGGCGACGTTCAGGGTGAAAAGCGATGAGTTTCCGGATGCGTCCCGGTCGGAACACTGAGGAGACCATTCCAGGAGGCGATCATGTTCGGTGAGACGAAGGCGTTCAGCGGGTTCTCGGTGAACGACATCGACGCGGCCAGGACGTTCTACGGCGACACCCTCGGACTCCGGGTGTCGGAGGAGAACGGCCTGCTGTTCCTGCACATCGCGGGCGACCGGGACACCCTGGTCTATCCCAAGCAGGACCACACTCCCGCGACGTTCACCATCCTCAATTTCCCCGTCGACGACATCGAGGCCGCGGTCGACGAGCTGACGAAGAGAGGCGTGCGTTTCGAGCACTACGACCACCTCAAGGCGGACGACAAGGGCATCTTCCGCGGCGGCGGTCCGCTGATCGCCTGGTTCACCGACCCGGCGGGGAACGTGCTGTCCGTGCTCCAGGAAACCTGACGCGCCGCTCATGCCCGAGCTTCCCGACGTCGAAGGCTTCCGGCAGGTGCTCGAGTCCTGCGCGAAGGGACGGGTCATCCGGCGCGTCGAGGTGCGGGACGCGGGCGTACTGCACGGGGTCGGTGCCCGGCGGCTGCGTGACGCGCTGGAGGGCCGGCGCCTCGGCACGCCGGAGCGGCACGGGAAGTGGCTGCTGGCCCGCACCGGCGCCGGTCCGACACTCGTGCTGCACTTCGGCATGACCGGCCGGCTGGTCTGCGGGCATCCGGAGGACGCCGTCGAGGCCCACGACCGTGTGCTGTTCACGCTGAGCGGCAGCCGCCAGCTGCGCTTCCGCGACCAGCGCAAACTCCAGGGACTCTGGCTGGCGGGCGATGACGCGGACATCGACCGGGTACTCGGTCCGCAGGGGCCGGACGCGCTGTCCGTGGAGCGCTCGGATTTCGAAGCCGTGCTCTCGTCACGCCGTGGGTATCTCAAGACCGCGCTCACCGACCAGTCCGTTCTCGCCGGTCTCGGCAATCTGCTCGCCGACGAGATCCTGTGGCGAGCACGGTTGCGGCCAGACCGCACGGCGCGTGATCTCACCCCGGCCGACCGTCGCCGGCTGTACAACCAGATGCGCCGCACGCTGCGCTCGTCGGTCGCCGTCGGCCGCGTCCCGCCGCGTGACTCCTGGCTCACCGGCCACCGTGACGACCCCGACCCGAGGTGCCCACGCTGCGGCACCGGCTTGCGCCGGACCCGCATGGGCGGCCGCGGCACGGTGTGGTGCCCGAAGTGCCAGCCGGACGGGTGATGAGCCGGAGCCGGAGCCGGTCAGTCGTCAGGAGTCAGAACCGGTGACGACGAAGCCCCACTTGCCGGCCGCGTACGCCCCGACACCGGCGTAGGCGGTCAGCCCGGAAAGGGAGGACATGTTCACGATCACGCCGAATGTGCCCCAGTCGACGATCCCGGATCTCGGCGACCACCACGGAGGCGCCCTCGGCCGCGAGCGCGCCGGCCACCGCGCTCCGATGCCCCCGGCCCCACCGGTGACGATCGCCGCTCAGGGCGCTCCCGCTGTCTGACGTTCCTCGCCCGGAGCCTCGCCCGGTGCCACCAGCGACTGGGTGAGCGGGATCCGCGCCAGGGCGAGTACCCCCGCGGCGATCAGCGCGACACCGACCAGCTGGGGCAGCAGCCACCACCCGGACCGGATCGTCTCCTCGTAGAGGAGGATGCCGAGGGCGAGGCTCACCAGCGCGTCGCCGAGGGTGAGCGCGGGCTGCGAGGCGACCAGCGGGCCGGCCTGCATCGCGTTCTCCAGCAGGAACAGAGCGCACACACCGGTCGCGGCGAAGGCGTAGGTCTGCCAGGCGGTGAGGAAGGCCACGAGCCCCTGATCGTCGAGGATGTGGGTGGCGGCCTTCATCAGGGCCGCGGTCACCGCGTAGCTGATCGCCGTCGCGGCACCCAGGCAGGCCGCCCGGGCGCGTCCCTCCGGGCGCTTGAGGGCCGCGAGCGCGAGGGTGACGACCGCTCCCGCGCACACGGAGAGCGCGGGAATCCAGCGGTCCAGCTCCACGTGGGTGCGATTGCCCGACGGGGACGCGGCGACGAGCGCCACCGCCAGTCCGGCCACCACCACCGCGACGGCCAGCCAGCCCACGCCCGGCAGATGCCGGTGCATCAGCAGCGAGGCGACGATGAGGGTGAGTGGCAGCTCCAGCACGAACAACGGCTGCACGATCGTCAGCGGCCCGGTGGCCAGCGCCAGCGCCTGGCAGACGGCGGCGGCGATCACCGCGATGATGCCGGCCAGCCAGACGCGCCGGCGCAGCAGATCGAGGATCAGCCCGGCCCGCAGCCCCTGGGAGCGCGGCACGGAGAGTGCCGCCTTGCGTTGCAGCACCGTCGCGACGGCGTTGCTGAGGGCCGCGCAGACCGCGAAGACGACGGGGAGCACGGTGTGCAGCGTGGCCACCTCCCGGATCGGCGGGCGTGTGACGCCGGCGGTGCCGCCTCCTGCCATGGTCACCGGATCGGGGCACGGGCGCGAACGCAGTGCCGAACCGCGCGTGCCCCGAGCGGCGGAACCCCGGGCCCGGCGGCCCGCGGGCCGGTCAGTCCAGCTTGCGGAAGAGCCCCTCCTGCACGACCGAGACGACGAGTCGGCCCTCACGGTCGTAGATCCGGCCCCGGGCCAGGCCGCGGCCGCCGACCGCGATCGGCGACTCCTGGTCGTACAGCAGCCAGTCGTCGGCGCGGAACGGGCGGTGGAACCACATCGCGTGGTCCAGGGACGCCATGTCGAAGCCCCGCGGCCCCCACAGCGGCTCGACCGGGATACGGACGGCGTCCAGGAGGGTCATGTCGCTGGCGTAGGTGAGGGCGCAGGTGTGGACCAGCGGGTCGTCGCCCAGCGGTCCCACCGCGCGCATCCACACGGCGCTGCGCGGCTCGGAGTCCCGGGCCTCCTCGGTGGTCCAGCGCAGCCGGTCCACGTAGCGGATGTCGAAGGGCTGGCGGCGGGCCATCCGCTCCAGCTGCTCGGGCAGCGCGCCCAGGTGCTCGCGGATCTCGTCCGTGACCGTGGGCAGGGACTCCGGGTCCGGGACCGCGCGGGCGGGCGGCAGCTGGTGCTCGAAGCTGCCCTCCTCCGGCTTGTGGAAGGAGGCGGTGAGATTGAATATCGTCCGGCCCTGCTGCACGGCCGTCACCCGGCGGGTCGTGAACGACCGCCCGTCGCGCACCCGCTCGACCTGGTAGACGATCGGCACACCCGGGATGCCGGGGCGCAGGAAGTACGCGTGCAGCGAGTGCACGGGGCGGTCGCCCTCCGTGGTTCGGCCGGCGGCGACCAGGGCCTGGCCCGCCACCTGGCCGCCGAAGACCCGCTGGAGGGACTCCTGCGGACTGCGGCCGCGGAAGATGTTGACCTCGATCTGCTCCAGGTCGAGCAGGTCGACGAGTCTCTCGGCCGGGTTCGTCGTCATGAGTGGGATTCTCCTGTGCTCGCTGCGGTCCGGCCGTTCACAGCTGGCCGACGTCGGTGACGCGGACGATGGCACGGCCCTCCGCGTCGGAGGCGGTCAGGTCGACCTCCGCGCTGATGCCCCAGTCGTGGTCGCCGTTCGGGTCGTGGAAGATCTGCCGGACCCGCCACAGGGCGTTCTCCGGCTCCTCCTCGATGAGCAGCAGCTTGGGGCCGCGGGCGTCGGGGCCGGTGCCGAGGTCCTCGTACTCGTCGAAGTACTTGTCCAGCGCCTCGCCCCATGCGTCGGCGTCCCAGCCGGACTCCGCGTCCATCTCGCCCAGCTCCTCGACCTGGTCGAGGGCGGCCAGCTCGACCCTGCGGAACATGGCGTTGCGGACCAGCACGCGGAAGGCGCGCGCGTTGGCGGTGACCGGCTTGACCTCGTCGGCCTTCTCCTGGGCCTCCTCGGCGGTCATCTCCGCCGGGTTGGCGAGCTGCTCCCACTCGTCCAGCAGACTGGAGTCGACCTGGCGCACCATCTCGCCCAGCCACGCGATCAGGTCTTCCAGATCCTCGGACTTGAGGTCGTCCGGGACGGTGTGGTCCAGGGCCTTGAACGCGCTGGCGAGATAGCGCAGCACGATGCCCTCGGTGCGTGCCAGCTCGTAGTGGGACACCAACTCCGTGAACGACATCGCCCGTTCGTACATGTCGCGGATGACCGACTTCGGCGACAGCGGATGGTCCCCGACCCAGGGGTGGCTCTTGCGGTAGGTGTCGTACGCCTGGAAGAGCAGCTCCTCCAGGGGCTTCGGGTACGTGATGTCCTGGAGGCGCTCCATGCGCTCCTCGTACTCCACGCCGTCGGCCTTCATCAAGGCGACGGCCTCGCCGCGCGCCTTGTTCTGCTGGGCGGCGAGGATCTGCCGCGGGTCGTCGAGCGTCGACTCCACGACGGACACCATGTCGAGGGCGTACGACGGCGATTCGGGGTCCAGCAGTTCGAACGCGGCGAGCGCGAACGTGGACAGCGGCTGGTTGAGCGCGAAGTCCTGCTGGAGGTCCACCGTGAGGCGGACGATACGGCCCTCGGCGTCCGGCTGGTCGAGCTTCTCGACGATGCCGCCGTCCAGCAGCGAACGGTAGATCGCGATGGCCCGGCGGATGTGCCGCAGCTGCTGCTTGCGCGGCTCGTGGTTGTCCTCCAGCATGCGGCGCATCGCCTCGAAGGCGTTGCCGGGCCGGGCGATCACCGACAGCAGCATCGTGTGCGTCACCCGGAACCGGGAGGCCAGGGGCTCCGGTTCGGAACCGATGAGCTTCTCGAAGGTCTGCTCCGACCAGGCGACGAAGCCCTCCGGCGCCTTCTTGCGGACGACCTTGCGGCGCTTCTTCGGGTCGTCGCCCGCCTTGGCGAGCGCCTTCTCGTTCTCGACGACGTGCTCGGGCGCCTGCGCGACGACGAAGCCCTCCGTGTCGAAACCCGCGCGCCCGGCGCGGCCCGCGATCTGGTGGAACTCCCGGGCCCGCAGGGTGCGCACGCGGGTGCCGTCGTACTTGGTGAGCGCGGTGAACAGCACCGTGCGGATGGGGACGTTGACGCCCACGCCGAGCGTGTCCGTACCGCAGATGACCTTCAGCAGACCGGCCTGCGCGAGCTTCTCCACCAGGCGTCGGTATTTCGGCAGCATGCCGGCGTGGTGGACGCCGATGCCGTGCCGGACGTAGCGGGAGAGGTTGCGGCCGAACTTCGTGGTGAAGCGGAAGTTGCCGATCAGCTCGGCGATCTGCTCCTTCTCCGCGCGCGAGCACATGTTGATGCTCATCAGCGCCTGCGCCCGCTCCACGGCCTGCGCCTGGGTGAAGTGCACGATGTAGACGGGCGCCTGCCGGGCCTCCAGCAGGTCGGTGAGCGTCTCGGTGAGCGGGGTGTAGCGGTACTCGTAGGACAGCGGCACCGGACGGGTCGCCGAGCGGACCACCGCGGTCGGGCGGCCGGTGCGGCGGGTGAGGTCCTTCTCGAAGAAGGAGACGTCGCCGAGCGTCGCCGACATCAGCACGAACTGCGCCTGCGGCAGTTCCAGGATCGGGATCTGCCAGGCCCAGCCGCGGTCGCCCTCCGCGTAGAAGTGGAACTCGTCCATCACGACCTGGCCGACGTCCGCGTCCTTGCCGTCGCGCAGCGCGATCGACGCCAGGACCTCGGCGGTGCAGCAGATGACGGGGGCGTCGGAGTTCACGGACGCGTCGCCGGTGAGCATGCCGACGTTCTCCGTACCGAAGATCTTGCACAGTTCGAAGAACTTCTCCGACACCAGCGCCTTGATCGGAGCCGTGTAGAAGGTGACCTCGTCACGGGCCAGCGCGGCGAAGTGCGCGCCCGCCGCGATCATGCTCTTGCCGGAGCCGGTGGGCGTCGACACGATCACGTTCGCGCCGGAGACCACCTCGATCAGCGCCTCCTCCTGATGGGGATAGAGCGTGAGACCCCGCTCGCCGGCCCACGACTCGAAGGCTTCGTACAAGGCGTCGGGGTCGGGGGTCCGCGGCAGCTGATCGATGAGGGTCACGCCCCCATCTTGCCTGGCCTGACGCCCGATGGGGGAATCGGCTTCGGGCCCGAAGATCACGAACGCTACGCTGGGTCGCCGACGACACGTCAGCGCACCCGGTCAACTGGACAGCGGCACACGAGGAATGGGGCGGACAGCGGCCATGATGGGACCAGCACACTCACTCTCGGGAGCCGCCGCCTGGCTCGGCGTCGGTGCCGCGGCCGCCGCCGCCGGGTACCCGATGCCCTGGCCGGTCCTCCTCGTCGGCGCCCTGATCTGCGCCGGAGCCGCGCTCGCCCCGGACCTCGACCACAAGGCCGCCACCATCTCCCGGTCCTTCGGACCGCTGTCCCGCTGGCTGTGCGAGATCGTCGACAAGCTCTCGTACGCCGTCTACAAGGCCACCAAGAAGCCGGGCGACCCGCGGCGCTCCGGCGGGCACCGCACGCTCACCCACACCTGGCTGTGGGCGGTCCTGATCGGTGCGGGCACCTCGGCCGTGGCGATCACCAGTGACCGGTGGGGCGTGCTGGCGATCCTCTTCGTGCACCTGGTCCTGGCCATCGAGGGCCTGCTGTGGCGGGCGACCCGCGGCTCCAGCGCCGACGTCCTGGTGTGGCTGCTGGCCGCGACCACGTCGTGGATCCTCGCGGGGTTCCTGGACAAGCCGGGCAGCGGCGCTGACTGGCTGTTCACGGCGCCGGGGCAGGAATACCTCTGGCTGGGGCTGCCGGTGGTGCTGGGGGCGATCGTCCACGACATCGGGGACGCGCTGACCGTGTCCGGGTGCCCGATCCTGTGGCCCATACCCGTGGGGCGCAAGCGCTGGTACCCGCTCGGGCCGCCGAAGGCCCTGCGGTTCCGCGCGGGCAGCTGGGTGGAGCTCAGGGTGCTGATGCCGGTCTTCATGTTGCTCGGCGGGGTGGGCTGCGCGGCGGCGCTCAACGTCATCTGAAGCGCGCCCCGGGCCTGGGAGAAGGGGCTCAGGAGCCGCCGTACCGCCGCTCGAACCGGGCGACCCGGCCTTCCGAGTCCACGGTGCGGGCCTTGCCCGTGTAGAAGGGGTGGCTCTCCGAGGAGATCTCCACGTCCACGACGGGGTAGGTCTCGCCGTCGTCCCACTCGATGTGTTCGCCGCTGGTCGCGGTCGACCGGGTCAGGAAGGCGTACCCGGCGGTCCGGTCGCGGAAGACGACGGGGTGGTAGTCGGGGTGCTTGTCCTGCTGCATGGATGCTCCTCGTGCGGCTCGGGCGGTGCTGCGATCAGCCGGACAGGGTGTCCTCGTCCACGACGTGCACGGCGGCCTCCTCGGCCGACGCCGCCGCGCCGTCGATGCCCACGTCCATGGCGACCAGCGCGCTCTCCTCGTCCTCGTGCGCGCCCTCGTCGGGTGCCACGAGCCGGCCGGAGCGGGCGTCGCCGACCTCGTTGTCCAGGAGTTCCCCGTCGGTGCCCTGGCAGTCCCCGAGACCGTCACCGTCGGGGGCGGCGGCGTCCGGCAGTTCCTCGGCGAGCCGCTGGTCCAACGTCTCGCCCGCGTGTCGCTCGGCCGCCGTCACACCGAGGTGCTCGACGGCCCAGGGCCGCTCGGGAGGGGACCAGCCCCGGTCCAGGGGATCGTCGACGCCGTCGTCCAGCAGGGTGTCCTCGGCGTCGAGCAGCCCCGTGTCCTCCCTCTGCTCGTCTTGATCCGGCTGGTAGACATCGTCTCCCCAACCGTCGGACCTGTTCACGGGTACCTCCAGGGGGTGGGGACGGGCCCGTTCTCACCGGGGCCCGCGCCGGGCCTCCGCCGCACGGAGCACTGGCGCCGCCCGTCGCCGAACCACTTCGGTTCCCGGGCGCTTCCCCGAGCCGGTGCCTGATTCCAGCCTTCCACCCGGCCTCGTCCCCGCGCAACGCCACGGACCCCTGCCGGGGGCTCGGTCGAGGCCCTGAGGCTTTTGGCCCGCCCACTGGATGCCGGGCTCCTCCGCCCGGTGGGCAGCACGCAGGTGCGCCGACGGCCCAGGGTCGGGACGACTGTCACCCCGGCCGACGGATCCGACAACGGTCGGCCGACCGGACGCGTCAACCTCCCGGCGGCTGCCAGGCCGAAGGGCCCGCGGAGCTCCCCTGCCCCACGTCCCGGCTCCTGACCCGTAGGTCCCAGCGCGCCGCCGGCCCGGGCAGCGTGTCACCCGTGCCAAGACCTCCACAGCGCCGCGTACGCCCCCTCCGCCGCCACCAACTCCTCGTGGCTGCCCAGTTCGCTGATCCGGCCGTTCTCGACGACGGCGATGACATCCGCGTCGTGGGCGGTGTGGAGGCGGTGGGCGATGGCGACGACGGTGCGGCCGTCGAGGACCCGGGCCAGGGAGCGTTCCAGGTGGCGGGCGGCCCGGGGGTCGAGCAGGGACGTCGCCTCGTCCAGGACCAGGGTGTGCGGGTCCGCGAGGACGAGGCGGGCCAGGGCGATCTGCTGGGCCTGGGCCGGGGTGAGGGCCAGGCCGCCGGAGCCGACCTCGGTGTCCAGGCCGTCGTCGAGCGCCCGGGCCCAGCCGTCCGCGTCCACCGCGCCCAGGGCCGCCCAGAGCTCGGCGTCGACCGCGTCGGTGCGGGCGAGGCGGAGGTTGTCGCGCAGGGAGCCGACGAACACATGGTGCTCCTGGTTGACCAGGGCGACGTGGGCGCGGACGCGTTCCGCCGGCATCCGGGACAGCTCGGCGTCGCCCATGGTGATCCGGCCGTCCCGGGGCGCGTAGATCCCGGCGAGCAGCCGGCCCAGCGTCGACTTGCCCGCCCCCGAGGGCCCGACCAGGGCCAGCCGGGTGCCGGGGGAGACCTCCAGGGACACCTTGCGCAGGACGTCCACGCCCTCCAGATAGCCGAAGTGCACCCGGTCGGCCCGCACCTGGCGTCCGTCGGGCGCGACGGAGGAGTCTCCGGCCTCCGGTTCGATGTCCCGGACCCCGACCAGCCGGGCCAGCGACACCTGGGCCACCTGCAGCTCGTCGTACCAGCGCAGGATCATGCCCACCGGGTCGACGAGCATCTGGGCGATCAGCGCGCCCGTCGTGAGCTGGCCGACGTCGATCCAGCCCTGGAGGGCGAACACACCGCCGACCATCAGGACCGAGGCGAGGACGGTCACGTGGGTGACGTTGATGACCGGGAAGAGCACCGAGCGCAGCCACAGCGTGTAGCGCTCCCAGGCCGTCCACTCCTTGATCCGCCGCTCGGACAGTGCCACCCGGCGGTCACCGAGGCGGTGCGCCTCGACCGTGCGGCCGGCGTCCACGGTCTCGGCGAGCGCGGCGGCCACCGCGGCGTACCCGGCCGACTCCGAGCGGTAGGCGGCCGGCGCCCGCCGGAAGTACCAGCGGCAGCCGGCGACCAGCAGTGGCAGGGCGAGCAGCACGGCGAGCGCCAGCGGCGGCGCCGTGACCACCAGCCCGCCCATCAGCAGCACCACCCACACCACGCCGATCGACAGCTGCGGCACGGCCTCGCGCATGGCGTTGCCCAGCCGGTCGATGTCCGTCGTGATCCGCGACAGCAGATCCCCGGTCCCGGCCCGCTCCAGCACGCCCGGCGGCAGCCCGACCGACCGCACGAGGAAGTCCTCGCGCAGGTCGGCCAGCATCCGCTCACCGAGCATCGCGCCCCGCAGCCGCACCTGACGGACGAACGCCGCATGGAAGGCGAGCGCGGCCACGAACAGCCCCGCCGTGAGTTCCAGCCGCAGGTCCCTCGCCCCGTCGGACACCCGCTCCACGAGCCCGCCCAGCAGCCACGGACCGGCCATCGAGGCGATGACGGCGACCGTGTTGACGGTGACGAGCAGCAGGAACGCCCTGCGGTGCCGGCGCAGCAGTTCCGCCGCGTAGGCGCGGACGGTCGCGGGGGCGCCGACCGGCAGGGTGTTCGCCGTCGTCGGGGCCGCCGGGTCGTACGCCGGTGGCGCCACGCCGATCATGCCTTCTCCTCGATCTCTTCCAGTTCGGCCAGTACGTCGGTCAGGTCGGCCGCATCGTTCGGGGCGGCCTCGTCCTCGGTCTCGCGGGTGACCACCGCCCGGTAGCGGGGCTCGGTGCGCACCAGCTCGCGGTGGGCGCCGACCGCGGCGGCCTCGCCGTCGCGCAGGAACACGACCCGGTCGGCGCGGTCCAGCAGCAGCGGGGAGGAGGTGAACACCACGGTCGTGCGCCCCGCGCGCAGCTCCCGCACGCCCTGGGCGATCCGCGCTTCGGTGTGCGAGTCGACGGCCGAGGTCGGCTCGTCCAGGACCAGTACCTCCGGGTCCGTGACCAGGGACCGGGCGAGCGCGAGCCGCTGGCGCTGACCGCCGGACAGGGACCGGCCGCGTTCGGTGATCCGGGCGTCCATGGGGTCGGCGGCGTCCAGCGAGCCCTGCACCAGCGCCGCAAGCACGTCGTCGCACTGCGCGGCGGCGAGCGCCTCCCGCGGCCGCACGGCGCCCGACGCGGGTACGTCGAGCAGATCGCGCAGGGAGCCGGAGAGCAGCACCGGGTCCTTGTCCTGGACGAGGACGGCCGTACGGGCCGAGTCCAGCGGGAGTTCGTCGAGTGGCACACCGTCCAGCAGCACGGCGGTGCCCTCCTGCGACGGATGTCCGCCCAGCCGTTCCGCCAGTCGGCCCGCCGCGTCCGGGTCGCCGCACACCACGGCGGTGAGCCGGCCGGCGGACGCGAGCAGCCCGGTCTCCGGGTCGTAGAGGTCTCCGGCGGGGGCCTCGGCGGCGCGCGACCCGGCGGTGTCGGTGGCCCGCTCCAGTGACAGCACGCCCGCGGCCCGCTTGGCCGAGGGCCGCGAGAAGGAGTACGCCATGGCGATCTCCTCGAAGTGCCGCAGCGGATAGGTCAGGACCATCACCGAGCTGTAGACGGTGACCAGTTCGCCGACGGTGATCCGGCCCTGGCGGGCCAGCTGCACGCCGTGCCAGACGACGGCGATGAGCAGCAGTCCGGGCAGCAGGACCTGGATCGCGGAGATCAGGGACCACATCCGGGCGCTGCGCACGGCCGCGTGCCGGACCTCCTGGGAGGCGCTGCGGTAGCGGTCGAGGAACAGTTCCTCGCCGCCGATGCCGCGCAGCACACGCAGACCGGCGACGGTGTCCGAGGCGAGTTCGGTGGCGCGTCCGGCCTTCTCGCGCTGGGTGTCGGCCCGCCGGGTGGCGCGGGGCAGCAGGGGCAGCACGGCGAGTGCCAGCACGGGCAGTCCGACGGCCACGACCACGCCGAGCGCGGGCTGGTAGACGAGGAGGCCGACGCAGACCAGCACGATGGTGACCAGGGCAGCGGTGAACCGCGACCAGGCCTCCACGAACCAGCCGATCTTCTCGACGTCACCGGTGGACACGGCGACGACCTCACCGGCCGCGACCCGTCGGGTCAGCGCCGAGCCCAGCTGGGCGGCCTTGCGGGCGAGCAGCTGCTGGACGCGGGCGGCCGCCGTGATCCAGTTGGTGATGGCGGTGCGGTGCAGCATGGTGTCGCCGACCGCGTTGCCCACGCAGGCCAGCGCCAGCAGGCCGCCCGCCAGGGCGAGACGTTCGCCGGAGCGGTCGACGACGGCCTGCACGGCGACACCGACGCAGAACGGCAGCGCGGCGACGGAGGCGAAGTGCAGCAGCCCCCAGGCCAGCGACTTGAGCTGTCCGCCCAGCTGGTTGCGGAAGAGCCACCACAGGAATCGGGGACCCGAACGCGCGTCCGGCACGCCGGGGTCGGCGTAGGGAAGGTCTTGAATCTGCATGACGTCCCAGTGGCTCGTGTCAGGGGGGATGGGGGTTCGGCCGATGGCAGCAAACCGTGACAGGTTCGCGTCGCGGCGTGGTCGGAGGCAACCGGTTTTCCGCTGTGCGCGCTTTCCACCGACGGGAACCGGCCGACAGGGGTGGGAACAGCACTGCCTCGACGGGCGGTTGCTCATTGCGGAGGCGGCGGACTCCCCGTAGAACACCGGCCATGAAGAGACGGATCGCCATGTCCATGCTTGCCGGAGCCGCCCTCCTGGCGAGCACCCTCCTCGGAACCGGTCCCGCCCGGGCGGCCGACGTCCCCGCCGAGTTCGGCACCGACTGGCACGACCCGGTCACGGCCGCCCCGCCCGTCGCCAGGCCAGCGGGCAAGTCCTGTGAAGTCACCGTCGCCCAGGCGCAGTTCCGCGACTTCACCCCGTACCGGGGCACGTACACTCCGCCCGGCGACTGCGGCGACCGCTGGAGCAAGGTGGTGCTGCGCCTCGACGGGAAGGTCAAGGGCCGCCAGTACGACCGGCTGGGCTATCTGCACGTCGGCGGGGTGGAGATCTTCCGTACGTCGACCCCGCAGCCCTCGCCCGACGGCATCGAGTGGTCGGTGGAGAAGGACGTCACACGCTACGGCGACACCTTCCGCGGCCGCCAGGACGTCGAGATGCTCATCGGCAACGTCGTCGACGACACCTACACGGGCGTCCTCGACGTCAAGGTCACGCTGACGTTCTACCAGGGCCGACCGGACGGCCGGAGTCCCGACCGGGTCCTAACCCTCGACGACGGCTCGGCCCTCACCACCCCGCGCAACAGTGAGCGCATCGTCGCCGAGGTGTACGCCACCGGCTCGGGCGGCGGCTGCGAGGAGTACTGGTACCTGTCGGTGCCCGATCCCGCGCCGTACTCCTGCAAGGCAGGCCTGGGCGGCCCCTACCGGGAGGTGCAGATCCGCGTGGACGGCCGGCTCGCGGGCATCGCCACGCCGTTCCCGACCGTGTGGACCGGCGGCTGGTCCAACCCGTTCCTCTGGTACGTGACCCCCGGCCCGCGCGCCTTCGACATCAAGCCGATCACCTACGACCTCACCCCCTTGGCCGGGCTCCTCAACGACGGCCGGCCGCACCGCGTCGAGGTCTCGGTCGTCGGCGTGCCGGAGGGACAGGCCGGCTGGAGCACCCCCGTGAACGTCCTCGTCTGGCAGGACGAGCGGCGCGCCCACGTCACCGGGAAGCTCACCGCGCACCAGGAGGGCGACCTCTCCGACTCCTCGGACTACACGCCCGGTCCGGAGCACCGGGTGGACACCGAGGGCGCGCACCGGCTGACCGTCGCCGGTTACGTCGACACCTCGCACGGCCGGGTCACCACGACCGTCGGCCGCTCGCTCGCCCACACCTCCGAGCACCGCTGGACAGACGGCGAGACGAGCGACGGGCTCGAGGCCGTCTGGACCGACGACGAGTCGGTGACCGTCGACGGGCGTGGACCGGCTCGCAGTACACGCACGCACCGCGTCTACACGATGGACGGCACGACCACCCTCGGGGCGGGCGACCGGTTGCGCACCGTGCTGGCCCTCGGCGACCGCGCCACGACCGTCGAGTCGCGGGGCGGCCGACGCACCGCCTGGTCGCGGCTGGACGACTCCTACGCGGGCGACGCCACGTACACGGCGAACGTGCCCCGGGACCAGCGGCACGCGGTCGGCACCACGCGCGAGCGCTACCGGCTGTACGGCTCGCACGGCTGCTACGACCGCACCCTGACCACGGTCCAGGGGGTGCTCACGGGCGACTACGACCGCTGCTGAGTGGGAGCGGTGTGGCCAGTGTGACATGCGTCACTTAAGTCACTTTTACGTGTCCGAAACATTGCGGTCTTGTGCGCGATCAAGACAGCCTCCAGAGTGTTCGGTTACGGAAGCAACTTTCCGTATCGCAGAAGTCCCCTCCGGCCTCTGTGTAGCCCGTCCCCCAAGGAGGCCTCGTGCCACCGTCCGTACCGTCTCTGCCGCGACGTGTCGCACGCACACTGCGTACCTCGCTTTTCGCGCAGGTTCTCTGCGCGCTCGTCCTCGGAATCGTCGTCGGAAAGCTGTGGCCGGACACGGCCACGGCTCTCCAGCCGCTCGGCGACGGATTCACCCGTCTCATCAAGACCGTGATCTCGCCACTGGTGTTCTGCGTGGTCGTCGTCGGCATCGCCAAGGCCGGTGACCTGAAGGCCTTCGGCCGGATCGGGGTCAAGGCCCTGATCTGGTTCGAGGTCGCCTCCACGGCCGCCCTGGTCATCGGTCTCCTCGCCGCCAACCTCGTCGGGCCCGGCAAGGGCATGAACGTCGACCCCGGCTCGCTGGACGCGGCCGCCGTGGAGAAGACGACCGGCGGGGAGCATCTGCCCTCGACGACCGAGTTCCTCCTCCACGCGCTGCCCGAGAGTTTCGTCGGCGCCTTCGCCGAGAACGAACTGCTCCAGGTCCTGATCCTGGCCTGTCTGGTGGGCGCCGCCCTGCTGCACCTCGGGCACACCAAGGTGCCGAAGATCCTGCCCGCGATCGACCAGGCGCAGGACGTCATCTTCGCGGTCGTCGGCTTCGTCATGCGACTGGCGCCGATCGCGGTGTTCGGCGCGATGGCCCACCTCGTCGGCAACTACGGGCTGGGCGTGATGAAGACGTACGCCAAGCTCATCGTGCTCTGCTATGTCGCGGCGGCGTTGTTCATCGTGCTGCTCGCCGTCGCCCTGCGCCTGGTGACCGGGCTCAGCCTCTGGAAGTTCCTGCGCTACATCCGCGAGGAGATGCTGCTCGCGCTCGGTACCGCGTCCACCGAGGCGGTCATGCCGCGCGTGATGCAGAAGCTGCGGCGGGCCGGCGCCCGCGACGACGCCGTGGGTCTGGTGCTGCCCACGGGCTACTCCTTCAACCTCGACGGCGCCTCGCTCTACCTGTCCATCGGCACGCTGTTCATCGCCCAGGCGGTGGGCGTGGACCTGACGCTTGGCCAGCAGGTCACCGTGGTCCTGGTGCTGATGCTGACCAGCAAGGGCATGGCGGGCATCCCCGGTTCGGCGTTCCTCGCCCTGTCCGCGACCGCCTCTTCCCTGGGTGCGATTCCGGCCGGAGCGGTCGCTCTGCTGCTCGGCGTGGACCGCATCATGGACTCGATGCGCGTCGTGACGAACCTGCTCGGCAACTGTGTCGCCGTGTTCGCGGTGTCCCGCTGGGAGGGGGCCCTGGACACCGACCGGGCGAAGAAGACGCTCGACGGGGAGTACACGGCTCCGCCGGAGGGCGATGACGAAGGTGGTGACGGCGGGAAGGGTGCCGCCGCCGAGGCCCCGCCGGTCGAGCCGACGACGGCCGAGACCCCGGCGTCGGGTATCCCCACCCAGAAGCCCAAGGAGCCGGCCCCCGAGGTCGGTTGACCGAAACAGCACGGGCCGCGGCCACCGCTCCAGCAGCACGAGCGGCGGCCGCGGCCCCTTTCGCACGCGGGTCGTCACCGGGCTTCAGCCCCTCAGTCCCGCCGGTCCCTCTCCCGGCTGATCGGCGAAGCCCTCAGCAGCCCCGAACCGGCGCCCCGTCGATCAGCGTGTCCAGCAGCCCCCCGAGCGCCGCACGCTGATCCTCCGCCAGCGGCGCGAGGATCTCCTCCGCGGCCGACCTCCGAGCCGCCCGCAGCTCGCGTAGCGCGCCCCGCCCGTCGTCCGTGAGCTCGATGCGGATCACCCGCCGGTTCGCCGGGTCCGGGACCCGCCGTACCTTTCCGCTCGCCTCCAGCGCGTCGACCAGCGTCGTCACGGCCCGGGGCACCACCTCCAGGCGCTCGGCCAGGTCGGCCATGCGCGGCGGCGAGCCCCAGTGCGCGAGGGTGCGCAGTAGCCGGGACTGGGCCGGGGTGATGCCGAGGTCGCGCTGCTCCAGATGGCGCTTCTGGATGCGATGGACCCGGCGGGTGAGCCGCAGCAACTGCTCGGCGAGCAGGCCGTCGGGGTCGGGCGTGGTCATACGGGAACAATATCAGGATGCAGTTCATTGTGAGTATAGGTAACAATGAGCTGTGATCCGACCCGCCCGGCTCCCGCCGGTGCCCGTACCGCTCTCGAAGGAGCCCATGCCTCCCGACCACGAAACCCGCTGGACCCCATCCGACGGTTCGAAGGAACAGCCCCGGCAGGTCCGCCGCATCCTCAGGCTCTTCCGCCCCTACCGAGGCCGCCTCGCGATCGTCGGCCTGCTCGTCGGCGCCGCGTCACTGGTCTCGGTCGCCACGCCCTTCATGCTGAAGGAGATCCTCGACGTCGCGATTCCCGAGGGGCGCACCGGCCTGCTCAGCCTGCTCGCCCTCGGCATGATCCTCAGCGCCGTCCTCACCAGCGTCTTCGGAGTCCTCCAGACCCTGATCTCCACGACGGTCGGCCAGAGGGTCATGCACGACCTGCGCACCGCCGTCTACGGCCGGCTCCAGCGCATGTCCCTCGCGTTCTTCACGCGCACCCGCACCGGCGAGGTGCAGTCCCGCATCGCCAACGACATCGGCGGCATGCAGGCCACCGTCACCTCCACCGCGACCTCCCTGGTCTCCAACCTGACCAGCGTGGTCGCGACGATCGTCGCGATGGTCGTCCTCGACTGGCGCCTGACCGTCGTCTCCCTGCTGTTGCTGCCGGTGTTCGTGTGGATCAGCCGCCGCGTCGGCAAGGAGCGCCGCAGGATCACCACCCAGCGCCAGAAGCAGATGGCCACCATGGCCGCCACGGTCACCGAGTCGCTCTCCGTCAGCGGCATCCTGCTCGGCCGTACCATGGGCCGCTCCGACTCGCTGACGAAGTCCTTCGCCGACGAGTCCGAGGAACTCGTCGACCTCGAGGTGCGGTCGAACATGGCCGGCCGCTGGCGCATGGCCGTCATCACGATCGTGATGGCCGCCCTGCCCGCCGTCATCTACTGGACCGCCGGCATGGCCCTCCAACTGGGCGGCCCCCAGGTCTCCATCGGCACGATCGTCGCGTTCGTGTCGCTCCAGCAGGGCCTGTTCCGCCCGGCCGTGAGCCTGCTGTCGACCGGTGTGCAGATCCAGACCTCGCTCGCCCTCTTCCAGCGCATCTTCGAGTACCTCGACCTGCCCGTCGACATCACCGAGCGCCCGGACCCGGTCCGTCTCGACCGCGTCAAGGGCGAGATCCGCTTCGAGAACGTCTCCTTCGGCTACGACGACAAGGGCGGCCCGGTCCTCGACGCCATCGACCTCACCGTCCCGGCGGGCAGCAGCCTCGCCCTCGTCGGCTCCACCGGCGCCGGCAAGTCCACGCTGGGCTATCTGGTGCCCCGTCTCTACGACGTCACCGGCGGCCGCGTCACCCTCGACGGGGTCGACGTCCGCGACCTCGACTTCGACACCCTGGCGCGCGCGGTCGGGGTCGTCTCGCAGGAGACGTACCTCTTCCACGCCTCGGTCGCCGACAACCTGCGCTTCGCCAGGCCAGGCGCCACCGACGAGGAGCTGTACCAGGCGGCGAAGGCGGCACAGATCCACGACCACATCGCGTCCCTGCCCGACGGCTACGACACCGTCGTCGGCGAGCGCGGCCACCGCTTCTCCGGCGGTGAGAAGCAGCGCCTGGCCATCGCGCGCACGATTCTGCGCGACCCGCCGGTCCTCATCCTCGACGAGGCCACCAGCGCCCTGGACACCCGGACCGAGGCCGCCGTTCAAGAGGCCATCGACGCCCTGTCGGCCAACCGCACCACGCTGACCATCGCGCACCGGCTGTCCACGGTGCGGCATGCCGACCAGATCGTGGTGCTCGACTCGGGGCGCGTCGTCGAACGCGGCACGCACGGGGAACTCCTGGAGCGGGACGGGCGCTACGCGGCGCTCGTACGCCGGGATGCCCAACTGGAACCGACAAGCTGAAGATATGCCAGGTTTATGAGGAAATGCGGGTTACCGTGCCCGCATGCAGACGAACACTCCGCCACGAAGGGCCATGCGACTGACGCGCCGGGGCCGTATCGTCCTCGTCGCGACCGGAGCCGTCCTGGTCGGCACCGCCGTGGCGGTGCCGCTGCTGATTCTGGGGCCCGGGAACGGCGGCGGCCGGACCGCGACCCTGGTCATCCCGGAGGGCTGGCGCGCGAGCCAGGTCTACGCCGCCGTCGACAAGGCCCTCGCCCTGCCCGCCGGCAGCGCGAAGAAGTCCGTCGCGAAAGTCGCCACGAAACTGCCGGACGACGCCCGCGGCAACCCGGAGGGCTACCTCTTCCCGGCGACCTATCCGCTCCCCTGGAAGGCCAAGCCGGAGCAGCTCCTGGCGCGGATGGTCGACACCGCGAACGAGAAGTTCAACGGCGCGCCCATCGCCGCGGGGGCCCAGCGCAACGCGATGAACGTCTACCAGGCCGTCACCATCGCCAGCATCGTCCAGGCGGAGGCGGACACCGCGGCCGACATGGGCAAGGTGGCCCGGGTCGTCTTCAATCGCCTCGAACGCGGTATGCCGCTCCAGATGGACTCCACCGTCAACTACGCGCTGGGCCGCTCCACCCTGCGGACGACGGAGAGCGACACCCGGATCGACAACCCCTACAACACGTACCAGCGCATGGGCCTGCCGCCCACACCCATCGCCAACCCGGGCGAGGAGGCGATGCGCGCCGCCGTCAACCCGCCCGCGGGCGACTGGCTGTACTTCGTCACGGTCCGGCCGGGTGACACCCGCTTCACCGCGGACTACGCGGAACACCAGCGCAACGTCGCGGAGTTCAACGCCCAGGGGAAGAGCACGGGCACGGCGACGGTTCCTCAGGGGCGCGGGGAACTGCGCGATCAGCCGTAGACGGCCCGCAGCAGACGTCAGGTCACGTAGTTGTCACGCCGCCGCCGGCTCGAGCGTCAGCAGTCGCCTGATGTCGCGCACGGCCGCCCGGCCGGCCCGGTTCGCTCCGATCGTGCTGGCCGACGGTCCGTAGCCGACGAGGTGGATGCGCGGGTCGGCGACCGCGCGCGTGCCCTCGATACGGATTCCGCCGCCCGGCTCGCGCAGCCGCAGCGGGGCGAGGTGGTCGACGGCGGGCCGGAAGCCGGTGGCCCAGAGGATGACGTCGGCATCGACGTGCCGGCCGTCCTTCCAGTCCACCCCGGTCGGCGTGATGCGGTCGAACATCGGCTGCCGGTCGAGCACGCCGTCCTCGATGCCCCGCCGGATCGCGTCGTTGAGCGGCAGCCCGGTGACCGAGACGACGCTCCTCGGCGGCAGCCCCTGTCGTACCCGCTCCTCGACGAGCGCGACCGCCGCCCGGCCCGCGTCCTCGTCGAATGGCCCCTCACGGAAGACGGGCGGGCGCCGCGTCACCCAGGTGGTGGACGCGGCGTACGCGGCGATCTCCAGCAGATGCTGGGTGCCCGACGCGCCGCCGCCCACCACGACGACCCGCTGCCCGGCGAACTCCTCGGGCCCGGGGTACCGCGCGGTGTGCAACTGCCGTCCCCGGAAGGTCTCCTGCCCGGGATAGCGCGGCCAGAACGGCCGGTTCCACGTACCGGTCGCGTTGATCAGCGCCCGCGTCGACCACACACCGTCCGAGGTCTCCACCAGCAGCCGCCCGCCGGAGCCCTCGCGCACGGCCCGTACGTCGACCGGGCGCCGCACCCGCAGGTCGAAGGTCCGCTCGTACCGGTCGAAGTAGTCGCCGATCACCTCGGCGGACGGCCGTGACGGGTCCGCGCCGGTCAGTTCCATCCCCGGCAGCGCGTGCATGCCGTGCACCTTGCCGTACGTCAGCGACGGCCAGCGGAACTGCCAGGCGCCGCCCGGCCCGGGGGAGTGGTCCAGCACGACGAAGTCGCGGTCCGGCTCGAAACCGGCGCGCCGCAGGTGAAAGGCGCTGGCCAGACCGGCCTGACCTGCGCCTATGACGACCACCTCGACCTCGCGTGTGTTGTTCACGCTTCTACCAACCGGTCCGGGGGCAAGGATCTTCCCGCCCCGTCAGATCAGATCAGGTCAGGTCAGGTCAGGTCACGAGCCTTCCGAGGGCCGGGGCGCGGTGGTCGACGGCGGCAGATCGCCGTTGAACCGGGCGTCGGTGAAGTCGGCGAAGTCGACCTTGCGCGGGATCAGCTTCAACGCCGTGAACGTGTCGGCGATCTCCTGCTCGGAGGCGATCAGCGGCTTGTCGACCGCGACCTCGACCCGGGTGGTGTAGGTGCGCTTCACCGCCGCCAGTGCCACGTCCTCGGGGAGCCCGGTGTCCTTCGCCCAGACCTTCGCCCACTCCTCCTCGTGGTCGTACACCCAGGTGTAGGCGCGCCGCAGCCGCTCCAGGTAGTCCTTGACGGCGGCGGCCTTCTTCTTGTCCTTCAGCGCGTCCGGCGCCGCGACCTGGAAGGTGAGCCCGTTGGTCACACCGTCGCCGTCGGTCAGTACCCGTCCCTGCTCGGCCTTCAGCACCTGTGAGGTGTACGGGTCCCACACCGCCCAGGCGTCGACCTTGCCGGCGGTGAACGCGGCGAGCGCGTCGGCCGGCTGGAGGTACTTGACCTTGACGTCGCTCAGCTTCAGCCCGACCTTCTTCAGCGACGCGACCAACTGGTAGTTCGCGGAGGACCCCTGGGCGACGGCGACCGACTTGCCCTTGAGCCGCGCGGGGTTCTTCAGGGGCGAGTCGTTCGGAACGAGGATCGTGTCGCCCTTGGACGTGCCGTGCCAGGCGGCGACGACCTTGATCTTCGAACCCGCCCCGGCCGCGAACACCGGCGGGGTGTTGCCCACGCCGCCGATGTCGACGGCCTTGGCGTTGACGGCCTCCAGCAGGGGCGGACCGGAGGTGAACGTCGACCACTTGATCTTGTAGTCGAGGTTCTCCAGCTCCCCGGCGGCCCGCAGAATGGCCTCCGAACCGCCCTTCTGGTCACCGACGTTGATCATGACGTCACCCTGGCCGTCGGTGCCGCCGTCCGACGTACCGGCGGCCGACTTCCCGCCGCAGGCGGAGAGCAGTAGGGCGAGGGGGAGTAGCAGAGCGGCGGGGGCGAGGCGTCGTCGCATGGCGTTTCCGTTCGTGTGGGTCGTACGTGTCGTACGTGTTGAGCGTGAAGTTCGGGGGGCGGGTCAGGCGGCTTCGGCGGCCGTCGCCTCTACGCCCAGGCGTTCGAGGAGTCCGGCGCGCAGCGCGGCGAAGCGCGGGTCGGCGATGTCGCGCGGGCGGTCGAGGTCGATGTGCTGCTCATGGGCGATGACACCGTCGTCCATCACCAGGACGCGGTCGGCGAGCAGCACGGCCTCCTCCACGTCATGGGTGACGAGGAGCACGGCGCATCCCCGGCGCTGCCACAGCTCGCCCACCAGCCGCTGGGCCTTGATGCGAGTCAGTGCGTCGAGTGCGCCGAACGGCTCGTCGAGCAGCAGCAGATCGGGCTCGCGTACCAACGCCCGTGCCAGGGAGGCGCGTTGTGCCTCGCCGCCGGAGAGGGTCTTGGGCCAGGCGTCCGAGCGGTGGCCGAGGCCGACCTCGTCGAGGGCCTGCTCGGCGACGGCGCGTTCGGGCTTGCCGGGCAGGCCCAGCAGGACGTTGCGCCACACCTTCTTCCACGGCATCAGCCGCGGTGCCTGGAAGGCGACGGCCTTGCGGCTGGGCACCAGGACGCTGCCCGCGATGTCGCGGTCGAGCCCGGCGAGGATGCGCAGCAGCGTCGACTTGCCGCAGCCGCTGCGGCCGAGCAGGGCCACGAACTCGCCCGGCTCGACGTCCAGTCGCAGGTCGTCGATGACGGCACGGCCGTCGAAGGAGCGGGTGAGCCCGTCGACATGGACGGCCTGGGGGGTCACCGGCCGGTGAACGTCGGTCGCCATTGCAGCAGCACCTTTTCGAGAGAGCGGACGATGAAGTCGGCGAGCAGGCCGAGGAAGGCGTAGACCACCAGGCAGACCACGATCACGTCGGTCCGCAGGAAGTCCCGTGCCTGCACCATGAGGAATCCGATGCCGGAGTCGGCGTTGACCTGCTCGGCGAAGACCAGCGCGAGCCAGGCGATGCCGAGGGAATAGCGCAGACCGGTCATCGCGCTCGGCAGGGCTCCCGGCAGCACGACATGCCGTACGAGGCCCCACCGCGACAGTCCGAGGGACTCCCCGGCCTCGATCAACTGGGCGTCCACGCCGCGGATTCCGGCGTAGACGTTGAGGTAGAGCGGGAAGGTCACGCCGAGCGTGATGATGGCGACCTTGGGGGCCTCGCCGATGCCGAACCAGATGATGAACAGCGGGATGAGCCCTACGAACGGCACGGTCCGCAGCATCTGCAGAGGTGCGTCCACGAGGTCCTCGCCGATCCTGAACAGGCCCGAGAGCAGGGCGAGTCCGGTGCCGACGACCAGACCGAAGAGCAGCCCGGCCGCGACCCGCTGGAGCGAGGTGCCCATGGCCGCGGGCAGCGAACCGTCGGCGACCATGCCTCCGGCTACCTGGGCGATTCGGCCGGGCGAGGCCAGCACGTCCGGCGGCAACGTGCCCGTCCCGCTGAGGAGTTGCCACAACACCAGCAGCAGGACCGGGCCGGTGGTGCGGCGCAGCCAGCGGGGGACGCGGGTGCGACGGGAGGAGGTGGGGGCGAGGGGCTGGAGATCGAGGTCAGGGACCGACTTGGGTGAAATGTCGGGTGCCGCTGACCTCGGCGGGGCATGGCTGATGCTCATGAAGGAACTCCACGGGGGGAGAGCGAGGGCCGTTGGAGGCACGCCTCGTCATCGCCCCGCCCACGGGATCAGCAGCGATCGGCGGGCAGGCGCGGCGGAGGCGAGTTGAGCGGAGAGAGAGGAGAGGAAGGGCGTCAGCAGCCGCGGCGACACGCGGCGGAGGCCACCCGCAGCAGGTCGATGTGACCGCGCGTGGTGAGCAGGGCTGAACGCAACATGCGGCTGAACCTAGCCAGGTGGCATGCGCACGGTCAACGGCGTCTCGTCCAGTGGACGCCGGTATCGCCACGCGGTCCGGCGTGACCCGGTGAACCCCGGGCGGTGCGTCAGGATGGGAGGCATGTCAGATGTCTTCACCACCCGAGTCCTGAACATCACCTCCGGCTCCACGGAGAAGGTCGTCGACATCACCGGCGACTGCGAGTCCTTCCTGCGCGAGGCGGCCGCCGGCCGCGACGGCCTCCTCAATGTCTTCGTGCCCCACGCCACAGCGGGGATCGCGGTCCTCGAGACCGGTGCCGGCAGCGACGACGATCTCCTGGCCGCACTGCACACGTTGCTCCCCGCCGACGACCGCTGGCAGCACCGTCACGGCAGCCCCGGCCACGGCCGCGACCACGTCCTGCCCGCCCTCGTCCCGCCCCACGCGACCCTGCCGGTGCTGGGCGGCCGCCTGGAGCTCGGCACCTGGCAGTCCGTCTGCCTGGTGGACACCAACAAGGACAATCCCCACCGTCAGGTTCGACTGAGCTTCCTGGGCTGAGCGAGATCGTCCTGGGCGTGGCCGGCGATTCTCCGTACCTCCGGAGCGGCTGGGAGGTGTCGGGTGCCACCGCCCCGATGACCCGTCCGCAACCGGGCTCTTGGCTTCGGGATGCGCGACGAAGGGACGATGCTCGTCACCTACGGTCATGACGGCCGTGGGACCTCGATGACCAGGTCGACGCGAACCGCTTCGCCATGGAGGTCTGGGCGCTCAGATGGAACTGCGCGCCATCCAGCGCCGAACCACAGCGCTACCGAGAAGACGCGGGCAGCGGGGCGTCCGAAGGGGAAGCCCTCCTACGGATTCCATTTGCCGACCGCTGTCCCGCAATGACATCGCGGTGGACGTCAATCATCAGCCGAAGCTTGCGATCAGTTGCGGGACAGCCTTCAGGCCGTGTCTTGGGTAACGGGTGAGTCTTGGGCGGACAGTTCTTCGGCCAGTTCCATGCAGCGCAGGCGGGCTGGGGAGAAGTCGTAGGGCATCTTGCCGGTGGCTTCGACCGCGCTCATGGAGTCAGCCTCCAGCCTGCCGGAGCTGAGGTCGGCCTCGTCCTCGCCGTTTTCGGGGTGGGTGGTGTCCCAGGCGTCGAAGAGGTCGTCGTCGCCCATGCCCAGGCCGGACTCCTCGATGACGGCCTGCAGGGCGCTTTCGAAGGCGTGCCGCTCGGCGGCCACTTGAGCCACCCGTGGATCATCGACGGCGACGCTGTCATCGAGTGCCTCCTCGGCGTCATCGATGCGGTCGGATTCCTCCCGCAGTGTGGGATGCGTGGCCAGGGCGACGAAGCGGGTGGCCTGGACGGCCGCGCCCAGCGGGCCGAAGATCCGCTCGGCGACCAGCAGACTGTCCAGGTCCGCCTGACGCAGGGAGCCCTCGGGCAGGCTCTTGAGGCGTTCGGTGACGAAGTCGGAGAGCAGGCCCATCCGGCTGCCTTCGGTGCGCATCCGCTGCACGGCGGTCCGTTGCCGCCGCAATTTCGCCTCCTGCTCGGCGAGGGTTTGTTCCAACCGCTCGAGGATGCCCGCGATACCTTCTCCGCTGTCCGCACCGGCGGAGGCCGTGCCGGTGGTAAAGGCGTCACGGATGTCGTCCAGGGCGATCCCGGCGTCGGCCATCTTGCGAATCCACAGCAGGCGGATCATGTCGTCGTACTCGTAGCGGCGGCGGTCGTCGCCGCCCCGCTCAGGCTCGGGGAGCAGGCCGATCTCGTGGTAATGGCGAATCGCCCGTGGTGTGGTGCCGGCGAAGGCCGCCGCGTCACCGATCTTGACCTGGCGGGGTGGCATGAACGACGCATGCATGAGCGGGGACCTTTCCTCAAGGGGCCGGGACGCAAGTCCACCGGACCACATGCCGCTGCGGAAGGTGCAACCCCAGGGGGCAGCCCCACGTGCTGCTCTCCAGCGGGTTCTCGCTCCAAGGGGTCGACCTCGGCAAGCTCGGTGTCGCGTTCCAGCGCATCGCGCAGCCCGGATGGTGCAGCAGTGACAGGTGTGCACATATGCAGCATGCCATAATGCATGCATATTGCCACTAAAGGGACATGTGGATGTGTTATGGCAGGGCCGCGCATCGTAATGAGGGCAGCCGTCGCCCTGGCGCTGGGCGGGACGTTGGTCATGGCGTGCGGCGGCGGCGATGGCGGCTCGAAGGCATTGACCTGGTCGATGTGGGCCAGCGGTGGTGAGGAACAGCAGGTCTGGCATGAGCTCGCGGACCGTGTGTCCCTTGAGGATCCGCAGGTCACGATCAAGCTTGAGACCTCGTCCTTCGAGGACTACTTCGCTGAGCTCGGCACTCGCCTCGGCAGCGGCGACGCGCCCTGCATCGTCTCGATGCAGGCGCTCCACACCACGGGCTACACCCAGGACATGGTGCCGCTCGACGAGCTGATCGCCAAGAACAAGTTCAATGTGACGGACTTCGACAGGTCTGTCATGGAAGGGCTGAGTGACGACGGGAAGCTTTACGCGCTGCCGTACGACGTCGGCCCTGTGATCCTCACGTACAACAAGGACATGTTCCGGAACGCGGGGGTGCCGGAGCCCAGGGTTGGGTGGACTCTGGCCGAGTTCGAGTCGGCCGCCCGCAAGCTGACCGGGGACAGGACGTACGGGTTCGTGGCGGCGCCTCAGGACATATGGATGTTCTCCATGGTGCTGACCAGGACCGGGGCGCAGCCCACCGACGGGGCGGGCAGCCTGCGACTCACCACACCCGCCATGACGGAGGGCGTGCAGTGGTACGCCGACCTGGCGGCCAGGAAGAAGATCGCCCCCCGCCTGCCCGCGCCCGATCCCGCATTCTCCGACACGCAGTTCCTCAGTGGCACTGTGGCCATGGGCACCAACGGGCCGTGGGCGTTGCTGAACCTGAAGAACCAAGCCGGCTTCCGGGTGGGCCTGACCACGATTCCCGCCGGCCCGTACGGCAGCAGGACGTACTCGTCGGGTTCGGGTTTCGGCATCTCCAAGTCCTGCCCGGACCCGGAGGGGGCGTTCAAGGCGATCACGCTGATGACCGCCAAGAAGCAACTGGAGTGGCTCGGCGGGGTGGGGCGTGCCTATCCGTCACGTGAGTCGGCACAACACGCCTGGTACGAGAACGCCCGCCTGGCCGGAGCCCGAGAGGTCCTCGAAGCAGCCAACGCCGCAGCGATTCCGCTGCGCACGACGAAACACTGGGAGCGGGTCAACGAACTGCTCAACCAGTACGGTCCCAGCCTCTTCAGTGGGGCGAGCTCGGCGAAACAGGTACTGGAGCAGGTGCAAAGGCAGGCCGGGCAGGATTGATCGGCGCGCGATCGGGCCGAGAGGCGAGTGGACGGAGGGGCGGAAGGGCGCCGGGCCCCACTGGGCGAACGGGAAATGCCCCCGGCCGCATTCATGATCGAGGGAGACGGTCAGGGGCAGATCCGAGCATGACCATCCACGCCGCCGAACCCGGCACCCCCTCCGAAGAGGACGGGCGCCTGCTCGCCTCGCTCGCCGCCACCGAAGACAGCACCCCCGCCGCACAGCACGCCACCACCGGCCGAGGCGCTTCTCCGTGCGGGTCAGCAGGGGAGATCGAGGCCCTTGTCCGTGACCGAGGGCCTCATCGCGTTCAGCTCGTGGTGACTCGGGCGTTGACCCGCCGCATCCAGTCGCGGTCGGTGTGCCACATGGGGTGATGCGGGGCCGCGTTCGAGGTCAGGACGACGCCCCGGAAGCCCGCGGCGAGGCAGCGGTCGACGACGAACTCCGCGATGTCCTTGCCGACGGCGTCCTCCTCGAAGCGCGTCAGCAGCGGGGTGTATCCCACGACGCCTTCACCGAGCACGGCGGGAATGTTCCGCAGGCGGGCGAACTCGGCGACGGAGTCGACCCATCCGGCCAGCGTCTCCCGCATGGCCTGCCGGTGTGCCGGATAGTTCTCGTAGAGCCACAGGTCCCAGCGGTCGGGGTCGACCCAGTCGAGTGTGTAGAACAGTTCGCGCGGGATTCCGGTGGCGGCCAGTCGCCAGGGCTCGTCCGGGTGGTAGTCGGCGAAGGCGGGTGCGTCGGGGCGCAGCATGGCGGCCAGTTCGGGGGTGGGCCAGGTGGTCGTCTCGGGTGCCGCCTCGGTGCCGTGGCCGAGTCCGACCGCCTCGTACAGCGCGCCGAGCACGCCGTAGACGTAGAAGTGGAAGTGCGCGATCTGCGCCCCCTCCGGCAGGTCGTCGATCTCGCTCGGCCAGGGCTCGCCCAGCGAGTAGGTGACGGGGGTGCCGGGGTGCCGGGCCCGCAGCAGCTTCACGGCACGGTCGAGAGGGCCGCGCAGGTAGGCGTAGTGGGTGACGCCGTCGCGCGGTACGAGGGAGCAGTTGTCGACCTCGTTGTGCACCTCGACGTAGGCGACCTGATCGGCCAGTCCGCGCTCGGTGAGGAAGTCGAGGAGCTCGGCGAGCGCTTCGGCCACCGCCTCGGCGCGGTCCGGGCCGGGGACCTCGGCCAGGGCGCGGTGCCAGGAGTCGGTGTCGGCGAAGCTGGGGGACTGCTGGTACTCCCAGGAGGAGACGATCACCTGGCAGTCGTGGCGGGCGGCGGCCTCGAACAGTTCGACGAGCCGGCGGCGGCCGTCCAGCGGATAGCCGCCGCGCACGTCGTACCAGCGGGTGCGCTGTCCGAACTCCTCGCCCAGGCCACGGACCTCGATCGACTCCGGATCGGGGACGCGTCCGGAGAACAGCAGGAAGGGCATGGCGCAGACACGCACGGTGTTGAAGCCCCGGTCCACCGCCTCGGCGAAGGCCTGGTCCAGGTCGGCGAACGGCTCGCCGGGTCCTGCCTGTGTGTACCAGCTGAAGTCCCACAGGGTGATGGCGAGTCGGCCCGTGGTGGCTGGCTGCGGTGCGGTGGTCATGAGGTCACCCGTCGTTCCTGTGAAGTGGGAAGCCGTCGGCGTGGCGGCACCACGCCCACTCAATTCATTATTTATGAATAATCCTTGACGAGGAACACCCGGTTGTCCAGGCTGTGGGGCGGACGAATACGTACGTGCATCAAGGAGCCGCCAGTCATGACCGAATCCCTCCTTCCGTCCCGGCGCACTGTCGTCACGGCACTCGGCGTGGCAGCCGCCGCTGTCGCGCTCCCCGCCTGGCCGGAGACGGCGCGCGCCGCCGACGGCAGGTCCGCCGCCGACGGCCCCGTCCTCGACACCCACCCGGCCACCGAGCCCTCCGGCACCCACGTGCGCGAGGTCGGCGGCACCGGCGTCGTCTTCCAGTACGGCACGGTGCTCCCGGCCTTCGATGGCTGGCGCACCCGCGAGCCCACGCGCGACTACCTGTCTCTGGACAGACGCTGGCGTTTCCGGTTCGACCCCACCGGCCAGGGACTCGGCGAAGGCTGGCACTCCCCGCGCCACGACGACCGGACCTGGGGCCGCATCGGCGTCCCGGCGGCCTGGGACCTGCTGAACACTCCCGACTTCGGCTCGGAGACCGCCCCCTTCGGCCAGGGCACGGCGTTCGCCGACGGCTACGCCTGGTACCGCACCACCATCGACGTGCCCGCGTCCTGGCGTGCCCGGCACGTACGCATCGCCTTCCTGGCCGCCGGATACAGCGCCGAGGTGTGGCTCGACGGCAAGCACCTGGGCAAGCACGAGGGCGCCAACTCGCCCTTCGCGCTCCCTGTGGCGGGGGCGCTTCGGCCGGGGACCCGCCAGACGATCGCCGTGCGGGTCTTCCGCCGGGCGAGCTACACCGACTACACGGCCGCGACGCCGCAACCGGTCACCGACGACCACGAGCTGCCGTACAAGCCCGTCGACTACTGGCCCTACGCGGGACTGACCCGGTCCGTCTGGATCGAGGCGGTCCCGAAGGTCACCATCGCCAAACTGCTCGTGTCCGCCGCGCGCGGGCGCCTGGAGGCACACGCGGTCGTCGAGAACCACGGCGCCACCGGCTTCGACGGCCGGCTCACCCTGGATCCCGGCCGGGGGAGCGGCGGCCGGCCCGTCGTGGTCGCGGCCCGGATCGCGGCCCGGTCGGCCGGCGTCGTGCGCGTCTCGGTCCCGATACCCCACGCCCCGCGCTGGAGCCCGGCCTCGCCGCACACGCTCACCGCCCGCGCCACCCTGAACGCCGGCAGAACCCCGGGGCCACGAGTGGACACACTGTCCTGCGTGTACGGCGTACGCGAACTGAGCGTCGCGGACGCCCAGTTGCGCCTGAACGGCAAGCCGCTGTTCCTCAAGGGCCTCAACTGGCACGAGGAGACGGCCGCCCACGGCAGGGCGATGACGCCGGCCGAGTACGACCGGGAGCTGGGACACATCACGGCGGTGGGCGCCAACTTCATCCGCAACTGCGTCTACAACCGGCACCCGTACGTCTACGACTGGGCGGACGAGCACGGCGTGCTGGTGATGGACGACATCGACACCATGTGGCTCAACACCGCCCAGGAGAGGCTCCAGACCGAGCGCTACGGCCTCGCCCGCGCCCTGGCTCTGACCATGGCGTGGAACCAGCACAACCACCCCTCGGTGATCCTGTGGGGTCTGCAGAACGAGTCGGAGATCGACGCCGACGGCGCTCCCGTCTACCGGGCCTGGCTCGCCGACCTCAAGGCGGCCATAAAGGCGGTCGACCTCACCGCCCGCCCCGTGACCTGGGCATCCAACACGAGCAACGACCCCGCGTTCGACCTCGCCGACGTGATCGGGTTCAACGAGTACTTCGGCTACTTCTACGGCAAGGACGCCGACCTCGGTCCCACGCTGGACGCGGTGCACGCGAAGTATCCCGACAAGCCCATCCTCATCACCGAGAACGGCACCTGGTCCGTGGCCGGCACCCACGGCTCCGCCACCACACAGGGCACGGAGGAGTGGCAGGCGGCGAGCTTCACCGCGCACTGGGCGCAGGTGACGGCGCGCAGCGACTTCGTCGCCGGCTTCACCTACTGGGTGCTCAAGGACTACAAGCAACGGGCGGGGTACAACCAGGACTACAACGGCATCTCCGTGATGGGCCTGATCACCTTCGCCGAGGAACGGCCCAAACTCGTCCACGACGTGTTCCGCAAGGCGGTGAATCCCCGGGGCAGATGACCTGACGTGGAACGGCAGAAGGGAGAGGGGGCCGTCCCCTCTCCCTTCTGCCGTCGCGCCCTCAGTCGTCGAGCCCTCAGCCGTCAGGCCTTGACGCTGCCCTCGGTCAGACCGCTGCGCCAGAAGCGCTGCAGGGCGACCATGGCGATCATCAGAGGGACGACGGAGACAAAGGCGCCTCCCACGGTCAGTTGGTAGAGCTGCGGTTGGCGGTCGGCGAAGGACTGCCATGACGTCAGACCGAGGGTGATGGGGTAGAGCTTGGAGTCGGACAGCATGACCAGCGGCAGGAAGTAGTTGTTCCAGATGCCGACGAACTGGAAAAGGAAGATCGTCACCAGGGCGGGGGTCATGATGCGCAGAGCGACGACCGTGAAGATGCGGATCTCTCCCGCGCCGTCTATGCGGGCCGCCTCCAGCAACTCGTCCGGTATGGACGCCGCGGCGTAGATCCGGCACAGGTACACGCCGAAGGGACTGACGAAGCTCGGCAGCAGGACGGCCCAGTAGGTGTTGGCCAGGCCCGCCTCGCTGAACAGCAGGTACATCGGCAGCGCCAGCGCCGTGCCAGGGATCAGGACGCCGCCCAGCACGATGTTGAAGATCGTGTCGCGGCCGGCGAAGGAGAACTTCGCCAGCGCGTAGCCGGACATCGCGGCCAGCAGCGTCGCCACGCCCGCGCCGACCCCCGCGTACAGCAGGCTGTTGGCGGCCCAGCGCAGGTAGATCGCATCGTCGTAGGTGAGCACCTGGTGCAGGTTGCTCAGGAACTGCGGTTGGGAGAACCACAGCCCGAAGGTGCCGAACAGGTCGCCGGTGGACTTGGTGGACGCCACGACCAGCCAGTACACCGGGAGCAGGAAGTACCCGGCGGCTGCCACGAGCAGGCCGGTGACGAGGATGCGGCTGCGCGTGGTGACCCCGGTGATGCCGCCGCGCGGTGACGTGCCGTCGCCGGAGGCCGGGTTCTCACCCCTTGGCGGGGCTGTGCGGGCCGCTGTCCGGAGACTCACGCGTCCCCACCTCTCTTGTTGACCAGCCGCAGGAACCCGAAGGAGAGCACGAACGCGGCGAGGGCGAGCAGGACCGCCTCGGCGGCGGCGAGGTGGTAGTTGTCGTTGGTGAACGCCTCGTTGTAGGCGCTGAGGTTGGGCGTGTAGGCGCTGTCGATGCTCGACGAGACGGGCTTGAGCACGAGCGGCTCCGCGAACAGTTGCAGCGTGCCGATGATGGTGAAGACCGTGGTGAGGACCAGCGCCGGGCGCAGCAGCGGCAGCTTGACGTGCCGGACCGTCATCCACGCACTGGCGCCGTCGATGCGGGCGGCCTCGTACAACTCCGTGGGGATCGTACGCAACTGGGCGACGAGAACCAGGACGTTGTAGCCGGCGAACTCCCAGGTGACGATGTTCGCGATGGACCACAGGACCGTGTCTCCGCCCAGGAGGTCCACCGACACTCCCAGGTGACGCATGCCGTCCACGAGCGGGCTGACTCCAGGAACGTACAGGAAGCCCCACAGGATGGACGCGATGACCCCCGGAACGCCGTAGGGCAGGAAGTAGGCGGCGCGGAAGAACCGCACGCCTCTGGCCGAGGCGGTGTCCAGCAGCAGCGCGAGCCCGGCGGCCAGCGCGACCATCACCGGCACCTGGACGGCCGCGAACAGCAGCACGCGACCGATGCTGCGCAGAAAGGCGTGGTCGGACAACGCCTCGGAGTAGTTGCTCAGCGCTACGAAGACGGTACGGCTGCTGCCGAGCCCCAGTGGCCCGGTGCGTTCGACATCCATGACGCTCTGGTAGACGGCGTAAGCGATGGGGGCGGCGAAGGTCAGCAGGAACAGCAGGAGGAAAGGCGCGACGAAGGCGATGGGCGCCAGATTTCCGCGGCGGCGGGGCGCTCGGGTGCGGGTGGGCATCAGGGTGCTTTCTGGAGTCCGGAGGGGTGAGCGGCGGCGGCAGCGTCGCGCCCTCCGGAGGCGGTCACTGGCCGGTGGAAACCTTCAGACCCTTCCTCTTCAGGTCTTCGACGGTCTGCTTCTGTGCCTGCTTGACCGCGGAGACGAACGAGCCCTTGCCCGCCACGGCGGCCTGGAAGCCGTCGTTGAGGTGCTGGTAGGTGGCGTCGATCGTCGGTATCCACTTCCACGAGGTGTCGATGTTCTTGTCCGCCTGTGCGAAGACCTCGTTGTACTTCTGGCCTCCGAAGAACTTCGACGGCTTGTCCAGCGAGGAGCCCTGGTACGCGTCGGCCCCTGCCGGCCAGCCGTATCCGCCCTGCAGCAGCAGGTCGACGCTCGCGGGGTCGGTGTTGAGCCATTCGGCGAACTTCAGGGCCTCGGGGATGTGCTTGGCGCCCTTGAGGACAGCCGTGGAGGAGCCGCCCCAGTTCGCGGAGACGTTCGCGCCCTTCGTCCATTGCGGCATGGGCGCCACCGCCCATTTTCCGGCGGTCTTGGGAGCGTTTCCGCTGATGATGGCGTCGCCCCACTGAGCACTGACCCATGAGGTGATGGCGCCGGACTGCAGGTCCTTGTACCAGCCGTTGGCGAAGTCGGGTTCGGTCTTGATCAATTTCCTGGTGCGCAGGTCGTCCCAGTAGGCGGCGACCTTGAGGGTCTGCGGGGAGGCGATGTCGACCGACCAGGTGTCGCCGTCGACGCCGAACCACTTGGCGCCGGCCTGCCATGCGAGCGCGGTGAACCAGGCCGAGTTGCCCGGGGGGAAGGTGCCGATGGAGGCCTTCGGGTCGGCGTCGCGGATCTTCTGCGCGGCCTGGGCGTACTCGTCCCAGGTGGTGGGCGGCTTGATGCCCCACTTCTTGAACAGGTCGGAGCGGTAGAACAGGCCCATCGGACCGGACGCCTGGGGGATCGCGTAGACGGCCGAGCCGAAGACTCCCTGCTGCCACTGCCAGTCCACGAACTTCGACCGGTCCTTGTCCGCGCCGTAGTCGGACAGGTTCACCAGGCCGTTCTCCAGCAGGAACGAGGGGATCTCCTGGTACTCCACCTGGGCCAGGTCGGGCGCGTTGCCGCTCTTGAGGGCGGCGCGCATCTTCGCATAGCCGCCGCTGCTGCCCGCCGGGATCTTCTCCAGCTTGACGCGGATGTCCGGGTGAGTGGCGTTCCACTTGTCGACGGCCTTGTCGACACCGGGAACCCACGACCAGAAGCGCAGGTCGACCTTCTCGCCGGGCTTGGCGGATGCCTGTGCCTTGTCCTGCGAATCGGCCGAACCCCCGCAGGCGGAGACGAGCAGGGAGATGGCGACAAGGGTCGTTGCTAGCGCGCCCCGGCTTCTGCGGCGGGGTGTGGTGCGGCTCATGGAGGGAGGTCCTTCCTTCGTCCTGAAGGTGCCTGTTGCGTGCCGGTCAGTCTCGGAGCGGCATCACCGCGTCGTCAAGATATATTCATAATTAATTGAAACAGCTATGGTGGGTGCGCAGGCAGGAGCGAGGGGAGACGCACGTGATGACGGAATGCCGCAGGATGACGGGGCGCGTGGCGGTGATCACCGGGGCGGCGCACGGTATCGGCGCGGCCACGGCCCACCGGCTCGCGGCCGAAGGGGCGGTTGTCGTGGTCACGGACGTGGACGACTCGGCCGGCAAGGCCGTCGCGGCGGACGTCGCCGACAGCGGCGGACGCGCGGAGTACGTTCACTGCGACGTGACCTCGGCCGCCGACTGGGAGCACCTGGCCCGCCACGTGGACGAGCACCACGGCCGGCTGGACGTGCTGCACAGCAACGCCTTCGCCAAGCTCGACAAGCCCGCCCACGAACTGAGCGAGGCCGAGTGGGACGGTCAGATGGCGGTGCTGCTCAAGCCCGCCTGGCGCGCGATGAAGACGTTCGCGGCCCCGCTGCGCGAGGCGAAGGGCTCCGTCGTCCTGACCTCGTCGGTGCACGCGGTCATCGGCCTGCCGGGCCACGCCGCCTACGCCGCCGCGAAGGGCGCGCTGTGCTCGCTGGGGCGGCAGTTGGCCGTCGAGTACGGTCCCGGCATCCGGGTCAACACCGTGCTGCCCGGTCCCATCCTGACCGCCGCCTGGGACGGGATCCCGGAGTCCGACCGGGCGCGCAGTGTGGCGGCCACGGCGGCCAGGCGGTTCGGGCAGCCGGAGGAGGTGGCAGCGGCCGTCGCCTTCCTGGCATCGGCGGACGCCTCCTATGTGACCGGCGCCAGCCTGGTGGTCGATGGAGGATGGAGCGTCATGAAGGAGTCCTCGTGAGCGTCGCCCACCGTGCGGTGGGCCAGGCGCAAGGACCGATACGGAAACGGAGAACGTGGTGACCCATCCCCCCAAGGGGCTGCACGGTCAGGCGATGGAGGAGCTGGGGCGGCGCATCATCCGCGGCGACTACCCCCCGGGCTCCGTCGTCGACCCGGTCAAGTTCGAGACCGAACTCGGCGTCAGCAAGACCGTCGTGCGCGAGGCGCTGCGCGTACTGGCGGCCAAGGGCCTGCTGGAGTCGAAGCAGAAACGCGGCACGACCATCCGGCCCCGCGCCGACTGGAACCTCCTCGACAGCGACCTGCTGCGCTGGCAGGGCAGCAGCGCTCCCTCCGACGGGTTCCTGGACGACCTCGCCGAGGTCCGCGCGATCGTCGAACCCGCCGGAGCCAGGCTCGCCGCGGCCCGCCGCACCCCCGCCGACCTGGACGCCCTGCGGCAGGCACTCGACGCGATGGCGGCGGCCGGGACGGACGCGGAGGCGATGGTCGAGGCCGACCTGGCCTTCCACCGCGCCCTGCTGGACGCCGCGCACAACGAACTGCTCAGCCGGATGGAAGTCGTCATCGAGGCCGGTCTGCGCGTGCGTGACCGCATCGTGCACGGCGCCCTGCACTTCTCCGACTCCTTGCCCGTGCACCAGGAACTGCTCGACGCGGTCGAGGCGGGCGATCCGGACGCCGCGGTGACGGCCGTCGAGTCCCTGCTCGCCCAGGCGTCCCACGACCTGGCCGCCGTACAGGCCCGGGAAGACCACGACGACACCGCGACCGACCCGCTCCGCGAGGAAACTCCTTGAAGATAACCGGACTTGAGACGTTCCTGGTGGCTCCGCGCTGGCTGTTCCTGCGCATCGCCACCGACGAGGGTGTCACCGGCTGGGGCGAGCCCGTGATCGAGGGCCGCGCCGAGACCGTACGCGCCGCCGTGCACGAACTGGCCGACTACCTCGTCGGCCGGGACCCGCTGCGCATCGAGGACCACTGGCAGGTGCTCACCAAGGGCGGCTTCTACCGGGGCGGCCCCATCCTCTCCAGCGCCGTCGCCGGCATCGACCAGGCCCTGTGGGACATCGCCGGCAAGACCTACGGCGTCCCCGTGCACCGCCTCCTCGGCGGCCCCGTCCGCGACCGCGTCCGGATGTACGCCTGGATCGGCGGCGACCGTCCCGGCGAGGTCGCCGAACTCGCCGAGGAACAGATGAAGGCGGGCTTCACCGCCGTCAAGATGAACGGCTCGGCCGAACTCGCCCCGATCGACACCCCGGCACGCACCGCCGAGGTCGTCGACCGTGTCGCGGCCGTCCGCGAAGTACTGGGCGACGAAAGGGACATCGCGGTCGACTTCCACGGCCGGGCCTCCACCGCCATGTCACGCCGGCTGCTGCCCCTGCTGGAGCCGCTGCACCCCCTGTTCGTCGAGGAGCCCGTCCGGCCGGAGCACTCGGATCACCTGCGCGCGCTGGCGGAGTCCACGAGCATTCCGCTCGCCACCGGCGAACGCCTCTACTCGCGCTGGGACTTCCGCGAGGTCATGACCAGTGGCATCGCCGTCGCCCAGCCCGACCTCTCGCACGCCGGCGGCATCTCCGAGGTCCGCCGGATCGCCGCCATGGCCGAGACGTACGACGTCACCCTGGCCCCGCACTGCCCCCTCGGCCCGATCGCCCTGGCCGCAAGCCTCCAGATCGCCTTCTCCGTACCGAATTTCCTCATCCAGGAACAGAGCATGGGCATCCACTACAACCAGGAGTGCGACCTGCTGGAGTACGTGATGGACCCCGAACCCTTCCGTTTCCAGGACGGATACGCGGTCGCGAGCACCCGGCCCGGACTCGGCGTCGACATCGACGAGAAGGCGGTACGCAGGGCTGCCGAGGCCGGACACCGCTGGCGCAACCCCGTGTGGCGCGGCACCGACGGAGCGTTCACCGAATGGTGACCGCGGCGCGGCCGCCCCTCTCGAACCGAACCCGCAAGGAGAGCCCGCTTTCATGCACCTGGTGGAATCCCTCCGACGCCAACGCCTGCTGGCGATCGTGCGGGGCAAGGACCCCGTCGCCGCCCTGCGCACCGTGCACGCCCTCGTGGAAGAGGGCATCGCGGCCGTCGAGATATCGCTGACCACCGCGGACGCCCTCGCCGTGATCAGGCAGGCCCGCGCCGCGCTCGGCCCCGACGCCCTCCTCGGCGCCGGCACGGTGCGCTCCGCGGCGGACGCGGCCCGCGCCGTCGACGCCGGAGCGTCGTACCTCGTCACCCCGGCACTGGTGGACGGGCCGGCGCCGTGCGGCGTGCCCGTACTGATGGGCGCCCTGACTCCGAGCGAGATCGAAGCCGCCCTCGCCCGCGGCGCCGACGCGATCAAGCTCTTCCCCGGTTCGCTCGGCGGCCCCGGCTATCTGCGGGCCCTGCGCGACCCGTTCCCCGAGGTGCCCTTCGTGCCCGTCGGGGGAGTGGACGCACAGGCCGCCCGTGACTACCTGGCCCGGGGCGCCCTCGCCGTCGGTGTCGGCTCGCCGCTCGTCGGGGATGCGGCCGACGGCGGCGATCTGAACCAACTGCGCGTCCGGGCAGCCGAGTTCCGCAGGGTGGCCGCAGGGGAGACGTCGTGACGACAGCGGCTCCACCCGAGGTCGTCACCTTCGGCGAGACCATGGCGGCGCTGCGCGCCAACAGCGCCCTGCGGATGGGCGGCAGTCTCGGCCTCTCCGTGGCGGGAGCCGAGTCCAACGTCGCCGTCGGCCTCGCCCGGCTCGGGCACCGGGTGCGCTGGGCGGGCCGGGTCGGCGCGGACGAACTCGGTGCCCTGGTACTGCGCACCCTGCGCGCCGAGGGGATCGACATCAGCCACGCGGCCACCGACGACGCGGGACGGCCGACCGGGCTGCTGCTGACGGAACCCCGCCTGGGCACGCTGACCCGCGTCAGCTACTACCGCACAGGTTCGGCGGGGTCGGCCCTCACACCCGCCGGCGTACTGCCCGCACTGGCTTCCGGAACCCGCGTCCTGCACCTCACCGGCATCACACCGGCGCTCAGCGCGTCGGCCGCCGAGACCGTCCTGGCCGCCGCCACGACCGCCCGCGACGCGGGCATCACCGTATGCCTGGACGTCAACTACCGCTCCAGGCTGTGGACAACCGATCGCGCCCGCGCCGCCCTCCGGCCGCTGCTTGCCCACACCGACCTGCTCGTCGCCTCCGAGGACGAGCTGCCGCTGGTGCTGCGACAGCCGGCGGCGGGTGAGCCGGAGGCCGTGCAGAGCCTGTTGGACGCGGGCGTCCGAGAGGTGATCGTCAAACGGGGCGCACACGGTGCGACGGTCGTCTCCGCCGACGGAACAGCCGACCGCGCCGCCCGGCAGGTCGACGCCGTCGACCTGGTCGGCGCCGGCGACGCCTTCGTGGCCGGGTACCTGTCCGGACTCCTCGACGGCGCGGACGTTCCGGCCCGCCTGCACCGGGCCGTCACCACCGCGGCCTTCGCGGTCGCCACCCGGGGCGACTGGGAAGGGCTCCCCACGCGCGACGAACTGGGCCTCTTCGACGAACCCGACGGCACGACCGTCCGCTGACCGAAAGAGAAGACTCATGGCACACCCGACAGCATCCGTCACGGTCGTGGTGGACGGAGGGTACGAACTCGCCGAGGGCGGGCGCTGGGTCGACGGCCGGTACGTGTACGTCGACATCCTCAGCGGCCGGCTCTTCGAGCTGCACGCCGACGCGGCGCCGGCCCCCCGCCAACTGGCCCTTCTCGACGTACCGTTGGGTGTCGTCGCGCCGGTGCACGACAGACCGGGGGCGTGGATCGCCGCCGTGGGCACTGGCATCGCGTTGCTCACCGCCGAGGGCGCCCTGGAATGGCTGGACCGGCCCGAGGACCGGACCCCGGTCCCCAGCAGGATGAACGACGGCGTCGCCGACCCCGCCGGCCGCTTCTGGGCCGGGAGCATGGCCTACGACGGCACCCCTGGCGCGGGCTCGCTCTACCGCACGGACCCCGACGGCACGGTCGTACGTGCCCTCGACGGCCTGACCATCCCCAACGGCCCGGCGTTCACCGCCGACGGCACGACCATGTACCTGGCCGACACGGCCGCCGGCACCATCCTCCGCTGCCACGTCGACCCCGTCTTTGGCGGACTGTCCGCCCCGAAGGCCTTCGCCCGGCTGCGCGATGCCGAAGGCAGCCCCGACGGCATGACCGTCGACGAGGAGAACTGCCTGTGGGTCGCGATGTGGGGCGCCGGCGCGATCCGCCGGTACCATCCCGACGGCCGCCTGCTCCATACCATGACCGTGCCCGCCCCGCACCCCACGTCGGTGTGCCTGCCCCCCAGGGGCAACCGCCTCCTGGTCACGACGGCCCGGTACGGCGTGAGGAATCCGACCGCGGCCTCCGGCGCGGTGCTCAGCATCCCCGTGCCGGTCAGGGGAACGGTGGCTTGTGCCTGGGGGGCCTCTCTGGCCGAAGACCGTGTTCGGCAAGGCAACCCGGCGGATAGCGGGCCTTGAGCCGCCTGAGCATGATGATCAGCGAGGCTCGCGCACATGCGCTGCGCTTGAGTTCCTGGGATGCCCCCCGCGTGCTGTGACGCGTGGCACGAATGTGGGGCGGAAACGCTGGAATCCAGCGGAGCGGTCAGAAGGTTGGTATATACATCCGACTGTGATCCTGTGAGGTACCCGTGAGTCACTCCACCCCTGAGCAGCCCGCCGACGTCGTCGCCCGTCTGCGCGCCACGTTCCGCACCGGCCGTACCAAGCCCGTCGAGTGGCGCACAGCCCAGCTGCGCCGGCTGCGCGACATGCTCACCGAGGACGGCGCGGACGTGGCCGCCGCCCTCCGCGCCGACCTGGGCAAGAGCGCCACCGAGGCCTACCGCACCGAGATCGACTTCACCGTCCGGGAAATCGACCACACCCTCGACCACCTCGACGGCTGGCTGCGCCCCGAGCCCGCCCCGACCCCGGCCCACCTCGGCGGCGACGCGAGGGCCTGGACGCAGTACGACCCCCTCGGTGTCGTCCTCGTCATCGCGCCCTGGAACTACCCGGCCCAGCTCCTGCTCGCCCCCGTCGTCGGTGCCCTGGCCTCCGGCAACGCGGTGGTCGCCAAGCCGAGCGAGCTGGCCCCTGCCACCTCCGCCGTCCTGGCCCGGCTGCTGCCGGCGTACCTCGACACCGACGCGGTCGCCGTGGTGGAGGGCGGGATTCCCGAGACCACGGCCCTGCTGGCCGAGCGTTTCGACCACATCTTCTACACCGGCAACGGCACGGTCGGCCGTGTCGTGCTCCGTGCCGCCGCCGAGCACCTCACTCCGGTCACCCTCGAACTCGGCGGCAAGTCACCGGCGTTCGTCGACCGCGACACCGACCTGGCCGTCGTCGCGGACCGGCTGGCCCGCGGCAAGTTCCTCAACGCCGGACAGACCTGCGTCGCCCCCGACTACGTCCTGACCGACCCGGAGACCGCGGCGGCTCTGGAGCCGCTGCTCGCGAACGCCGTGAAGGCCCTGTACGGCAGCGACCCGGCCGCCTCCGGCGAGTACGGGCGGATCATCAACGAACGGCACTTCGACCGGCTCACCGGCCTGCTCGACTCCGGCCGCACCGTCGTGGGCGGCACGAGTGACCGAGCGGCGAAGTACCTCGCGCCCACCGTCCTGGCCGATGTCGACCCCGACGCGCCCGTCATGCAAGAGGAGATCTTCGGTCCCATCCTGCCGATCGTGACGGTTCCCGGCCTCGACGAGGCGATCGACTTCATCAACGACCGGGACAAGCCGCTCGCCCTGTACGTCTTCACCGAGTCCGGGCAGACGCGGGAGCGGTTCGCCGCGGAGACCTCCTCGGGCGGACTGGGCCACGGCCTGCCGCTGGCCCATCTCACCGTTTCCGACCTGCCGTTCGGCGGTGTGGGGGAGAGCGGCATGGGCAGCTACCACGGCCGCTACTCCCTCGAGACCTTCAGCCACCGCAAGGCGATCCTGGACAAGCCGCTGCGCTGAAGCCCATGGCGGGTCGGACTGGGGGTCACCTGGTCAGGTGGGTGACCACCGAGCGCATCGCGTGGTGCAGGGCAGGGCGTGTCTCCTCTTGTGCGCTGAGAGTTTCGAACCCATGGTGGCCGTTCGGGACGTCGACGAGTTCGAGTCGCGCCGCGCATGCGTCGGCCGCGGTCACGAACGCCTCGACGGTCGCGGCGATCTCCGGTGCCTCCCGCCCGGCGCGCAGCAGGACGACGGGCAGGGGCCCCGCCTGTCCGACCGCCTTGGCGGGGTGGAAGCGGCTGCCGGTCATCCCCCAGGCGGGCAAGGGGGCCAGGATGGGGTAGGAGGCGGCCAGGCAGCGCAGCCAGGCGGGGGGCTGGGTCAGCCAGTCCGCGGTGAGCAGGCCGCTGCCGGAGAAGAACCACAGGGCGATCCGGTCGGCGTCCACCCGGGCGTCGGCCCGCACCAGTTCCACCCCGGCGGCGATGTCCGAGGCGGCGCGTTCGTAGTCCGCCACGTCGTGGAGGCGGTGGTCGAGGGTCGCGCCGATCAGGCCCTCGGCGGCGGCCAGGCGGGCATAGCCCACCAGGGTCGGCCATTCCCGCGGGCTCGGTCGCGCTCCGGCGGGTACCGGTCCGCCGTGCACGAACACCACGGCCGGTCGCGGGCTCCCGCCCTCGGGGACGTGGAGATCGACATGACCCTTGCGGTCGCGAGGCACCTCGGGCACGTCCAGCGGGAACGGGCGCAGGTGAGCGGGCACTGGCGCGTCCTCGCCGGTCGGCCGCAGCCGGTGCCCCTCACCGGCTGCGGCCCGCAGCAGGACGTCTGCCAGCGCTTCAGGGCAGGACAGCATCGGCCAGTGCCCGGTGGGCAGCTCGAAGAAGCTGACCTGAGGTTCGGTCAGGACGGCGAGCGCGGGGTCGCCGAAGTCGACGCGCATCTGCACCAGGTCGATGGTGGCGCCGTTCCGGGCGCACAGCACGCCGGTGACGGGGATCGCGGCCACCGCTCCGGCCAGCCGCAGCGGCTGAGTCAGGGTGCGCAGCGGTTGAGGCGCCGCCAGGGCGGTCAGCCGCTTCAGGGCCGCCTCGCTGACGCCGTCGGTGCTGCCCCAGCGCTCCCACTCGTCCGGGGCCGGTGGCGCCAGCACACCCTCGCGCTCGCCCGCCTCAAGTCGTTCGGTCAATCGCGCGCGCAGAGCCTGGTCCGGTACGGCGGCCAGCGCCGGCACACCGTTCTGCGGCATCCCGCAGTCCAGGTACACGACGCGTGCGACGCGCTCTGCCCGCCGGTCAGCGGCGCCGAGCACCGGATGGATCCCGTAGTCGTGACCGACGAGCACGATCTCACGCCCGGAGGTCACGTCCACCGCGTCGACAGCCGCGATCACGTCTTCGATGTGCGTTTCCAGACTGACGTGGGCCGCCTCGCCGGGCCGGGCCGGGTCGACGCCCGTCAGCGGGACCGCGTGCACCGCGCTGCCCGCCGCGACCAGCCGCGCGGCGGTCTCCCGCCAGACATGGGCCCCGGTGAACGCACCCGCCACCAAGATGAACACCTGCACAAAGCCCTCCTCGGACTCGTCACATGACGCCACGCCGGTCGCGCACGCCATCGCTCGCGGGCCACGGGGCCTGCCCCGGCCGCGCACCGGTACGGTAGGAACTCCCCCAGAGGGAGGTTCAACTGTCCGACTCACATGATCTGTTGTGGAGCATCGGGGAGCTCGCCGAGCGCGCCGGCGCCACCGTGAAGACCGTCCGCTTCTACTCCGACCAGGGCCTGCTCCCCGAAGCCGCTCGCAGCAGTGGAGGACACCGCCGCTACGGCCCCCTGGCACTGGAACGACTGCGCCTGATCCGCTCCCTGCGCGCCCTCGACCTGCCCCTGCCCGAGATACGCCGGGTCCTCGAGGACGACGACGCGGCCGGCCGTGCCCTGGAGGGCGCCCTCGACAGCAGGCTGAGCGAGCTCGGCAGTGAGTTGAAGGTCCTGCGCTGGCGGGAAGCGGCACTCCAACTGGTGAGGGACTGCCCGCCGGCTCAGCGCGCCGGCCGGCTGAGGTTGCTCAGCGCGCTGAACACCCCTCCGAGCACCGCACCACTGGCCGGCTTCTGGCGCACCTGGCTGCCACCACGGATGCCGCGCCTGGCGATCGCGGCCTTCCTGGAGGCGGCCGTCCCCCAGCCACCCGACGAGCCGCACCCGACCCAGGTACTCGCCTTCGCCCGGCTGCACGCGATGACGACCGCTCCCTGCCCGGGCGGCCGGCGGCCCCAGCCTGTCGTGCACCGAGTAGCGGGGGCCCGTGGCGCCGCCCTGCTGTACGCGGGCCTCATCGAAGCATTCGACATCGCGGCCCCCCACCTGCGCCGGGCACACGACCCCGATCCGGGCGAGGCCCTGGATGCCTACGTCGCGGCTTACGCGAGTGCCTACCGCAGCCGCGACACACGCGAGTTCCGCCGTTCGCTCGCGGTCCGCCTGTCGGCCGAGCCGCGCCTGGACCGATACTGGGAACTCGCCGCCGTCGTCCTGACTCCGCCGGGCGGCAGCCCGCAGCCGACCCCGGGCTCCGCGGACGACTGGCTGCGCGAGGCACTCCGGCTGGACAACAGCAGAGCAGCGTGAGCCCCCCGCCCGGGACGTCCGGAGCCCGGCGGCGAGCGCGACACGGCCTGCGAGGTGATCCCATTGCCCCGTCACCGGCTGGACCCGGCTCGAACCCCGGGCCCCGCACCATGGGTGAGGCTCCGTGGCCGCGCCGACCGGATCACCCGCTACCGGCCTGGCGCCGGTGCCCTTACGACGGCTCCATGCCACTGGAGGCGCTCGCCGAGGCGGGGCCCGCCGGGCCCGGCTCCACCGTCCCGGCCCGCCCGGGACGGCGCCTGCCGAACCCGGTGGTCGGTTTCACCGTGCCACGGTCGCGAGGACATCGTGGCCCAGCCGCTGCACGACGTCCGTGGCGAGCCGGTGCCGCACCAGTTTGCCGTCCCGGGTGGAGTGCACCAGGCCTGCGTCGCGCAAGGTCCGCAGGGCTCGGGAGACCTGCGGCTCGCTGGAGCCGAGCCGGGTGGCGAGCTCCGAGGTGGTGATGGGCTCGCCCAGCAGATGGCGGCACAACTCCATCCGGGCGGGAGAGGTCAGCGCCATCAGCCGGGCGTGCAGATCCCGCAGGGTCAGCTCCCCGGCCGGGGAAGTCCCGCGCGCCGCGTACTGCACCACCACGCACGACGGATGCTCCCTCTTGACCGTCAGATGCGGCCACACCCGGGCGGAGGGGACGAGGACGAGGGGGCGCGGAGCCACCCTCACTTCGTCGATCTGCAGCTTGTCCAGCCGTACCCGTTCCCCCGGCCCGACCCGTGCCGCGGTCGGCAGCAGCTCGGTGAGCACGTCCGCGGGCGAGCCGGCCGCCAGTCGGCGCCGTACCTGCCGGGCGTGATCCTCCAGGGGCGGACGCAGGGCGCGCCAGTCGTCTGCGAAGAACGCGGTGTCGGTGGCCCGCAGTACCGCCAGCAGCCGGTCCCGCAGCTGAAGCGGTGCGGCCACCAGCTGGCGCGCCAGCTCACCGCGGGCATAGGAGCGGCGCAGACAACGGCGTGCGTAGTCCTCGGCGGCGGCGGTGCCGGCCCGCAGCTCGCCGGCCGACGGCACGCGCGGTCCGGCGGAGCCGAGAATCCCGGGCGCCACCAGGTCGACGAAGTCCTCGACGGGCAGCGCCGCGATGGCCGCGAGCTCCTCGTCCAGGCTCGCCGCGAGCGGCACCGTACGGGGAAAGAACAAGCGGCAGCGGAAGCGGGCCCACAGCGGAGCGAACACCGACAACTCGTCGTGGAGATCGTCTCCCGCCGCGGCGACGCGGGCCGTCCAGCCGGTGGCCTCCGGGTGGTGCTCGGGTTCGGCGAGCACGTGCAGGCTCGCCATCAGCTCCGACAGCGCGGAGGGCCCGGCCACCACGTCCGCGGGGCCGAGTCCTCCGAGATCGAGAACGATGCTCACGGCGTCAGCGTACGGCCGGCTCTCACCGTACGGGCGCGCCCGGGCCCAGCGGGATGCCCAGCAGGTACCAGGCGAAGAACAGCAGCACCCAGACCACCAGCATGATCATGGCAACGGGCAGGGTGAAGGAGACCAGGGTGCCGATGCCCGCCTTGCGGCGCAGGGTCTGCAGGTAGCCGACACAGAGCATGAACGAGGTGCTCATCGGGGTGATGGAGTTCGTACAGGAGTCGGCGATGCGGTAGAGCGCCATGGTGGTGGCCGGGCTGGTGCCGAGCAGCATGAGCATCGGCACCAGGGCCGGGGCGACCAGGGCCCACAGGGCGGATCCGGAGGTGATGAGGAGGTTCATCAGCGCGACCGCGACGATCAGCAGGGCGAACAACATCAGCGTGGGCGCGCCCAGCCCTTCGAGGAAGTCCGCGCCCTCGACCGCGACGACCGTGGCGATGTTGGTCCACTTGAACAGGGCGAGGAACTGGGACACCGCGAAGAAGAGCACCAGCAGCGGTGCGATGGAGCGCACCCCGTCCGCCATGAACTCCGGCATCGCGCGGCTCCCCTTGATCCGCCCGGTGAGCCGCCCGTACACGGCGCCGACGATCAGGAAGAAGACGGTGAGGAAGACGGCGATGGCGTCCATGAAGGTGGACTCCACGATCGCGCCTTCCGCGCCGCGCAGCGGTGACGAGACGGGCAGCATCGCGAGCACGATCAGCGTGGCGTAGCCGAGCACGGCCAGGCCGGTCAGCTTCAGGGCCCGCAGCTCGGTGGCGTCGTCGACCCCGGTGGCCACCGTCCGCCGTGCCGCGGCGGCCTCCAGATCCGCGTCGGGGATCAGGTGGTGCTCGCGCTTGGCGAGGATCTTGTCCACGACGAGGGCGATGGTGCCGGCCAGCACGAACGCCGAGACGGTGGTGAAGTACATGTTGTCCGTCGCGCGGACCACCACGTTCTTGTCGACGAGCTGCGCGGCCTCCGTGGCCACGGACGCGAACAGCGCGTCACCGGGGGCGATCAGCGGGTTCGCGTCGCCCGCCGCGTTGATGGAGACGAACGCGACGATCATGCCGAGCATGGGGGAGCGGCCCACGGCCCGGAAGGCCACCGCCCCGAGCGGGATGAGGACCACGTACGCGGAGTCGGACAGGAACTTGCCCAGCACACCGCCCAGGGCCACGCTCAGGACGACCGTGCGCGGGGACAGGCCCGACAGCATGCGGCGGGCCAGGGCTTCGAAGAGTCCCGAACGCTCGGCGACCGCCACTCCGAGCATCACCATCAGCACGGTGCCGAGCGGCCCGAAGGTGACGAAGGAGTCCTGTGCGCCGGTGACGAGGTCCCGTACGGCGTCCGCCGACAGGGCGCTGCGTACGCCGACCAGGTCGCCCGAGGAGGGGTCCTCGACCCGCAGGCCAAAGGCGTTCAGCGCCCAGCTGACGACGGCGACGACCCCGCACAGGAGCCAGAACAGCCAGAACGGATGCGGCAGCGCGTTCCGCGCGCGCTCGACCAGGTCGAGGATCCGGGAGCCGCGGCCCCCCTCTTCGGGCTCGGGGGCATGCACCTCCTCGGTGCGGCTGTCGGGTGTGCTCATGGCGGCCTCCTGTGAGGGCGGTGACGGGGGAGCGGGGGCGTGGCGCGGAAGGCGCCGCGGCAGTGGGAAAGAGGACCCGGAGCCGGCCGCGATCCGCCGCGATGGGGATCCCGGGGGGTTCTGGGATGGGCTGCACAGTAGGTCCCGTGTCCGGTCCCGTCACCGTCGTGCGGAACAGTTGACCTGATGACGTCAAGTGATCGCCATGCCCCGGTCCCGCTGCTTAGCGTCACGGGAGTGACCTCGTACGACACCTCCCACGCCGGCCGGCCCGAACCCCTCCAGGGGGGTGCCCTGTGGCGCCGCACCCTGCGCATCCCCATGCGGGACGGCATCCGCTTCGCCGCCGACCTGTACTCCGCCTCACCCGGACCGGCGGCACCCGCGCTGCCCGTACTCCTGGAACGCACCCCGTACGGCCGGCGCACGCGGCGCGGTTCCGACCAGGACCGCGGCGGCGCCCCGGTTCCCCGGCCCGAGGACATCGCCCGGCACTTCACCGAAGCCCGCTACCACGTCGTACGGCAGGACTGCCGGGGCCGAGGCGACTCCGAGGGAACGTTCGTGAAGTACCTCGGAGAGGGGCCGGACGGGCCGGACACGATCGCCTGGCTCAAGAGGCAGCCGTGGTGCGACGGCAGGGTCGTGATGACGGGGGTGTCCTACTCGGCCCACGTCCAAGCGGCCGCGGCCGCCGAAGGGGCGCCGGGGCCGGCCGCCATGTTCCAGGACTCGGGCGGTTTCTCCTCCGCGTACGACGCGGGGATGCGGATGGGCGGCGCCTTCGAGCTGAAGCAGGTGACCTGGGCCCTGCGGCACGCGCGGCACAGCCCGGAGGCGGCGACGGACCCGGTGCTGGCCGAGCAGCTCCTGCGGGTGGACGTGACGGGCTGGTTCGGCGCGATGCCCTGGCGGCCCGGCTGCACACCGCTGCGCCACCTGTCGGCGTACGAGGACTATCTGCTGGAGCAGTGGCGGCAGGACACCTTCGGGGACTACTACCGCAACCCGGCGCTCTACGGGCGCGGCTTCTACGAACGCTTCCCGGACGCGCCGAGCATGCACCTGGGCAGCTGGTACGACCCCTACGTCCGCTCCACCATCGAGAACTTCACCGCCCTGCGGGAACTGAAGGCGGCGCCCTCCTACCTGGTCATGGGGCCATGGACACACGGGCACCGCTGCGAGTCGTACGCCGGGGACGTGGACTTCGGTCCGCGGGCGACACTGGACGGCAACCTCGCCCCGTCGTACCTGGAGTTCCGCCGCCGCTGGTTCGACCGGGCGCTGGGCCGGGACGAGGGACACCCGGAGAGGGCGGACCTCCCCGCCGTCCAGTACTTCCTGATGGGCGGCGGCGACGGCCGCAGGGACGCGGCCGGGCGGATGCGGCACGGCGGCGCATGGCACGCCGACACCCAGTGGCCGCCGGCGTCGACGACCCCCGTGGCCCTGTACCTCACCACTGACGGCACCCTTGCCACCACCCCGCCCACCGCGGCCGCCGCGTCGGTGACCTACGACTTCGACCCGCGCCACCCGGTCCCCACCATGGGAGGCCAAGTCACCTCGGGCGAGCCGGTGATGACCGGTGGGGCATACGACCAGAACGCCCCGGACAGCCGGGTGTACGGGGCACGTGAGCCGTACCTGCCGCTGGACTCCCGCCCGGACGTGATCAGCCTGAGCACCCCGCCACTCGAACGGGACGTGGTGCTGGCCGGCCCGGTGTCGGCACGGCTCCACATCTCGACGAGTGCCCCCGACACCGACTTCACCATCAAGCTGATCGACGTCCACCCGCCGAACGCGGACTATCCGCACGGATTCGCCATGAACCTCACCGACGGCATCGTCCGCTGCCGCTTCCACCGCTCCTACGAGAAGCCGGAGCCGCTCATCCCGGGCGAGGTGTACGAGATCGAGGTCACCGCCCCCGACACGGCGAACCGCTTCGTCGCAGGCCACCGCATCCGGCTCGACATCTCATCCAGCAATTTCCCTCGCTTCGACGTCAACACCAACACCGGCGAACCGGAGGCCACCGCCCGCCGCACCGCCATAGCCGTGAACACCGTGCACATGGATGCCGAGCACCCCTCCCACCTTCGGGTGTGGCTCGAAGGAGGAGCGAGCGCCCTGGGGTAGCAGGACAATGTCACCGTCGCGCCGAACGCGGGCCGCGCGTGCACTGGTGGCGTTCGCGTCAGCTCCATGGCGAAGCCACCGAGGGGGCCTGCCCTGACGGGCCAAGCGAATCGTGACTCATGCCCGCAATGCCCGTATCCTCATCAATGCACGATTCTTTCCGATGAGCGGATTCATCGCAGGCGCAGGTGAGGCGAAGCGTGGTTCGGTCCGGCGAGGAACCCAAGCCGGCGGGGCGTGCGACTGACGGCACGGGGCCCGCCCGTCCTCGCGAGCGGTTTCTCCAGGGTGAGTCCGTCGAGGCGGGCGTACGGACGTCCATCCTGAACTCGTGGCAGCGCTGCCGGACCCTCGGCCTGTCGCCGGACGAGTCCGACCTGCCCTACCGGGAGGACTTCGACCCGGGGGGCCGTATCGTCCGCGCGGCCGTTCCCGTGCTCGACCGGCTGCAGTCCGCCTTCTCCGGCAGCAAGGTCAACATCTCGGTCGCGGACGCGAACGGGACGGTCCTGCTGCGCCGCTTCGGGGATCCGGCGATGGCCAGGGACCTGCCGGCGATCCAGCGGGTCCCCGGGTTCGTGTTCGCCGAGCGGGTGGCCGGTACGAACGGCATCGGGCTGGCCCTCGCGGAGCGGCAGCTCATCCGCGTGCACGGCGCCGAGCACTTCGCGGAACGCGCCCAGCAGAGTGCCTGCGTCGCGCTCCCCGTCCGTGATCCGCTCAGCGGCCGCATCGAGGGCGTCCTGTGCTTCGGCTATCCGCGCGGTTTCGACCGCCCGGCGCTGGCCGCGGCGATCCGCCGGGCGGCCGAGGCGATCGAGCGGCGGCTGCTGGGACAGAGCTCCGCGCACGAGCGCGCGCTGCTCCGGGCGTATCTGGCGACCGGGGCCGGGGCCGGGGCCGTGGGCCTGCGCGGCGGCCTCGCGACGGGTGCGCCGGTACAGGAATTCCACCCTCGTGACCAGGCGGTCCTGCGGGAGAAGGCGGCCGAGCTGATCTCCCGTGCGCAGCGGGCCGCCGTCGACGTGACCCTGCCCGGCGGTCGGCGGGTGACGCTCGTGAGCCGCCCGATGACGAGTGCGTCCGGGGTGCGGGGCGTCGCCATCGAAGCGGTGCCGCATGACTCCCCGGCGAGCGGGTCCCTCCTCCTTCCGCAACGAGCCGGCGAGCTGCCGGACCTTCCCGCCGTCCCCGCCGCCACCCTGACCACCCGCCCCTCGACCACCCTCCCGTCCGGACACCCCGCTGCCGGGACCCGCCCGGTCCTCGCGGCCGACGGCGGCCGGGGAGCCGGGAAGCCCGGTGGGCGCGTCACGACCGACGGCGACCGGGGCGCCGCCGGGCCTTATGACACGGTCCCGGCCGGGCCGGGCGAGGCCGTCGCGGCCGGTGGGGGCCGGGGAACCGCGGGGCGTGGCGAGGGGGTCGCGGCGGACGGTGAGCGGGGCGCCGCCGGGCTTGACGACACCGCCCAGGCCGGGCCGGGTGAGGCCGTCGCGGCTGATGGTGAACGAGGAACCGCCGGACCCGGCGGGACCGTCGCGGGCGGACTCCGCGACGCCGCCGCAGCCGAGGGAGGCCGCGACTCCGGGGCCGACCGCGTCGAGGCGCCCTTCCCGGCCCGAGGTCTCGTGATGCTGGGGGAGCCGCAGGTCGGGGCCTACGCCCTGGCCGCGCGCCGGCGGCTGGAGCTGCTGTCCGAGGCCAGCGCCCGCATCGGCACCACCCTGGACGTGCGCCGCACCGCCGAGGAGCTGGCCGAGACGGCGGTCCCGCGACTGGCCGACTTCGTCACCATCGACCTGCCCGACGCCGTCCTGCGCGGTGAGGAGTCCACCGACCCCCTCGCCGACCTGCGCCGCACGGTGCTGTACGGCGTACGCGAGGGTCTGCCCTTCACCCCGCCCGGCAAGCGCGTCGACTTCGGTCCGACCTCGCCCCAGCTGCGCTGCCTGAACAGCGGCGAGCCGGTGCTGGAACCGGACCTGAGGGCCGCGGCGGGCTGGCTCGCCCAGGACCCCGAGCACACCGCGCGCCTGCTGGCCCACGTCCACTCGCTCATCGCGGTGCCCCTGCTCGCCCGCGGTGTCGTCCTGGGCATCGCGGGCTTCTACCGCGCCGGGAGTTCCTTCGGCGACGACGACTGCTCGCTGGCCCAGGAGCTCGCCACCCGCGCCGCCCTGTCCATCGACAACGCCCGGCGCTACACCCATGAACGCACCATGGTCCTGGCCCTCCAGCGCCGGCTCCTCCCGCACGGGCTGCCCGACCAGGACGCCGTCGAGGTCGCGCACCGCTATCTGCCCGCCGAGTCCGACGTGGGCGGGGACTGGTACGACGTCATCCCCCTCTCCGGCGCCCGCGTCGGGCTCCTCGTCGGCGACGTCGTCGGCCACGGCATGCTCTCCGCGGCCACCATGGGCCGGCTGCGCACCGCCGCACGCAGCTTCGCCGAGCTGGACTTCCCCCCGGACGAGGTCCTCGTCCACCTCGACAACCTCGTGGGGCGCCTGGACCGGGAGGACCCCGACGGCAAGGGCGCCGGGGTCATCGGCGCCACCTGCCTCTACGCCGTCTACGACCCGGCCTCGCAGCGATGCCTGATGGCCCGCGCCGGGCACCCGCCGCCCGCGCTCGTCCACCCCGACGGCACCGTGACCTACCCCGACCTTCCGGCCGGGCCGCCGCTCGGCCTCGGGGGCCTGCCCTTCGACTCCGTCGAGGTCGACCTCCCCGCGGGCAGCCAGCTGGTCCTCTACACCGACGGCCTCATCGAGGACCGCGAACGCGACGTCGACGTGGTCCTGGAGCAGTTGCGTACGGCCCTGGCCCACCCGGAGCGCGCTCCCGAGGACACCTGCCAGGCGGTCCTGGACGCCGTGGCGCCCGCGCACCCGCACGACGACATCGCCCTGCTCGTGGCCCGCGTCCACGCCCTGGACGCCGAGCGGATCGCCACCTGGGAGCTGCCCGCCGACCCGGCACTCGTCGGCGAGGTCCGCGCGGACGCCATGCGGCGGCTGACCGAGTGGGGGCTCGAGGAGACCGCGTTCGCCGCGGAGCTGATCCTCAGCGAGCTGATCACCAACGCCATCCGGCACGGCGCCGGGCCCATCCGGGTACGGCTGCTGTACGTGCACACGCTGATCTGCGAGGTCTCCGACGCCAGCAACACCGCTCCGCATCTGCGCCGGGCGGCCAGTACCGACGAGGGCGGACGAGGGCTGTTCCTCGTCGCGCAGCTCTCGCAGAGCTGGGGCACGCGCTACCTCCCGGAGGGCAAGGTCATCTGGGCCGAATGCGGGCTCGACGCCGCGTGACGGGTTGCCGCCCGTCTGAGCCGCAGCGCCCCGTCGGAGGCTCAGCGCCCTGTGAAATGCCCGAAATGCTGTAATTTGATCGAGTGCGCGACGCTCCCGACACACCGGCGAAGACGGCTTCGCCCTTCGGACCGGAGCCCGTGGTCCGTATCCGCGGGCTCAGCAAGCGGTTCGGCGGAACCGTCGCGCTGGCCGGGGTCGACCTCGATGTGCACGCCGGCAGCGTGCTCGCCTTCCTCGGACCCAACGGGGCCGGAAAGTCCACGCTCATCAAGGTGCTCGCCGGAGTCCATCACGCCGACGCGGGGCAGATCACGGTGGACGGGCAGCCGCTCGGCAGCCCCGCCGCCACCCGCGGCATGTCCTTCATCCACCAGGACCTCGGTCTGGTGGAGTGGATGACGGTCGCCGAGAACATCGCCCTGACCACCGGGTACGGGCGCCGGACCGGGCTGATCTCCTGGCGCCGCACCCGGGAGCGCTGCGTCGCCGCACTGCGCGTCGTCGCCGCCCACCTCGACCCCGACGCGCCGGTCTCCGGGCTCGCACCGGCCGACCGCTCGCTGGTCGCCATCGCCAGGGCCCTGGCGGCCCGCGCGAAGCTCATCGTCCTCGACGAGCCCACCGCCCGCCTGCCCGCCGCGGACAGCGCCCGGCTCTTCCACGTCCTGCACGACCTGCGCGACCGCGGCCACGCCGTCCTCTACGTCAGCCACCGCCTCGACGAGGTCTACCAGGTCGCCGACACCTTCGCCGTCCTGCGCGACGGCCGCCTCGTCAGCCACGGCAGCCTGAGGGACCACAGCCCGGCCCGCCTGGTCCAGGACATCGTCGGCGAGGAGGAATCCCCGGCCACCCGCACCGCCCCCGCTCAGCCGCCCACGCCCCCGGCGGCGAGCACACCCCCCGTCCTGACCCTCGACTCCGTACGCACCCCCCTGGCCGGACCCGTCAGTCTGGAACTCGCGCCCGGGGAGGTGCTCGGCCTGGTCGGGCTCTCGGACGCCGGACACATGGACCTGGGCCGGGCCCTCACGGGCGCGCGGCCGGTCCTGGGCGGGCGGGCCGTGCTGCACGGCCGGTCGTACCACCCCCGTACGGTCGCCGAGGCCGTCGCCCGCGGTGTGGGGTTCGTGCCGGGGGACCGGCTCCGGGAGAGCTGCCTCGCCGAGCTGAGCGTGCGGGAGAACCTCCTGGCCAACCCGCGCGCGGGAGGCGTGCCGGGACCGCGCTGGATCGGTCCCCGCCGTGAACGCGCCACGGCAGCCGCTCTGATCGACCGGTTCTCCGTGCGCCCCCGTGACGGCGAGACCCCCATCGCCACGCTCTCCGGCGGCAACCAGCAGAAGGTCGTGATCGGCCGCTGGCTGAGCGCGGACCTGCGACTGCTGATCCTCGAGGAGCCGACGGCGAGCGTGGACATCGGCGCCAAGGCCGCGATCCACCGCCTCCTCGACGAGGCCCTGGAGTCAGGCCTGGCTGTCCTGCTCCTGTCCACCGATTTCGAGGAGGTCGTGAGCGTGTGCCGGCGCACCCTGGTCTTCGTCCGCGGGTCGGTGACGGCCGAGCTCAGCGGGAGGGCACTCACCGTCGCCGGGCTCACCCGGGCCGCCTCGGCCATGCCCCCGTCCACCGCCGCGACGAACCCATGACGACCCCCCGGACAAGACCGCGCCGGCCGGGCGGACACCACATCGGCGCGTACGGCCTGCTCGCCCTCACCGCCGTGCTCTACCTGGTCTTCTCCCTCGCCCTGCCGAGCACCTTCCCCACGCTGGACACCCTCGACTCGATCCTGTCCAACCAGTCGATCCCCGCCGTCATGGCGCTCGCCGCCATGGTCCCCATCGTCACCGGCGCGTTCGACCTCTCCATCGGCTACGGCCTCGGCCTGGCCCATGTGATGGTGCTGCAGCTCATCGTCAACGAGTCCTGGCCCTGGCCGCTCGCCTGCCTCACCGTGCTCGCCGGGGGCCTGGTCGTGGGCGTCCTCAACGGCGTCATCGTCGAGTTCGGCCGCATCGACTCCTTCATCGCCACCCTGGGAACCGGCAGCATGCTGTACGCCGTGACCGGCTGGATCACCGACGGCAGCCGCATCGTCCCGGGCCCGCAGGGCCTCCCGCCCGCGTTCACCGACCTCTACGACTCCACGTTCCTCGGCCTACCGGTCCCCGCCTTCTACGTGCTCGCCCTCGCGGGAGTCCTCTGGCTGGTGCTGGAGCGGCTGCCGCTCGGCCGGTACCTGTACGTCGTCGGGTCGAACCCGCGCGCGGCCGACCTGGTCGGCATCCCGACCCGCAAGTACACCGTGTACGCGTTCGCCGCCTCGGGGCTGATCGTCGGCTTCGCCGGGGTACTGCTCGCGTCCCAGCAGCAGATCGGCAACCCGAGCGTCGGCCTCGACTATCTGCTGCCCGCCTTCGTCGGCGCCCTCCTCGGCTCCACGGCGATCAAGCCCGGCCGGCCCAACGCCCTCGGCACCGTCGTCGCCGTCGCCGTCCTCGCCGTCGGGCTCACCGGCATCGCCCAGCTCGGCGCCGAGTTCTGGACCGTCCCGCTGTTCCACGGCGGCACCCTGCTCATCGCCGTGGGCCTGGCCGGATACGCCGCCCGGCGCAGGCTGCGCGGCGGGGCCGCGGCACGCGACTCGCCGGCGGCGCCGCCTCCGCCTCCGTCCTCCCCGACGCCCGAGGCCGGTTCGGCGGGAACACCCCCCTGACCCGGGCGCACCCCCTGACCCGGGCGCACTCCCTGACCCGGGCACCCCCCCTGACGCCCGGCACATCTTCCGACCTCCGGCGTCTTCCCGCGCCCCCGGCAAGCCCCGACTCCCCGTACATCTCCCGACCACCGGCACGTGCCCGCGCCCCCGCCGGCAAGTCGCGACCCCCGGCACACTCCCCGCCCCCTGGTACGTACGCCCCGCGACTCCCGGCATGTCCCGCCCGCCCCGGCACACGCCCCACCGCGTCGATCCCCTCACAGGAGCCTCCGTGCACAGCGACCACAAGCCCGCCCCCGCGGCCCGCACCGCGCGGCTCGCCTCCTGCGCCCTGCTGGCGGCGGCGGCCGCCCTCGTCGGCTGCGAACGCGGTTCCTCGGACGGCGCGGACGAGACCGCCACGGGCGCGAGCGGCTGCCCCGCCGTCCACGCCAGGGCTCAGGACGCCGTCACCCGGGCGGAGCGGACCGACATCCCCTGGGGTGGGCCCACCGACGGCCCCGCGGCGGTGTCCGGCAAGACGATCGTCTACGTCGCCCAGACCATGACCAATCCCGGCGTCGCGGGCGCCGCGAAGGGGGTGCGGGAAGCCGCGCGGGTCATCGGCTGGGACGTCCGGGTGATCGACGGCGGAGGCACCCCGGCCGGTATCCAGGCGGCCATGAGCGAGGCCGTGGCCCTGAGGCCCGCGGGCATCGTCATCGGCGGGTTCGACCCCGACTCCACGGCACAGCAGGCCGCGCGGGCCAACGCCCAGGGCATCCCGCTCATCGGCTGGCACGCGGTCCCCGAACCCGGCCCCAGCCGGCGGCCCGATCTCTTCACCAACGTCACCACCCGGGTCCAGGACGTGGCCCGCATCAGCGCGCAGTGGATCATCTCCGACTCGGACGGCCGCGCCGGGGTCGTGGTCATCACGGACGCCTCGATCCCGTTCGCCAGGAACAAGTCCGACCTGATCAGGAAGGAACTCGCCGCCTGCTCCGGGGTGAAGCTGCTCTCGGTCGAGAACATTCCGATCCCCGACGCGAGCAGCCGTACCCCGCGGGAGATCTCCTCGCTGCTCTCCCGGTTCCAGGACCGCTGGACCCACTCCGTCGCCATCAACGACCTGTACTTCGCCGACGCCGCCCCCGCCTTCCGCGCGGCCGGGGAGAAGGGTTCCGGCCCGCCCTTCAACATCGGCGCCGGCGACGGCGACCCGTCCGCCTTCCAGCGCATCAACAGCGAGCAGTACCAGGCCGCCACCGTGCCCGAGCCGCTCACCCTCCAGGGCTGGCAGATCGTCGACGAGTTCAACCGCGCCTTCGCGGACCGCCCGGCCAGCGGGTACACGGCTCCTGTCCACATCGCCACGGCCGGCAACAGCGAGGGCGCCACGACCTGGGACCCGTCGGGCTACCAGGAGGCGTACCGGAAGATCTGGGGGAAGTGACGGCCTGCCAGGGTGCCGATCCCTTCACGGAACATGCACGGAACCTCGGGATCCCTTTAAGTTTCAAGGGCTAGTCTCACCCTCAGTCGAGTGGCCGCCGGGGGTCGATCCGAGCGGGGCCCGTCCACGGCGGCACTCGCACCCCCCACCAGGCACAGGAGACTCGGTGTGTACGACGGCGACGTAGTGGTGATCGGCGGCGGCTACGCCGGTGTCCGGCTGGCGAAGCGGCTGGACGGCCTCGCCCGGGTCACCCTGGTGGACCGCAAGGAGGTCTTCTTCCACCGCGTCGCCTCCCTGCGCGCCGGTGTCCGCCCCGAGTGGACCCACACCCCCTTCATCCCGTACGACCGGCTGCTCGGCAACGGCCGGGTGGTCGCGGGCAAGTGCGTCGGCGTCGACACCGCCGAGCGGCAGGTCGTCCTCGCCACCGGTGAGCGGCTGCCCTACGACGTGGTCGTGATCGCCACCGGCGCCGACTACCCCGAGCCGGCCCGCTTCACCGGCACCACCACCGAGGAGGCGGCCAAGTCGTTCGCCGAACACCAGCGCAACGTCGCCACGGCCGAACACGTCCTCGTCGTCGGCGGCGGCCCCGGGGGCGTCGAACTCAGCGCCGAGATCCGCCTGGCCCGCCCCGACGCCCGGGTCACACTCGCCCATTCCGGGCCGGCGCTGCTCGACTCCACGGGCAGCACCCGGCCGGGGCGCAAGGCGCTGGCCTGGCTGGAGTCCCACGATGTCGAGGTACGGCTCGACGCCTTCATGTCCCCCGGCAACGACTTCGGCACCTACCGCGACGCCCGCGGCACCGTCCTCGAGGCCGACCTGTCCTTCTGGGCGACGGGCACCACCCCCAACACCCTCTGGCTCCGCCTGGCCGGACACGGCGACTGGCTCAACAGGGACGGACACGTCAAGGTCGACCGGACACTGCGCGTCGAGGGGAAGCTCGACGTGTTCGCCGTCGGCGACGTGAACGACGTCAGCGAACTCAAGATCACCCCCGCCGCCCTCGCCCAGGCGGACATCGCCGCCCACAACATCCGCGCCTACCTGCAGAGTTCGGGCAAGCACCGCAAGGAGCCACGCTTCTACCGACCGATCCAGCGCACCCCGCTCATCGTGCCGTTCGGCCCGGCCGACGGACTGACCGTGCTGCCCGTACCCGGAGGCGAGTCCGCCGTCCTGGGCAGCCGCACCACCACCGTCGCCAAGGCGAAGACCCTGATGACGCCGTACATGAGGCGCCAACTCGGATACACCGCGGCCTGATACGGATCGCGTCGCCCTCTCACCCCACCCCCGTCGTTACCCGCGAGTTCGCCCTGGGGTAGGGTCCCCACCGTTTCCGGCTACCGACTGATGGTGTGCCGGTACGCGGTGTGTCGGAGGGGTGGCAAGACGATGGAATCCCAGTGGGGTGACGGCGGATCCGTGGACCTGGACGACACGCGGCTGGAGGCGTTGAGCCCCGAACCGCTGCTGACCCGGGACTACGAGACACGTCCCTCGCTCGTCTACGAGCGGCTGAGGAGCGAACACGGCCCGGTCGCGCCGGTCGATCTGCTGGGAGTGCCCGCCTGGCTGGTCCTGGGCTACCGCGAGTCGCTCCAGGTGCTCCAGGACAACGACGGCTTCCCGAAGGGGCTGGAGAACTGGCGGGCCCGTTCCGAGGGCAGGGTGCCCGCCGACTGGCCGCTCGGCCCCTCCCTCGAGGTCAACCACATCCTGATCCAGGGCGGCCCCGGCTACCGGCCGCTGCGGTCCGCGTGGGACGTGGCCCTCAAGCCGTTCCAGGACCCCCGTCACCCGCAGGCGAAGCGCCTGAAGTCCGCCGTCACCGCCTACGCCGACGAGCTGATCACCCTGGTGGGGCAGGGCGGCAGGACCGGTGTGGCGGACCTGTCCGCGCAGTTCTCCCGGCCGCTGCCGCTGATGGTGGCGAGCCATCTGCTCGGCTTCCCCGGCTCGCAGGGCGACGACGCGCTGATGGACATGTGGCGCGTGCTCGACGCCGGCCCGGACGCCGAGGCCGCGCTGGAGCGACTGCTCGCGACCCTGGCGGAACTGGCCGCGGGCAAGCTCCAGAAGCCGGGCGACGACTTTCCCTCGTACCTGCTGGCCGCGCACCCGGACCTGTCGCTCGACCATCTCGCCCGTGAACTGTTCATGCTGCTCGGCATGACCTCCGACCACGTCGGCATCCTCATCTCCAACACCGTCGTCGAGGTCATCTCAGGGGAGGGCAGCGTGCGCGCCAGCCTGTCCGCCGGGATGGTCAGGGAGACCATGAACCGGGTGGTCATGCGCAAGCCGCCCCTGGTGAACTTCGTCCCGCGGTTCGCGGCCGAGGACACCCCGCTCGGCAACTACACGATCCGGGCCGGCGACCCGGTGTGGGTCTCCCCGGGCGCCGCGCACGCCGACCCGCTCTTCGCCGACCACGTCGCCTCCGGCACCACCATCAGCACCCGGGCGCATCTGTCCTGGGGAGCCGGCCCGCGCCAGTGCCCGGCCCGGGAGCTCGCCTCGACGGTCGCGGCGGCCGGGGTAGGGCGCCTGTTCGAGCGGTTCGACCACCTCGACCTCGCGCTGCCCGCCGACCAACTGCCCTGGCGTTCCTCCCCGTTCATGCGGGGCCTGCGCTCGCTGCCCGTGCGGTACGAACTCGCCTCGGCGCCCGCGCGTCCGGCGGCGGACGGTCCCGCGCCCGGGGTGGCGGAGGAGGTCCTGCCGGACTCGTCCGCCCGGCAGCGCTCCTCGCTGTGGCGCTATCTGACCGGCCTGATCCGCGGCGGCCGCTGACCGCGCGGCCGGTCCGGCGACCGGCCGGAACGCCGGTGACGAACGGTGGTGTCGCGCGGCGCCTCGCCCTGGGATACTCGTCAGAGATCCCGGGGTAAGGGCGTGAGGGCCCGCGGGAGCCGGGCAGGTACACCTCGATGACCTGCCCGGCTCACCCGGTTCACACCCAGCCCGACTCCCCGGCCGCGTCCAGGGCGGCCGGCGCGAACTCGGGGTCGGCGAACCGGGATGCGGCGCAGCCGCTCGGGTGCCGCCGAGGCCATCACCAGTAGCCGGCACTCCGGCAGCCGCGCCCGCGGCTCGCCCCGGACGGTGACGTCCTCACCCGCCCACGGGACAGCAGCGCGGCGTACGCTCCCCGCACCAGGCGGGTGTGCTCGACGAGCGGAACGCTGATCACGATCGGATTATCGCCGCCCGCCCCGGGAATCTCAGTTCGGGCCGCATGCGCGCCCGGCTCGATTGAATCGATTCACATCGCGCGGAGTGAGGAGCGTTCCCATGCAGGCCGAGGTCACCGCCCCTGTCTTCGAACACCACCGGGAGCCGCTCGGGATCGGCGAGCACCGGCCCCGGCTGAGCTGGCGCACCGAGACCGGTACACCCGGCTGGCGGCAGTCGGCGTACGAGATCGAACTGCTCGACGACGCCGGCACCCGGGTCGGCGGGACGGACGGCCCGGTCGCCTCGGACGCGTCGGTGCTCGTGCCGTGGCCCGGACCGGACCTGCCCTCGCGCACACGGGTCGGGGCACGGGTGCGCGTCCGGGACGCCGAGGACCGGGTCTCCGCCTGGTCGCCGGTCGCCTACGCCGAGACCGGACTGCTGGACGCGGGGGACTGGACGGCCCGCCCGGTCGCCCCGCACCCGGACCTGGGCATCGACCCGGGGCGACCGCAGCCCGTCGTCCTGCTGCGCCGCCCCTTCCGCCTCCCCGCCCCGGTCGCCTCGGCCCGCCTCTACGTCACCGCCCTCGGCGTCTGCCGGCCGGAGCTCAACGGCCTGCCGGTCGGCGCGGACGTCCTCACGCCGGGCTGGTCCTCGTACCACCACCGGCTGCGCTACTCCACCTATGACGTGACGGAACACCTGCGCGAGGGCGCGAACGTGCTCGGCGCCCAGCTCGGCGAGGGCTGGTACAGCGGCCGGCTCGGCTTCCACGGCGGCCGGCGGGGCGTCTACGGCGACCGGCCCGCCCTGCTCGCCCAGCTGGAGATCCGCTACGCCGACGGCAGCCGCGAGACCGTCGCCACCGACGGACGGTGGCAGGCCGCGACCGGCCCGGCACTCCGCTCCGAGCTGTACGACGGCGAGGAGTACGACGCCCGTCTGGAGCGCCCCGGCTGGTCCGCGCCCGGCGAGACCGGTGACGGCTGGCTGCCCGTCGTCGAACTGGACATGCCCCGGGGAGACTTGGTGGCACCGACCGGCCCGCCCGTACGCCGCACGCAGACGCTGAAACCCGTACACGTCCTGACCACGCCGACCGGTCGCACCGTGCTGGACTTCGGGCAGAACCTGGTCGGCCGGCTGCGGCTGAGGGTGCGGGGTGAGGCGGGGCGGACGGTCACCCTGCGCCACGCCGAGGTCCTGGAACACGGCGAACCCGCCCTGCGCCCCCTGCGGCAGGCCCAGGCCACCGACCGCTACACCCTCAAAGGTGCACCCGAGGGCGAGACGTACGAACCCCTCTTCACCTTCCACGGCTTCCGATACGCCCAAGTGGACGACTGGCCGGGCGAGTTGAACCCCGACGACATCGAAGCCGTCGTCCTGCACACCGACATGGAACGCACCGGCTGGTTCACGTGCTCCGACCCCCTGGTCGAGCGACTGCACGCGAACATCGTGTGGGGCATGCGCGGCAACTTCCTGGATCTGCCGACCGACTGCCCGCAGCGCGACGAACGCCTCGGCTGGACCGGCGACATCGCCGTCTTCGCCCCCACGGCCGCCTTCCTCTACGACTGCTCCGGCATGCTCGGCTCCTGGCTGCGCGACCTCGCCGCCGAGCAACTCGCCCGGCCCGGCGGCGCGATCCCGCCGCTGGTCGTGCCCGACGCCCTGCCCGAGGGCTTCCCGGACGCGGCGAACGCGATCTGGGCCGACAGCGCGGTCCTCGTCCCCTGGGCGCTGTACCGGGCCTTCGGCGACGAGGGTCTGTTGCGCACCCAGTGGGAGTCGATGTCCGCCTGGGCCGACGAACTGGAGCGGTATACGACGGAGGGCGGCGGCCTGTGGCGCGCCGAGTTCCAGCTCGGCGACTGGCTGGACCCGGGCGCCCCGCCCGACCGGCCCGGAGACGCCCGGACCGACGGTGACCTGGTGGCCAACGCCTACGCGGCCCGCACGGCCGAGATCATGGCCGACGTGGCGGACCTGCTGGGGGAGCCGGAGCACGCCGAGCGGTACACGCGGCTCGCCGGGCGGGTGCGGGCCGCCTTCGCCGACGAGTTCGTCACCCCGGGCGGCCTGCTGGCCTCGGACGCGCAGACCGCGTACGCCCTGGCCCTGCGGTTCGCGCTGCTGCCCACCGCACGGCAGCGCGAGCGGGCCGGCCGGCGCCTGGTGGAGATCGTCCGCCGGGCCGGGTTCCGGATCGCGACCGGGTTCGCCGGCACCCCGCTGATCTGCGACGCGCTCACCGAGGCGGGCGCGCCCGAGATCGCCTACCGGATGCTGCTGGAGACCGGCTGCCCGTCCTGGCTCTACCCGGTGACCATGGGCGCCACCACGGTCTGGGAGCGCTGGGACTCGCTGCTGCCCGACGGCACCGTCAACCCGGGCGAGATGACCTCGTTCAACCACTACGCCCTCGGCGCGGTCGCCGACTGGCTGCACCGCACCGTCGCCGGGCTCGGGCCGGCCGGGCCCGGCTGGAAGCGGCTGCGTGTCGCGCCGGTGCCCGGCGGCACGCTGACCCGAGCGCATGCCGCGCACCTCACGCCGTACGGGCGCGCCGAGGCCGGGTGGGAGCGGCGGGGAGACACCGTCACGGTCACGGCGGTCGTTCCGCCGAACACCACCGCCCTCGTCGAACTCCCCGGCGGCGAGCCGCCGTTCGAGGTCGGGTCGGGAAGCCACACCTTCACCGTGGAGAACCGCGCGATGCCGCCGTGGCCTCCGCTGCCGCTCCGCCACCCCTTCTCCGCACCGGAGGCGGACGCGGAGGCGGAGCCGGTGACGGACTGACGGGGCGCGCGCCTCAGGGGCTCAGCGCGGCGGCCCGGGCCTCGACCGCCGTGGCCGGGTACCCCTCGCCGGGGACGGCCGCGAGCAGCGGCTTGGTGTACCGGACGAGGGCGACCCCGGTGTCGGCGCCACTGCATCCGACGGCGGTGAGGAGACCGGTGACGGCCAGGCCGCAGGTCACCGTCCCGCGTGAGTTTCTGTTCATCGGCGTTTCTCTTTCAGCTGGTGCGGCGGGCCGCGGAGCCGTCGGGACCGTCGTAGAGGTTCCACGGAAGGTCCTGGTAGTCGCCGGTGGTCAGGTCCACGCAGGAGGGGACGGGCGTGGCCCAGTGCTCCAGGGCGGGCCTGCGGGTGTCGGGGTGCCTGCACAGCGACTCGGGCAGGCTGAGGTGGTCGGAGAGGGCCTGCTTGATCAGCTTGCGGGACTCGTCGGGGCCGGTGGAGCCCGCAGCCTAGTAGTGGTATCCGTGCACCAGCAGACCGTCGGTCGGATACATCCAGCCGTAGCCCGCGGGGGTCGTCTCGACATCGACGGCGAAGCCCTAGCGCAGGTCAGCAGCGCGTTGGAGGCGATATGGGCCCGGGTGCGGCACAGCACGTCGAGGGCGTCGGCGACCGCGTCGACGCCCTCCTCACCGCGCCGCACACCCCGACCGGCATCACCTCGGAGGAGCTCACCGCGCTGGTCGTGGCCGATGTCCTGCTGCTGGCCCTGACCACCCTGGACGAGGAGAGGGCGGTGGACACGTCGCACCAACTGACTGTCCTGCGCGAGCAACTGCTCTCACCGAAGGGCAATCGCAGGGGCTGACGGTGATCGAGTGGTGAGGTCCAGGGGGCGGGCGTACCGTCGAACGGTGGACACCGCAGGCAGCGGCCCGCAGCCGGCTTCACCACAGGCGGCCACCACCAGGGAATCCGGTGGTGGCGGAAGCGCGATGGCACTCCTCGTCCTCGCCTCGTGCCAGCTGATGGTGGTCCTCGACATCACCATCGTGAACATCGCGCTGCCGCACATCCAGAGCGCGCTGGACTTCTCCACCACGAGCCTGTCGTGGGTGGTGAGCGCCTACACCCTGACCTTCGGCGGCCTGCTGCTGCTCGGCGGCCGGGCCGGCGACATCCTGGGCAGGCGGCGCGTCTTCATCTTCGGCGTGCTGCTGTTCGTGCTGGCCTCCCTGCTCGGCGGGTTCGCCCAGAACTCCGGCCAACTCCTCGGCGCCCGCGCCTTGCAGGGCGTCGGCGGCGCCATCGCGTCCCCCACCGCCCTCGCCCTGATCAGCACGACCTTCCGCGAGGGGCCGGAACGCAACCGCGCCTTCGGGGTCTTCGCCGCGGTCTCGGCCGGCGGCGGCGCGATCGGCCTGCTCGCGGGCGGGATGCTGGTGGAGTGGCTGAACTGGCGGTGGGTGCTGTTCGTCAACGTGCCCATCGGCCTGCTCATCGTGCTCGCCACACCCAAGTGGATCAGGGAGTCCGAACGCCACCCCGGCCGCTTCGACCTCAGCGGCGCGCTCACTTCCACCGCGGGCATGGTGCTGCTCGTCTACGGGTTCATCAGGGCTGCGGATGACGGCTGGCGAGACGCGCTCACGCTGGCCTCGTTCGCCGGGGCGGTCGTGCTGCTCGCGGCGTTCATCCTGATCGAGCGGCGCTCGAGACAGCCCATCACGCCCCTGCACATGTTCGCCGACCGCAACCGTGCGGGCACCTACGGCATCATGCTGTGCCTGGCCGCCGCGATCTTCGGCATGTTCTTCTTCCTCACGCTCTTCGTGCAGAACGTGCTGGAGTTCAGCCCCATCGAAGCCGGCCTCGCCTTCCTGCCGGTCAGCGCGGTCATCGCGATCGGCGCGGGACTGGCCTCGCGCTTCCTGCCCGTCTACGGGCCCAAACCGTTCATGGTGGTGGGCGCGATCCTGGCGGCGGCGGGCCTCGCCTGGCTCACCCTGACCGACGTGCACTCGACCTACGCGGGCAGTGTCCTCGGCCCTATGCTCGTCTTCAGCCTGGGCATGGGCATGGAGTTCGTGTCGCTGACCCTCATGGCGCTGTCCAACGTGTCCACCCCGGAGACCGGCGCGGCCTCCGGACTCCTCAACGCCACCCAGCAGGTCGGCGGCTCGCTCGGTCTGTCCATCCTGGTCACGATGTACGGCACGGCCAGCACCAACGAGGCGGAGAAACAGATCCCGGACTTCCTCCGGCAGGCGACCCCGGCCGAGCGCCTGCGGTTCGAACAGACCGGGCAACTGCCCAAACCCTGGTCCGACGAGATCCTCACCGCCGGCGTCTCCGCCGCCTTCATCATGGCGGCGATCTTCACCGCCGTCGCCGCGCTGATCGCCCTGATCGTCATCCAGGTCCGCCCCTCCGACCTGGAACGCCTCAAGGGAGGGTCGGGCCCCGGCCCGATGTGAGGCCCGCCTCCCCCCGGGCCAGCTACCGGGCGCAGTTCTCCAGCGCGTCGGCGAGGCCCGCCGCGTCCGTGCCGAGCTTGCGGTACACGGAGGACAGCAGCTGGCGTACGCCCTGCTCGGTGATCCGCAGGTCCTTCGCGACCACCGGAGCCGGGTGGCCCTGGGCCGTCTTCTCGGCGGCCCGGCGTTCCGGGCCCGTCAGCATGTCCGTCTGCGCGTAGCGCAGGGGCAGCGGGCGCAGACCCGCGGCAGAGAGTTCCCGCCTGGCCCGGTCCGCCAGACCCTCGGCACCGCAGTGCACCGCTCCCTCCAGTCCCTGGTACAGCCGGTCGGCGGCGTCGTGCAGCCGGCCGGCGCGGACCAGCGCGGCGCCATGGCCCACCAGGGCACGGGCCAGCTCGTACGCCGCGGGCGACCGCTCCAGATGATCGACGGCCTGCGTGTGCAGTTCCAGCGCAGCCTGCCCGCCCGTCACCTCCGCCTGGACCCGCAGCGCCTGGCCGATCGCGGACGCCGCGCCGAAGTCCCGGGCTCGCTTGGTGGCGTCCTGGGCGTGCAGCACCGCCTGGTCGGGAGCGGTGCGAGCGAGCGCCGAGGCCAGTCCCAGCTGCCAGGGGCACCACGACGGGTTGTGCCAGTCCCGCCCCTCCAGCCAGTCCCCGACCCTGGACAGCAGACGCGCCGCCTCGGCGAGCCGGCCTTCCGCCAGGAGCAGTTCGGCGTAGACCGTGCGGGGGTCGGGGAAGATGACGGCGTTGGGCACCACGTCGCCGTAGCGGTAGGTGTCGGCGAGCCGGCGCGCTTCGGTGGTCCGCCCGCGGGCCAGCAGGATCTGGATGAGGATGCCGATGGCGAACCACTGGGCGGGCACCGCTCCTTCGACGCGCTCGGCGGTGTGCAGCCCGGCCCGGACGAGTTCCTCGGCCTCGGGCAGGGAGCCCCGGCGGTAGCGGATGTAGCCCAGCAGCGTCTGGCCCTGCGCCAGATGGGAGCCACGCCACCCCCGGTGCTCGCACTCGGCCATCCCGTCGGCGAACAGGTCCTCGGCCCGCCGCGGCTGGTCGCAGTACATGAACAGCAGGGCGACCGCGGCGGGCACCTCGAAGCCGCGGTTCTCGTCGGTCCAGCTCATCCCTCCGCTCAGCGCCTCCTCGGCATACCCGAGGGCGCTCCGCCGCGGCTCGCCGCGCACGAGGGCGTCCCACGCCCGCAGGCCGAGGATGTAACGCTCCTCCAGACCCCGGCCGGTCAGCTTGTCGGCCAGCTTCGCCAGCCGGCGCGACCGGGCGGAGGAGTCGGACTCGTCGGCGCGAAAGGCGCTCCACACGAAGTGATCCGCCTGCATGCGCAGTCTGACGCGCGGGTTGGTGGCGCGCCGCGCCTCGTCGGCGGCCACGGTCGCGGCCTCGGTCAGCCGGTCGGTGTGGGCCAGTGCCTGGGTGAGCCGGTAGACCATGGAGGCACGCAGGTCGGGGTCGATTCCGGGCTCCTTCAGCGCCTCCCGGAGATGGCTCACCGTGGCCGTGGGATCGATCAGGAAGGTCGAGCCGGCCAGCTCGTGGAGCAGGGCGGCGCGGTCCTCGGCGGGCGGCGGTTCCCGCAACGCCCGGGTCAGCACGCGCCGGGCGGCCTCCGGGGCCCCGGCGCGCAGGTACTCACGTGCCGCGGCGCGCAGGCACGCGACCGTCTCGGGCCGCCCCTCGCAGGGCACCTCCAGCAAGTGACGGGCGGCGGCGGTGGGGTCGGACTCGACCGTCCGGGCGGCGTTGGCGGCCGCGTCGTGCATGCCGACGCGCAGGCCCGAGGGGATGTCGCGGTAGACCGTCGTGGCGATCAGCGGATGGACGAACTCCAGGGCGCCCACCGCCTCGTCGGCGTCCCTGAGGATGCGGCAGGCGCGCAGCTTCTCGGTGGCTTCCACGGCCTCCGCGCTGCCGACCACCGCGAGGTCCGCGGCGGCCTCCGCCGCGAAGGGACTGCCCAGGACGGCCCCGGCCCACGCGAAGCGGACCGTGCCCGGGCCGAGGCGCTTGAGGCGCTTGATCAGGCCCGGTCCCTTGACCGCCGCGGCGAGGTCCCGCATCACGGGCACCTCGTCCTGGGTTCCCCGCAGCCGTCGCTCGCGCAGTCTGATGGCCAGTTCGACGGCCTCGAAGGGGCTTCCGTTGGTGACCGTCCAGCACTCGCCGCAGAACTCGTCCTCGGCTTCCTCGCCCACTTCCTCCCTGATGATCCGCGCCACGCCGGCCTCGCCGAGCGGAGACAGGACGTGCGGGCGGCGCTCGTGGCGTTCGACGAGTGTGCGGAAGGAGGTCGCGTCGGGCGGGAGTTCATGCGGCCGGTAGCCGACGACGACCAGGAGCGGGAGGTCCGCGACCCGGGGCGCGAAGGAGGCGAGCCAGTCGAGGGATTCGGTGTCGGCCCAGTGCAGGTCGTCCAGGAGCAGAACGACGGGCGCGTTCAGCATCGTCAGGCGTGTCATGACCCAGTCGAGGCCGTCGCGCACTCCGGTCGGGTCCGGCATCCGGGCGGCGTCCGTCGCCTCGAGTCCGAGCGCGGCGCCGACGATGTCGTACCAACTGCCCAGGAAGTCCCGGCGCTCCGTCCCGCTCATCCCGGCCAGAACGGGCTGCATGACCTGGCGGACGACGCGGAACGCCAGCCCCTGCTCGTTCTCGCCGCCCTTGCCCGAGAACACCGTGAACCCCTGTGCGGCGGCACGGGCGCGCGCCGCCGCGATCAGGGTCGTCTTGCCCAGCCCGGCCTCACCCGTGAAGGCGAGCAGCCCGCCGCGCGGGACCCGGGGCACGCCGTCGACGGCGTCCCGGAGATCCGCAAGTGCGCGGTCGATGGCCCGGAGTTCCTCGTCGCGTTCGAGGAGTGGCCGGTGCTCGGTGATCGGTTGCCGCAGCCCGTGGGCCATGTGATCCACCGCTTCCTGTCGTTGCTCCCCGCTGGACGGGGCGAGCGTACGCCCAGATACAGGCCGTTTGGCCTGGGCGTAACAGCAGGTAGACAGGGCGAGTGAATTTCCCGAAGCAGAGCTTTGAATGCCCGTCCCTCGGGGTAGCGTGGCCCGTTTCCGCCCCTTTCGGGAGTCCTGCGGGGGAGGCGACCGGTCGTGTCAACGGTCAGAGTCCTGCGGGTGCTGCCATCGTGTCGGCGTACCGCGGCACGGTCCGGGACCAGAAGTAGCATCCCCGGATCCAGCCGGCCATGCCCTCCACATAGCCGACGCCGGAGGGACTCAGCTCCGGCCTGATCTCACCGTAGACCTCCTCGAACTCGCGGATGGTGCGGTTGATGCGCCGTACGGCCAGGGTGACGGCCACCGGGAGGGAGCACCGGTGTGTCCGCTGGTAGGCGAGGGCCAGGTTGATCATGCCGCCCGCGCGCTGTTCCTTCACCGCGGAGAAGAGGTCGGGTATCCACACCGCCGCGTCGGCCGACAACCGGCTCAGGCGTCGCATGACGGGGTGATGGATCTCCTGCGGCGACAGCTCGCACGGCTGCGCGGCCTCGCACAGCGGCCAGAACGGCTCGACACCGGCGATGAGGGAGCGTATGGACCGGCACAGTCCGCTGCCCACCGGGTCCGCATGGGCCTGGGCCACCGCCTCGTACAGGAGACCGTGCACGTACTCACGGCTGGCCCAGGCCCATCGCGCGGCCTGATCGGGCGTGCACCGCTCCCGGACCTGGCGGTACAGGTCGGCCAGGGCCGCCCCGAGCGGGGTGGCGGGCGGCCGGCCGTCCCGCAGGATCGCGACACTCTCGCTCAGCATGGGCAGCAGCAGGCCGGGCGAGCGCTGGCCGACGTCCTCCGCCCGGTCGTCGAAGACGAACTGGTAGGCGATCTGATTGGCCACGATCTGGAGGAGCCCGGAATCCATGGACGGGCTGTTGCAGGCGGCGAGTTCGGCGGGACGTGTATAGGAGATCATGGCCGCCACCGCGGGGTCGTCGGTCAGCCCCCACGCGCTCAGCCAGGTGCCGACGCCCGCCGCCGCTTCGCAGGCGTGGGGATTGCGCGCGAACGGGAACGGCATGTAGAGGTTCGCGTCGATCAGTTCCCGCAGGTCGACCGCTCGAGTTCCGTCCTGCGCGGCGAGCGCTGTTTCCTCATGCGTCGTGGACATCGTCGCCACCTGCCGTTCGGGAGTCGTGGACGGCGGGCACGGCAGCCGTGCCCGCCGTGCTCCTGACGCGCTGTTCGCAGGTCATGACCAGTCCCCGCGGCCCCAGCGACGCCGCCGGACGCAGCCGCTCCTGGTAACCGGGCAGATGGCGCAGCCGCCAGTGGCGGGTGAGGAACGCGACGGCGACCAGGGCCTCCGTCAGGGCGAGTGTCTCGCCGATGCATTTACGGCGGCCGGCCCCGAACGGGATCATCGCTCCGGGGCGGACGACGGCCTGACCGGGCAGCCAACGGCCGGGGAGGAAGCGGTCGGGGCCGGGGAACAGGGTGGGGTCGTGGTGCAGGAGGTACGGGCTGAACACGACCGTGGCGCCCCGTGGGAGCCGGTGCCCGGCGAGCTCCGTCTCCTTCGTGGCGACGCGGGTGAAGAGCCAGCCGGGCGGGCGATGGCGAAGAGTCTCGGTGAGGACGGAGCGGGTGTGGACGAGGCGCGGCAGCTCGTCGGGGCCGGGCGGCCGTCCCGAGGCGAGCACGGCGTCCACCTCGGAGTGCAGACGGCCTTCCTCCTCGGGGTGCCGCCCCACCAGTTCGAAGACCGAGGAGAGGCACAGGGCGGTGCTCTCGGCGCCGGCGAACATCAGCGTGATCACCTGGCCGTGGACTTCCTGGTCGGTGATCGGTTTCTCCCCGCCTTCCCCGCGCGCGGCGGCCAGCAGGGTGCCCAGCAGGTCGTCCCGGTCGTCCCGGGCGGCGCCTCGCCGGCGCTCGGCGACAGCCGCGTCGACGATCGCGCGCAGGCGGTCGGAAGCGTGCCGGTAGCGCCGGTTCGCCGGAGTGGGAACACGGAACAGGGCGTCGACCGGCATGACCGTCCGGACGAACATGCCGCGGACCACGGTGGCCAGGCACCCGCGCATCTCGGCGGCCGTCGCGGCGTCGAGCGAGTCGGAGAAGAGGAGGCGGCTGATCACGCGGGTCGACAGGTCCATCATGGTCGCGCTGACGTCGACCGCCTGCCCGTCCCGCCATCCGCCGCACACCGACTCCACTTCCTCGCCCATCAGTTGCACCTGGTCGGCGACGCGGGCCTTGCGGAAGCCGGGTTGCAGCAGCCTGCGCTGGCGCCGGTGATCCTGATGGCGGCAGGTGCCGACGCCGTCCCCCAGCAGCATCCGCAGCCGGTCGTAGAGCGGGCCGCCCTTGTCGAACGTCTCCGGGTCCGCGAGTACCTGATGGACGAGATCCGGGTGACAGGCCATCCAGGCACGCCGCGGACCCAGGCGTATTTCGACCAGATCCCCGTGCGCGGGCAGAGATTCCAGAAAAGCCAGCGGGCGACGGACCAAGTCGATACCGTGGCCCAGGAATGGGAATATGCCTGGAGCAGTGCCCACTGTCCAATTTCGGGCCGGTCCGGGAACGGAGCCGCTCATCGAATACCACCTGCTTCGGTCGGCACACGGGATTGTGGTGCGCGCACGTCGATTTGACGCACGCCTCAGTCCTGCCCAGTGAAATCTTCCGACGGCTCGCCGAATCCTTTCTCCATAGGGGCGCACGGAAGCACGGAGGGGCGTCGAGCGCGTCACGGTTGCTGCGTGCATTCAGTTCGTCAATGTATTTCTGTGCACAGAGAAATCCGTGTTCCGGCTGTGCTCCTGAAGTGCACGGCTGTCGCCCGGTGCGCCTGGCATGAGCATGGGAAGCGAGGCAACCGGAGGCCCGGCAGGATGTGTTCGTCCCGCCCTAGACGGCGTCCGGATCGGATTCGACGAACCGGGCCAGGTTCGCCAGCGCCATGCGGGTGCCCGTCTCGTTGTCCGCGGCGGGCACGACGTCGGGGATGCCCTCGTGGACCACGAGGACGTCGGTGCCGCCGCCCTCCGCGTCGGTGAGCGTCGTCGTCATGGTCATCGAGCCGCCCAGTGCGGGGTCGGCGGACTCGAACGCGAGCACCTCGACCACCTGCTCGTCGGGCACGAGCCGCGCGAAGTGGCCGTGGTACGTGTCGGTGTGCGCGGCCGACTTCCCGGTGGCCTCCGGTGCGTCGTACGTCAGCGAGACACGGAACCTGCCGCCCTCGCGGGCGTCGAACTCGTGCACCGCGCCGCGCATCCCGTCCGGCACCCGCCAGCGCGCGATCGCCTCCCCGCTCACCAGCGCCCGGTAGACGGCCGGACGCGGCGCGTCGACATGACCCGAGACCCGCGTCGTGTACATGCGCCCACCCTACGGCGGCGCGCGCACCGAGCCGTTCAGGCCCGGCCGGGCTCGTCCGCCCCGGTCGGCAGCGGTGGCTCCGCCTCGATGTGCCGCAGTTCCTCGTCGGTGAGCAGTCGGGAGCGGATCAGGAAACGGACGCCCTCCGGGGCCTCCAGGGAGAAGCCGCTGCCGCGGCCGGGGACGACGTCCACCGTGAGGTGGGTGTGCGACCAGTACCTGTGCTGGTCCGCGCTCATCCAGAACGGGGTGTCCCCGGCCACCTGCCCCAGCAGCACGTCCGAGGCACCGACCCGGAACTCGCCGCGCGGGTAGCACATCGGGGCGCTGCCGTCGCAGCAGCCGCCGGACTGGTGGAACATCACCGGCCCGTGCGTCCCGGTCAGCCGCCGCAGCAGTTCCTCGGCGGCGGGGGTCAGTTCGACACGCTCGGTGCGGGTGGGGTGGTTCGTCATGCGATCCCTCCTGGCCGGTCGGTCCGTCTATCTTGGCAATCGGTACGAGCATGTCGTTCCGAGCATGAGAAGTCGTTCCGAGCATGAGAACAGGAAGGCCCCATGACCGCCACCGACCCGTGGATACGACGCTTCTTCCCGAGCCCCGACGCCCCCGTGCAACTGGTCTGTCTGCCCCACGCGGGCGGTTCGGCGTCCTTCTTCCGGCCGGTGGCCCAGGCGTTGCACCCCCGGATCGAGGTGCTCTCCGTCCAGTACCCGGGCCGCCAGGACCGGCACCACGAGCCCATGATCGACACCATCGACGGTCTCGCGGACGAGGTCGGCCGGGCCGTGACCCGCACGGTGGACCGCCCCTTCGCCCTCTTCGGGCACAGCATGGGAGCGGCCCTGGCCTTCGAGGTCGCCGTACGGCTGGAGCGGGCCGGGCGATTCGCCGAGCGGGTCTTCGTCTCGGGGCGCCGCGCACCGTCGTGCCACCGAGAGGAGCGGGTGCACCGGCTCGACGACGCCGGGATCATCGCCGAACTGCGCGGGCTCAGCGGCACCGACCAGCAGATCTTCGGAGACGAGGAGCTGATGCGCATGATCCTGCCGGCCCTGCGCAACGACTACCGCGCGGTGGAGACCTACGTGCGGGCGTCGGACCACCGGCTCCGCAGCCCCCTCACCGCCCTGACCGGAGACGACGACCCCAAGGCGAGCCACGACGAGGTACGCGCCTGGAGCGCCCACACCGAAGGGGACTTCGAGATGAGGCGCTACCCCGGCGGGCACTTCTTCCTCATCGACCACGCGCCGGACGTGATCGGCGTCATCGGCGAGCGGCTGGCCCGGCCCGCCGCGACCCCGCGCTGACTCACCGGCCGTTCAGATATACAGGTACAGGCCGAAGGCCAGCGGCGCGGCGACGAACAGCTGGAGCGTGGCCCGCCCGGCCTGCCGCAACGCCCTGCCCGAGCGGGCCGGTGCCGCCGTCGTCATCCGGGGCGCCGCATGTGTCGCCGGATCCAGGCCGCCTGCCCGCCGTCGACGAGCAGATCGGTGCCGGTGACGTACCGTGCCTCGGGGCCGGTGAGGAAGGCCACCGCGTCGGCGATCTCGCCCGGTGTGCCCGGTCGGCCCGCGCCGCACGCGTCCAGCATCTTGAGCATGTGCCCGTCGGCGTCCGAGTCGGCCTCCGCCTTCGCCATGGCGGTCGCGACGACACCGGGGCTGAGGGTGTTGACGCGCGCGCCTAGCCGGTTCCAGGCGAGGGCGGCGGCCTGCACGCGGACGTGATTGGCGCGCTTGGCGAGGATGTAGGCGGCGGTCGCGTCGTCACCGAGGCCCGTGACGGCGTCGAGACCGAGCAGCTCCTCGGCGGGAGCCGTCGCCAGGGCGGCCTCGTCCTCGGCGCTGATCGAGGCCATGTGCCCGGCCAGGCTGGCGACACAGACGAGCGAGGTGCCTCTGCCGGCCACCTTCTCGAACGCCTCGATCACATACACCGTGCCGAGCAGATCCACGTCGAGGATTCTGCGCACCGAGGCCGTCGCGGCGGCGACCCCGGCGGTGTGCACCACCGCGGTGATCCGCCCCTGCTCCGCCGCGCTACGGGCGAGTTCCCCGACCGAGGCACGGTCGGAGACATCGGTCGGCACGCCCCGCACGGCGTACCCTTCGGCGCTCAGCTCGGCCACGACCTGGTCGAGCCGCTCGCGCGAGTGGTCGGCGAGGATCAGCGTCCGTCCGCTGCCCAGGCGGCGTGCGACCGCCGTTCCCATCCCGCCCGCTCCGGTGACGACGACCACATCGCGCGGGTCGTCCGTACGGTTCTGCGTCTGGTTCTCCATCTGAGATCTCCTCGCTGAAGGGGCGGGGGCGGCAACAGGGCCGCCCCCGCCCGGGGTTGATGTGCCGAGGGTCAGGCCGCCCCGGTGCCGGCGGCCGGTACGGCCTCGTTCCAGGCTGTCCCGCCCGCGATGGCCTGCCGCCAGCCTCGGACGGCCTTGGGCGGCATACCGACCGCCAGGGCGCCGGTCAGCCGCTCGCCCGTGCGATAGGCCGCCACGAACCTGCGCTCGGCCAAGTCCCCCTCGACGAGGTTGACTTCGTCGTGCCCGCGCAGATGGCCGTACGCCTGGATCTTCATGTCGTACTGGTCGGACCAGAAGTACGGCACCGGCGCGAACGGCCTGCGCGCATCCGGCCCGGCGAGCAGGTTGCGGGCGGCGGCCATGCCCTGCTCGGCGGCGTTCGTGCGGTGCTCGATCCGCATCGACGTCCCGAACAGCGGGTTGTCCCAGCGGGCCACGTCACCGGCCGCGTACACATCCGGCGCGGCGGCGCAGTACGTGTCGCAGAGCACCCCGTCGCCGACCGGAAGCCCGCTGTCGGCCAGCCACTCGGTGTTGGGCAGCGAGCCTATGGCGACCAGGACCTCGTCGGCCTCGACCCGTTCGCCGTCCGCGAGCCGCACGCCCCCGTCGGTCACCTCGGTCACGGTGACGCCGGTGCGCAGCTCCACGCCGTGGTCGAGGTGGGCGTGCGAGAGCACCTGCCCGACCTCGGTGCCGACGGCGTGCGCCAGCGGCACGGGGGCCGGTTCCAGCAGGGTCACCCGGGCGCCGCGACCCCAGGCCACCGCGGCGGCCTCGGCGCCGAGGAACCCGGCGCCCACCACGACCAGCCGGCAGCCCGGCCTCAGCCGCTCGCGCAGCGCGAGGGCGTCGTCGAGGGTGCGCAGCACGTGTGCGCGGCCGTCACCGGGCAGCCGCCGGGGACGCACTCCGGTGGCCACGATCAGTCCGTCGTAGGGCACTCGCTCCCCGTCGGCCAGACACACCGTACGGTCCGTCATGTCCAGCCCGGTCGCCGCCGACCCCAGCCGCAGGTCGAGGCCGAGGGCGTCGAGGTCGGTCCGCGGCCGCAGCGGCAGGCGCTCGGCCGGCCACTCGCCGGAGAGGATCTGCTTGGACAGCGGGGGCCTGTCATAGGGGTCCCGCGGCTCGTCACCGACGAGGGTGAGCGTGCCGTCGTAGCCCGCCCGGCGCAGGGTCTCGGCCGCCGCGAGCCCGGCGGCCGAGGCGCCGACGACCACGACCCGCCTCACGACTCCACCAGCCGGATCGCGGCGGCCGGGCAGATCGCCACGGCCTCCTCCACCTCGCCGCGCAGTTCCTCGCCGGGCCGCTCCTCCAGCAGGATCGCGACACCGTCGTCGTCCCGCTGGTCGAACACGTCAGGAGCGGCCATCACGCACTGCCCCGACGCCACGCACTTCGGTATGTCCAGTTCCACACGCATGCTTGTCATCTCTTGTTCCTCAAGGAGGGGAGAGGGCGGGGTCACCAGGCCACGGGCAGGCTGTGCACGCCGTAGGTCGTCCCGGTGTGGTCGAACTCCAGGTCCTCGACCGCCGTGTCCAGCCGCAGGGTCGGGACGCGGCGGTAGAGGGTGCCGTAGACGACCTGGAGCTCCAGGCGGGCCAGGTTCTGGCCCAGGCACTGGTGGGGGCCGTAGCCGAACGCCTGGTGGATCCGGGCCGGGCGGGTGATGTCCAGCCGCTCGGCCTCGGGGAAGACCTCCGGGTCCCAGTTCGCGGCGTGCAGGTCGAAGATGATGCCGTCGCCCTTGCGGATGACGACATCACCGATCTCGATGTCGTCCTTGGCGACCCTGCGTACGCCGGTCTGGACGATGGACAGATAGCGCAGCACCTCGTCCACCGCCTTCGCGACCAGCTTCGGGTCGTCGGTCTCGCGCAGCAGGGCCAGCTGGTCGGGGTGCTGGAGCAGGGCGAGGGTGCCGAGGCTGATCATCGTCGCGGTGGTCTCGTGGCCGGCGATCAGCATGGCCACGCCCATGTGGACGGCCTCGGTGTGCGTCATCTCGCCGTCCTGGACGCGGCCGGCCATCTCCGACAGCACGTCGTCGTCCGGGTCGGCGGTCTTCAGCTCGATGAGGTTGTCCAGGTAGGCGGCCAGCGCGCCGCTGGCCTTCCTGGCCTCCTCCGGCGCCGCCGAACCGTCCAGGACCAGGCTGCTGCTGCGCTGGAAGAAGTCGTGGTCCTCGTACGGCACTCCGAGCAGCTCGGCGATCACCAGCGAGGGCACCGGCAGGGCGAGGGCCGTGAGCAGGTCGGTCGGGTTGGGGCCGGCGAGCATCCGGTCGACGAGCTCGTCGACGATTTTCTGGACCGGCTCCCGCATCTTCTCGATGCGCTTGACCACGAACGGTCCGTTGACGGTCCGCCGCAGCCGCGTGTGCTCCGGCGCGTCCGTGTTGGTGATCAGCCGGGGCGTGATCGGCGCGATCTCCGCCCGGTGCGCGTTGACGTAAGGGAAGCCGGGGTCGAGGTCGTCGTCGCTGACACGGGAGTCGGGCAGCAGGGCCCGCTGGTCGGCGTGGCGGGTGACCAGCCACGGCGTGCTGCCGTTCCAGATCCGCACCTTGGTGATGGGCTTCTCGTCGCGCAGTTCCTGGGCGACCGGGGCCGGGGCCAGCGGGCACTCCGCCGCCCGCGGCAGCGGGTACTCGGGCAGCGGGCCGGTGGCACCGGTGACGGGGCAGGACAGGGCATCGGACATGACGTCTCCTCAGTGATGTGGGGTGGGGGAGGGGGGGAGGGGCACCGCCGCGGGGGCGGAGCCTCAGGCGTGGGCCGCGCCGCGATGGTTGGCGATGATCCCGCCGGCCGCGACGAGGGAGACCAGGCCCATGGCGGCAGCGGCGGCGATTCCCTTCGCGCCGTCCAGGGCGAAGTACATCGCCACGGCCGCAGCGCCGTTGAACAGGAACAGGAACCGCGGCGTGCCGGGCCGGGCCAGGAAGCCCTTGATCCTCGGCCTCCTGGCGAGCCGCGTCCCGGTGACGACCGCGACGGCGGACCCGGCGATCGTGGCCACGTCCTGCTGGGTGCCGTCGACGACGGCACCGGCGCCCAGGGCGGCGCCGAGACCGACGGTGAACAGGCTCCAGAGCAGCAGGTTGGCGGCGAACGACTTGACGGTGGCGAGGAGGGAAGACATGGAGGTACCTCTCGGGAGGGAATGCGGGGGAGGGAGGGGTGGGTTCGGCGTTTCCGGCCTGCTCACCACGATTCCGTCCGCCGTGTGCCGCTACGAGGGAGCGCGTTCCCGAAACGGGGGTGGAGCCCGCTGCACCATGGCCGTCCGGGGGCCGGTGCTCAGCGGACGCGCACTAGGCGCGCGCTCCGGAGATCTCCGCCGGTTCGGTGAGGGCTTCGGCCGGCTCGGCCGGTTCGCCGGCCGTCTGCCGTCGCGGCAGGAAGGAGGCGAAGAAGAGGGCCAGCAGGGCGGCGCCGGCACCGATGGCCATGACCGTCTTGAAGCCGTTCTCGGAGGGCAGGGCGTGGCCCCCGAAGTCGGTGGTCAGCTGCGCCAGGATGACGCCCGCGAGGGCACTGGCGAACGACGTTCCCATGGAGCGCATCAGGGTGTTGAGGCTGTTGGCCGCCGCCGTCTCGGAGGCCGGCACCGCGCCCATGATCAGGGCGGGCATGGCCCCGTAGGCGAAGCCGACACCGCCGCCGATGACGCAGGCGACCAGCATGATGTGCCAGACCTCGGACATCAGCGCGAGGCTCAGTCCGTACCCGGCGGCCACGACGACCGCGCCGGTCATCAGAGTGACCTTGGGGCCCTTCGCCTTGGTGAGGGCGGCGGACACGGCGGACATGGCCATCATCACCAGCCCCTGCGGGGCCAGGATCAGGCCGACGGCCAGCATGGACCTGCCCAGCCCGTAGCCGGTCTGCTCGGGCAGCTGGAGCACCTGTGGCAGGACGAGCGACATGGCGAACATCGAGAAGCCGAGCGCGACCGAGGCGAGGTTGGTGAACAGCACCTGGCGGCGGGCGGTGGTCCGCAGGTCCACCAGCGGCTGGGCGGTGCGCAGTTCGTACCGTCCCCACAGCAGGAAGATCAGGACCGCGGCGGCGAACAGACCCAGCGTCGTGCCGCTGGTCCAGCCCCAGTCGCCGCCCTTGGAGACGGCCAGCAGCAGGGCCACCAGCGCGGCGGACAGGCCGAGGGAGCCGAGCAGGTCGAAGCTGCCGCCGGTGCGGACCTTCGACTCGGGCACGATCAGCACCAGGAGCGCCAGGGCCACGACACCGAGCGCGGCGGAGATCCAGAACAGCGTGTGCCAGTCGTAGCGGTCGGCGATGAAGGCGGCCGCGGGCAGACCGAGGGCGCCGCCGACGCCCAGGGAGGCGCTCATCAGTGCGGTGGAGCCGGCGAGCCGCTCGGCGGGCAGGACGTCCCGCATGATGCTGATGCCCAGCGGCACGACGGCCGCCGCCAGACCCTGGAGCGTCCGGCCGACGATCATCGGGACGAGCGAGTCGCTCAGGGCGCAGACGACCGAGCCGGACACCAGCAGCACGACGCTGACGAGCAGCATGCGGCGCTTGCCGAACATGTCCCCGAGACGGCCGACGACCGGGGTGGCGACGGCGGCGGCCAGCAGGGTGGCGGTGATCGCCCAGGCGGCGTTCGACGCCGACGCGTCGAGGTAGCGCGGCAGCTCGGGAACGATCGGGATGACCAGGGTCTGCATCAGCGAGACCACGATCCCGGCGAAGGCCAGTACCGCGACCACGGCGTTCGATCTGGGTGGGGCGGGTGATCCGGCCTTCGCGTGGCCTGCGGCGGGGTGGGACATGGAAGCCTCCGTGGATGACGGGGAAGCGCGGTTGCTTGACTTAGGCAAGCAGATTCTCCTTGCCTAAGTCAAGCAATGTTTTTAGGCTGGCCTCATGCCCACACCGCGTCCCGTGGCGGAGCCCGCCTCGACGGCCCTGGCCGAGATCGACCAGGCCCTCACGCGCCTCACGTACCTGGCCGGCCGGGCCCGGCAGCACGAGCGTCTGATGGCCGAGTCGGGACTGACGCTGGACCGGGCCGCCGCGGCGGTCCTGCTGCACATCGCCGGGAGCGAGCCACCGCGCCCCGGCGTACTGGCCGCCCGGCTGTCGGTGGAGGCCTCCCACGTCACCCGGCAGCTGAGCCGACTGGAGCGGGCCGGCCATGTCGTCCGCGTCGCCGACCCGGACGACCGGCGCGCCCAGCGTGTCCAGCTCACCGGGGCCGGCCAGGCCGCCGTCGAGCGCATGCGGGAAGTCCGCCGGCGGGGCATGGAGATGGCGCTGTCCGACTGGCCCGCCGGGGAGCTGCGGCAGCTCGCCGTGTTCCTCCGCCGGCTCCTCGACGACTTCGTCGCGCACACCGAGAGCGCCCTCGATGCCGGACCTCCGGCACACGGCCCGGGGGAGCGGCGGACGTAGGGCCCGGAGCCGTCCCCGTCAGCCGGACGCCTCGGCGGGCAGCGGCTGTTCCGCCCAGATCGTCTTGCCCGTGGCGGTCTGGCGGGTGCCCCAGCGGTCGGAGAGCTGGGCGACGAGGAGCAGTCCGCGTCCGCCCTCGTCGAAGACGCGGGCCCGGCGCAGGTGGGGCGCCGTGTTGCTGCCGTCGGACACCTCGCAGATGAGGGTCGAGTCGCGGATCAGGCGCAGTTCGATGGGGGCGCCGCCGTAGCGCAGGGCGTTGGTGACCAGTTCGCTGACGATCAGCTCCGTGGTGAACGCCGCCTCCGTCAGTCCCCAGGCGGCCAGTTGCCCGCCTGCCAGCTTGCGCGCCCGGGCCACGGCGGCGGGGTCCGGCGGCAGCGGCCAGGTGTGCACCTGCCCGGCGCCGAGCGCGGCGGTCCGGGCCAGCATCAGCACGATGTCGTCGGCGGAACGGCCCGCCAGCACGGTGCGCAACACCTGGTCACAGGTCTCCTCCAGTACTTCGGCGGGGCTGCTCAGCGCCTGGCGCAGCAGGCCGAGCCCGACCTCGATGTCGTGGTCGGCGGCCTCGATCAGCCCGTCGGTGTACAGGGCGAGCAGGCTGTTCTCCTCCAGCCGCACCTCGGTCGCCTCGAACGGCAGACCGCCCAGTCCCAGCGGCGGTCCGGCCGGCAGGTCGAGGAACCGTACGCCGCCGTCGGGCGTGACCAGCGCCGGCTGCGGGTGGCCGGCGCGGGCCATGGTGCAGCGGCGGGACACCGGGTCGTACACGGCGTACAGGCAGGTCGCTCCGACCTGCCCCGACGCCTCCGCCGACCGCCGCACCTCGGGGCCCTCTTCCCGGTCGAGCCTGAGGACGAGATCGTCCAGCTGCGTGAGCAGCTCGTCGGGGGCGAGATCGACATCCGCGAGCGTCCGTACGGCGGTCCGCAGCCGGCCCATCGTGGCCGATGCGTGGATGCCGTGGCCCACCACGTCGCCCACGACCAGGGCGACCCGGGCGCCGGACAGCGGGATCACGTCGAACCAGTCGCCGCCGATCTCCGCCCCGGAACCGGTCGGCAGATAGCGGTACGCGACCTCCATCGCCGCCAGTTCCGGGGGCCGGTCGGGCAGCAGACTGCGCTGGAGCGCCAGAGCCGTACGGCGTTCCCGGGTGTAGCGGCGGGCGTTGTCCACGCTCACCGCCGCCCTGGCCACGATCTCCTCCGCGAGCAGCAGATCGTCCTCGCTGAACGGGTCCGGGGTCCGGTGCCGCAGGAAGTGCACCAGCCCGAGGGTCACCCCCCGGGCGCGCAGCGGCACCATCATCACCGAGTGGATCAGGTGCTTGGACACGGACTCGGCGCGGGCGGGCGAGGACCTGATCCACTCCCGCATCCCCGGATCCCCGGGCCGGTGCCGTGAGCCCCGGCCGGCGACGAGCGTCCGCACCGGCAGCGTGTCCACCGGGTAGAAAGTCGTGTCCCCGGAGGGGATCACCGACTCGGGGCAGCCCGCCAGCACCGACCGCTGCGCGGTGCGCCGTACGGTGACCGGCGCGTCCAGCGGCAGCGGTTCCGGCTCGTCACCCAGGGCGACGGACTCCAGCAGGTCCACGGTGACGAAGTCGGCGAACCCGCTCACGGCGACCTCGGCCAACTCGTCCGTGGTCCGGGCCACGTCCAGGGTGCTCCCGATGCGGAGACTGGCGTCGTTGAGCACCGCCAGCCGGCGGCGGGCCCAGGACTGCTCCGTGGTGTCGAACACGGTCGCGGACAGGCCCTGGACCGTGCCGGTCTCGTCCTTCAACGGCGACATGTACATGGACCAGGCGTGCGGCCGGGTCTCGCCCGGGGCCAGGCCGTGCTCCTCGTGGAAGATCATCTCGCCGGTGCGCAGAACCTCTCGCTGGAGGCGGTCGTACTCGTCGAAGGGCCAGGTGGGGTGGATCTCCCACAGGGTCAGGCCCTTCATCTCCTCCTCGGTCCGGCCCATCACCTGCGCCATGGTCTCGTTGGCGGCCACGAGCCGGGCCTCACGGTCGTAGACCGCCACCGGGACCGGGAGCTGGGAGAGCGTGAGGTCCCACAGGGGCGGGGCTCCCTGCCCGGCCCGCCGCGCCGTGTGCGCCGGTACGATGCCGGTCACCAGCCAGAGCCGCTCCCGGCCGGTGTCCGTCAGCGGCGTTCCCTGCAGCCGCACCACGATCCGGTGGCCCTCCCGGTGCCGAAGCGCCACCTCACCGGCCCACCGCTGCCCGTCGGCCACATGCTGCCGCGTGGATTCCGGGAGATCGGCGGCGAGCAGTCCGCCGACGGCCCGGCCCACGATCTCGGCGGCGTCGTATCCGAGCAGGCGGCGGGCGCCGTCGCTCCACGCCATGATCGCCCCGCGGGCGTCGACGACGACCGCGAGATCCTCCGGTACACGTCCCTCCACGGTGCCTCCGCAGGTGACCCCGAGCTGTTATATGCCCTTCCTGTTCGCATTTGACCGTATTCGGAGGCGGGTACCCTCGCAGGACGCCCGCTACCGCGACTTCCGCCGGGGTGGATCAGCGCTCGTGGTTGTGCATGACGTGCTTGGTTCGCGTGTAGTCGTCCAGGACGGTTCCGAAATCGAGGCGCGCGGCCACGGCGCGAGCGCGGCGGGCGTTCTCGGTCCAGACGGAGGCCGACAGGCCCAGGGGGACGTCGCCGACGCGCCGGACCGCTTCCTCGTCGCTGAAGGTCGCGACCGTGATGACGGGGCCGAAGATCTCCTCGCGGGCGACCTCGGCCCCTCGGGGACGTCGACCAGCGGGAACGAGGCGGCCCGGCTGTGGCGGGTCGAGATCGAGCGCTGTGTCCGTTACATGATCGCCCAGCTCCCCGAGGGCGACATCGCCCCGCACCTGTGGGCCACGCCGGCGGGACGGCCCCGCCTGGGCTGAGAGCCCGGGAACCCCGGGGCTCCCGTCGCGCCGTCAGATGGCCGCGCGGATCGCCTGCTCGAACCCCTCGACGTGACCGCGGGCGAGCTGTGCCGCCTTCTCCGGTTCACCCGCCACGATCGCCTCGATCAACGGCCCGTGCTCCTCGACGTGGCCGGCCATGTCGGACAGGCGGTCGAGGAACAGGCACCAGATGCGGGTGGCGAGGTTGTCGTGGCGGACGAGGGTGTCCTCCAGGTAGGGGTTGTGCGCGGCGGCGTAGACGGCGCGGTGGACCTGGAGGTCCAGGTGCATGAGCCCGGTGTCGTCGTGCCGGCCGGAATGCGCGCTCTCCAGCTCCTGCCGCAGGGCCGTCAGGACCGCCCGGTCCGCGGCCGTGGCGCGGCGCGCGGCCTGGGCGGCGGCCAGCGGCTCCAGCTCCTGGCGCACCTCGGAGATATGGGCCAGGTCCGTGATGTTGACCTCGGTGGCGAAGGTGCCGCGCCGGGGGAAGGTCGTGATCAGCCGTTCGTACTGGAGCCGCTTGAGCGCCTCGCGCACCGGCGTCCGGCCGACGCCGAGGGACTGCGCGAGCTGCTCCTCGTGGATCGGCGCGCCCGGGCGGATCTCGAGCATGACGAGCCGGTCGCGGATGGCGCGGTAGGCCCGCTCGGCGAGCGACAGCTCCTCGCCCCCGGGCGCTGGGCCACTCGGCTCTCCGCCTGCGGGCTCGGTCGCCAGCTGCTGCATGAATGCCCCCTTGACCTGTCCGGCGAGCTCCCATACCGTACCGCAGAGTCTGATATATCAGTTGCGCATTAGTCGGCCACCAGAATGGTGCACAGATGGCAACCAGCCCGTCGACCAGCACACTCGCCTCCCCCCTCACCCTTCCGCTCGGCGAACTCGACCCGGATGTAGCCACCGCCGTGAACGCCGAGTTGCACCGCCAGCAGTCCACCCTCGAGATGATCGCCTCGGAGAACTTCGCCCCGGCCGCCGTCCTGGAGGCCCAGGGCTCGGTCCTGACCAACAAATACGCCGAGGGCTACCCGGGCCGCCGCTACTACGGCGGCTGCGAGCACGTCGACGTGGTCGAGCAGATCGCGATCGCCCGGGTGAAGGAGCTGTTCGGCACCGAGCACGCCAACGTCCAGCCGCACTCGGGCGCCCAGGCCAACGCCGCCGCGATGTCCGCGCTGCTGAAGCCGGGCGACACGATCCTCGGGCTCGACCTGGCGCACGGCGGTCACCTGACCCACGGCATGCGCCTCAACTACTCCGGCAAGTTGTACGACGTCGTGCCGTACCACGTGCGCGCGTCCGATCTGCGCGTCGACATGGACGAGGTCGAGCGGCTCGCCCTCGCGCACCGGCCCCGGATGATCGTCGCCGGCTGGTCGGCCTATGCCCGGCGGCTGGACTTCGCCGCGTTCCGGCGCATCGCCGACCGGGTGGGCGCGTATCTCCTCGTGGACATGGCGCACTTCGCCGGGCTGGTGGCCGCGGGCCTCCACCCCAGCCCGGTGCCGTACGCCGACGTCGTCACCACCACCACGCACAAGACCCTCGGCGGCCCCCGCGGCGGTGTGATCCTCAGCCGGGCCGACCTGGCCAGGAAGATCGACTCGGCGGTCTTCCCGGGCCAGCAGGGCGGCCCGCTGGAGCATGTCATCGCGGCGAAGGCGGTCGCCTTCAAGGTGGCGGCGGGGGAGGAGTTCAAGGAGCGCCAGCAGCGCACCTTGCACGGCGCCCGCATCCTCGCCGGACGGCTGCTCTCCGACGACGTGGCCGAGGCCGGGATCACGGTGCTCACCGGCGGCACCGAGGTCCACCTGGTCCTCGTCGATCTGCGTAACTCCGCGCTCGACGGCCGGCAGGCCGAGGACCGGCTGCACCGCGTCGGCATCACCGTCAACCGCAACGCGGTGCCGTTCGACCCCCGCCCGCCGATGGTCTCGTCGGGGCTGCGGATCGGCACCCCGGCCCTGGCCACTCGTGGCTTCGGCGGCGTGGAGTTCCGTGAGGTCGCCGACATCATCGCCGAGGCCCTCAAGGGCGAACAGCCCGAGGACGCACTGCGCGACCGGGTCGGCCAGCTCGCCGCCGCCTTCCCCCTCTACCCTGACCTGAAGGGAGACGCGGCATGACCACTCAGCCGCTGCCGGAGCACCCGGACTTCCTCTGGCGCACCCCGGAGCCGCGCTCCTCCTACGACGTCGTCATCGTCGGCGCGGGCGGCCACGGCCTGGCCACCGCCTACTACCTCGCCAAGAACCACGGCATCACCAAGGTCGCCGTCCTGGAGAAGGGCTGGCTGGCCGGCGGCAACATGGCACGCAACACCACGATCATCCGCTCCAACTACCTCTGGGACGAGAGCGCGGCGATCTACGAACACGCGCTGAAGCTGTGGGAGCGGCTCCCCGAGGAACTGGACTACGACTTCCTGTTCAGCCAGCGAGGAGTCCTCAACCTCGCCCACACCCTCCAGGACGTCCGCGAGGGCGTGCGCCGGGCGGGCGCCAACCGCCTCAACGGAGTCGACGCACAGTGGCTCGAACCGGACGAGGTCGCCAAGGTCTGCCCCATCCTCAACGTCTCGCCCCGCACCCGCTATCCGGTCCTCGGCGCCACCTTCCAGCCCCGGGCCGGCATCGCCAAGCACGATCACGTCGCCTGGGCGCTGGCCCGCCGCGCCGACGAGCTGGGCGTGGACCTGATCCAGGGCTGCGAGGTCACCGGCTTCCTCAAGGACGGCGACCGGGTCGTGGGCGTGGACACCAACCTCGGCCGCATCCACGCCGGCCGGGTCGGTCTCGCGGCGGCCGGGCACAGCAGTGTGCTGGCCGAGCGGGCGGGCGTACGGCTGCCGGTGCAGTCCCATCCGCTGCAGGCACTGGTCTCCGAGCTGCACGAGCCCGTGCACCCGACCGTGGTGATGTCGAACCACGTCCACGTCTACGTCTCCCAGGCCCACAAGGGCGAGCTGGTGATGGGCGCGGGCGTCGACTCCTACAACGGCTACGGACAGCGCGGCTCCTTCCACGTCATCGAGCGGCAGATGGCCGCCGCCGTCGAACTGTTCCCCGTCTTCGCCCGCGCGCACGTGCTGCGCACCTGGGGCGGGATCGTCGACGTCACCCCGGACGCCTCCCCGATCATCGGCAGGACCCCCGTCGAGAACCTCTACGTCAACTGCGGCTGGGGCACCGGCGGTTTCAAGGCCACCCCGGCCGCCGGCTGGACCTTCGCGCACACCCTCGCCACGGGCGAGCCGCATCCGCTGAACGCCCCCTTCGCGCTCGACCGCTTCACGACGGGCGCCCTGATCGACGAACACGGCGCGGCGGCCGTGGCCCACTGAGGAGGACACCACCGTGCTGCTCATCACCTGCCCCTGGTGCGGTCCGCGCGACGAGACCGAGTACCACTACGGCGGCCAGGCCCACGTCCCCCACCCCGAGAACCCGGGCGAGCTCACCGACGAGCAGTGGGCCGCGTACGTCTTCTACCGGGACAACCCCAAGGGCCCCTTCGCGGAACGGTGGATGCACGGCATCGGCTGCCGCCGCTGGTTCAACGTCCTGCGCGACACCGCCACCCACGAGGTGCTGACCTCGTACCGCCTCGACGAGCCCCGCCCCGGAGGGAACCGATGACCGACCAGCGCTTCCGGCTCCCGCAGGGCGGCCGTGTCGACCGCGGCACCGTGCTGCGGTTCACCGTCGACGGCCGGGAACTGACCGGCCACCCCGGCGACACCCTCGCTTCGGCCATGCTGGCGAACGGTCTCGTCGAGGTCGCCCCGTCCCTGTACCGGGGCCGCCCGCGCGGCATCGTCGCCGCGGGCGCCGAGGAGCCCAACGCCCTGGTGCAGCTCGACGGCCCCTGCTCGGAGGGCATGCTCCCGGCGACGACGGTGGAGCTGTACGACGGCCTGTCCGCCACCACCCTCTCCGGGATGGGCCGGCTCGACCCGGCCCCCGACCTCGCCGTCTACGACAAGAAGTTCGTCCACACCGACGTCCTCGTGGTCGGAGCCGGACCGGCCGGGCTCGCGGCCGGCGCCGCTGCCGCGGCTTCCGGTGCCCGCGTGATCCTCGTCGACGACCAGCCCGAACCCGGCGGTTCGCTCTTCTCCGACACCGAGTGGATCGCCGGCGTCCGCGCGGCCCTCGACGCCGCCCCCGAGGTCGTCGTGCTGCCCCGCACCACGGCCTTCGGCTCCTACGACGACAACTACGTGCTCGCTCTCCAGCGGCGCACCGACCACCTCGGAACACTGGAAGGCGTCTCCCGGCAGCGGCTGTGGCACATCCGGGCCCGTCAGGTGGTCCTGGCGACCGGCGCGCACGAGCGACCGCTGGTCTTCGCCGGCAACGACCGGCCCGGGGTGATGCTCGCCGGGGCCGTGCGGACGTACCTCAACCGGTATGCCGTGGCGCCGGGTTCGCGGGCCGTGGTGAGCACGACCAACGACAGCGCCTACGACACGGTCACCGATCTGCACGACGCGGGCATCCCCGTCGCCGCCGTCGCGGACGCGCGCGCCGGGCTGTCCCCCCGGGCCGCCGAGGTCGCCGCGGCGACCGGGACACGGGTGCTGACGGGCAGCGCCGTGGTCGGGACCGAGGGGGACGGACGGATCACGGGTGTGACCGTCCGGGCCCTCGACGGCGGTGAACCGGAGTCGTTCGACTGCGACTTGCTCGCCGTGTCCGGCGGCTGGAGCCCGGTGGTGCATCTGCACAGCCAGCGGCAGGGGCGGCTGCGCTGGGACGAGGAACTGGTCGCGTTCGTCCCCGAGGGCGCCGTGCGGAATCAGCAGGTCGTGGGGGCGGCGCGGGGATCGTACGACCTCGACGGCTGCCTGGCCGAGGGAGCGCGGGCGGGAGCGCGGGCCGCGACGGAGGCCGGGTTCCCGGTGCGGGTGCCGCCGGCGCGGTCCGAGCCGACGCGCTCCGAGGTGCGCGCCCTGTGGCTGGTGCCGGGTGACTCCTCGGTGCCGGGCGACTCCTGGGACACCCACTTCGTCGACCTGCAACGCGATGTCACCGTCGCCGACGTCCTGCGCTCGACCGGGGCCGGCATGCGCGGCGTCGAGCACGTCAAGCGCTACACCTCGCTCGGCACCGCCAACGACCAGGGCAAGACGTCCGGCGTCAACGCGATCGGGGTGATCGCCGAGATCCTCGGCGGTTCACCGGGCGAGATCGGCACCACGGCCTACCGGGCGCCCTACACACCGATCGCCTTCGCCGCGCTGGCCGGCCGGGAGCGCGGCGAGCTGTTCGACCCGGAGCGCACCACGTCCATCCACGGCTGGCATGTCGCGCACGGCGCGGAGTTCGAGGACGTCGGGCAGTGGAAGCGCCCCCGGTACTACCCGCGGTGCGGTGAGGACATGGACACGGCGGTGGCCCGTGAATGCCGTGCGGCCCGCGAGGGAGTGGCGTTCATGGACGCCTCCACCCTCGGCAAGATCGAGATCCGGGGCGAGGACGCGGGCGAGTTCCTCAACCGCGTCTACACCAACGCCTTCAAGAAGCTGAGGCCCGGCATGGCCCGCTACGGCGTGATGTGCAAGCCCGACGGGATGATCTTCGACGACGGTGTGACACTGCGCCTCGACGACGACCGATACTTCATGACCACCACGACCGGCGGCGCCGCCGGGGTCCTGGACTGGCTGGAGGAGTGGCTGCAGACCGAGTGGCCCGAACTCGACGTGCACTGCACCTCGGTGACCGAGCAGTGGGCGACGATCGCCGTGGTCGGTCCGCAGTCGCGCGAGGTCGTGACCCACCTCGCACCCGACGTCGACCTGTCCAACGCGGCCTTCCCCTTCCTGGCCTTCCGCGAGACCACCCTGGCGTCCGGCATCCCCGCCCGCATCTGCCGGATCTCCTTCTCCGGCGAACTCGCCTACGAGATCAACGTCTCCGCGTGGTACGGCCTCGCGGTGTGGGAGGAGGTGGACGCGATCGGCCGACCGTACGGCATCACCCCCTACGGCACCGAGACCATGCACGTCCTGCGGGCCGAGAAGGGCTACATCATCGTCGGCCAGGACACCGACGGCACCGTCACCCCGCAGGACGCGGGCATGTCCTGGGTGGTCTCGAAGCAGAAGGACTTCATCGGCAAGAGGTCCTTCGCCCGCGCCGACACTTCCCGCACGGACCGCAAGCACCTCGTCAGCCTGCTGCCGAGCGACCGCACGACCCGGCTGCCCGAAGGCACCCAACTGGTCGCGCCGGACGTCTCCTTGGAGACGGTGCCAGTGCCGATGCTCGGCCACGTCACCTCCAGCTACCACAGTCCGGCCCTCGGCCGCCCCTTCGCCCTCGCCCTCGTCGCCGACGGGCGGGCCAGGATCGGGCAGACCCTGCTCGCTCCGGTGGGCGAGGACCTGGTGCCCGTCGAGGTGGCCGATTGCGTCCTCTACGACCCCGAAGGGACCAAGCGAGATGGCTGAGCCGACGATCGACGCGGGCCCGGTGGCCCTGCGCAGAAGCCCCCTCGCGCATCTGGAGGACCGGATGCGCGCCGCCGCGGTCACCGGCGCCCGGGGGGTCACATTGCTGGAGCGGCCGTTCCTCACCATGGTGAACGTGCGCGTCGCCCCCGGCTCCGAAGCCGCCGGGCGTATGGAGAAGACCCTGGGGGCGCGGCTCCCGCGCGAGTGCGGGCAGACCACCGAGTCCGGGCCCCACACGGCCGTCTGGCTGGGTCCCGACGAGTGGCTCGTCATCTCCCGGGCCGACGGGACCGCCCTGACCGCCGAATTGCGCGAGGCACTCGGGGCGGACCCGGGGTCGGCCGTGGACGTCTCCGCCAACCGCACCACGCTGGAGCTGCGCGGCCCGTCCGCCCGGCCGGTGCTGGAGAAGGGCTGCCCCCTGGACCTGCACCCCCGGGCCTTCGGTCCGGGCAAGGCGGTGTCGACCACGGTTGGCCCGGTCCCGGTGCTGCTCCGGCAGATCGACGACGCGCCGGCCTACCACCTGCTCCCGCGCTCCTCGTTCGCCGACCACCTGGCGCGCTGGCTCATCGACGCGATGAGCGAGTTCCGTGGCGCGGAGGTTCCCTGATGAGCACCTCGCCACGGACGGCGTCACCCCAGACGGAGCACGTCCTGACCCTCGACTGCCCCGAGGCCCCCGGCATCGTCCACGCCGTCTCGCGGTTCCTGCTGGAGCACGGCAGCGACATCGTCGACAACCAGCAGTTCGGTGACCGCCGTGACGGCCACTTCTTCATGCGGGTGCGCTTCGCCGCCGCCGCCGACGAGACCGTGACAGGGAGCCTGCGCCGTGACTTCGCCGCCGTGGCCGCCCCCTTCGCCATGCGGTGGCTTCTCGAACCCGTCAGCACCCGCCGCCGGGTGCTGGTCATGGTGTCCCGTTACGGCCACTGCCTCAACGACCTGCTCTTCCGCACCCGCAGCGGTGACCTGCCCGTCGACGTGGTCGCGGTCGTCTCCAACCACCGCGACCACGAGGCCCTCGTCGCCTGGCACGGCATCCCGTTCTTCCACGTGCCGGTCACAGCCGCGACCAAACCCGAAGCCGAGGCCCGGCTCCTCGAACTCGTCGACGCGTTCGACGTCGACCTGGTCGTGCTGGCGCGCTACATGCAGGTGCTCTCGGACGGCCTGTGCTCCCGCCTGGCCGGCCGGGCGATCAACATCCACCACTCGTTCCTGCCGAGCTTCAAGGGCGCCAAGCCCTACCACCAGGCCCACGAACGCGGCGTCAAACTCGTCGGGGCGACCGCCCACTACGTCACCGCCGACCTCGACGAGGGCCCGATCATCGCCCAGGAGGTCAGGGACGTCGACCACAGCCACACCCCTGACGACCTCGTCGCCATCGGCCGGGACGCGGAGTCGGCGGCCCTGGCCCGCGCGGTCCGCTGGCACTGCGAGGGCCGGGTGTTCGTCCAGGGCAGACGCACGGTGGTCCTCCGCTGACCTCAGACGCGGTGGACGCGGATCAGGGTCTGCTGCCCGTTCGCGACGAGCTTGGTCCGGCCGTCCTGGACGCCGAACACCTCCAGTCGGCACACGGTCAGGGTCCGCCCGGCCTTCAGGACCGTGCCGACCGCTTCGAGGTGGTCGACGACGGCCGGTGAGGGGAGGTTGATCTTGTACTCCACGGTGAGCACGTCGGTGCCGTCGGGAAACAGGGTGTACGCGGCGTAGCCGCCCGCGCTGTCCGCGATCGCGCTGGTGGCGCCCGCGTGGAAGTAGCCGTGCTGCTGGGTGACTTCGGGGCGGTTCGGGAGCGCGATGTGGACGCTGCCGGGCGCGACGCGGGTGAGCCGGGCGCCGAGATGCGCCATCAGCCCCTGGCGGTCGAAGCTCTCCGGACGCGGGCCCGGATCTCGGGGCTCGCCTGTTCCGGCCGGATCTGCTCTGCCACGTGCTCTCCTTCGACGGCGGGTACCGGGTGCGGTGCGCGGGGTTCGTCAGCCGCCCAGGCGTTCCACGAGCAGGAGACCGCCGATGGCGATCATCATCGCACCGGAGACCCGGGTGACCGCCCGGGCCGCCGCGGGCCTGGTCCTGAGGACGGTGCGGGCGAGGACGCCGACGCCGAGATAGACGACCGCGCAGGCGGTCATGTGCAACGTGCCGAGCAGGCCGGTCTGCCCGGCGACAGGCCAGCCGCCCGCCGGGTCGATGAACTGCGGGAACAGCGAGAAGTACAGCAGCAGGGCCTTGGGGTTGAGGCCCGAGATCCCGATGCCCCTGAGCATGGTCCGCAGCCGGGAGGACCCGGAGGGTCCGGCCTCCGCCTCGGCCGCGGTGAGAACGGCCGGCTGCCGCAGCACGCCCCAGCCGAGCCACACCAGATAGCCGGCTCCCGCCACGGTCAGCGCGGTCAGCAGAGTCCCCGAGCTCGCCACGATCACCACCAGCCCCGCGACCGCGAGCAGGGTGTATCCGGCGTATCCGGCCACCAGTCCGGCGACCGCCGGCATGACCGAACGGTCCCGAAGACCCGCCGAGATCGCGTAGGCCCAGTCGGCGCCGGGGGTGAATATCAGCAGCAGATCCACTGCCAGAAATGCCGCCAGCGTCGTCGTGTCCATGGATGGGTCCCTCTCACGTGCCGTGTCGCGAAAGGAAGGCTAGGCCGGATCTGCCCGAAAGTGTTCCCTTGTTTACTCCTTGATCGCGGGATCTGGGGCAGAATCTTCTCCATGGATGCCCTGGACCGGAAAATTCTTACCGAGCTGCAGTTGGACGGCCGTCTCACGGTCACCGAACTCGCCGCGCGCGTGAAGCTCAGCGTCTCTCCCTGCCACCGCCGCCTGCGCGACCTCGAACGCGAGGGCGCGATCCGCGGCTACCGGGCGGTCGTCGACCCGGCCGCCGTGGGCCTCGACTTCGAGGCCCTCGTCTTCGTCACCCTGCGCTGGGAGGACGCCGACACCGTCACCGCCTTCGAGGAGGGGGTGGCCGCCGTGCCGCACGTGCTCCAGGCCCAGCGCCTGTTCGGCGACCCCGACTACCTCCTGCGCGTCGCCACCACCGATCTCGCCGCCTTCCAGCAGCTCTACGACCAGCAGCTCGCCCGCCTCCCCGGCATCCAGCGGCTGACGTCCACCCTCGTCATGAAGCACGTGGTCGACGACCGGCCCCTGCCGGAGTGAGCCGGAACCCCGGTCACTCGGCGCCCAGTCCGCCCGCGAACGGCATGGTCCGCCACTGCTCGACCGCCGGCTTCAGCGCCTCCACGAGCAGGGGCAACTGCGGTGCGAGGGCGAGGCAGGCCACCGCGCGGGACATGCCCACGGCGTTGACGACGCGCAGGACGCCCTGGTCGAGCCGCCGCAGCCCCCGGCGTTCGGCGGCCGTGTCGTACGCGGCCTCGCACTCGGGGCCGAGTGCCGCGAGGTCCCACTCGACCGGGCCGAGCGTGGTCAGCTCGAAGTCGGAGTACAGCTCGCCGTCCGCGGCGGAGACGATGTTGGCGGCTGGGGAGTCCCCGTGGATCGGCTGGAACCCGATGCCGGGGAACGCCGCCTCGAACGCCGCGCGGGAGCTGACGACAGGCTCCAGGACCTCCCACTCGCGCCGCGCGCGGTCGAGGTCGGCCGGCTCCAGCAGATCGGGCCGCCCTTCGAGCACGGCGAGTCCCTCGGAGACGAACCGCGGTTCGGCCGCGGACAGGAACGGCAGCTCACCGGGGTACTCGCGCAGCGCGGCGTGGAGATCGGCGACCAGAGCGGAGTTGTGCGCGTAGTCCGGCTCGGCGCTCTCGTCCAGCGCGACGAACTGCCAGAAGGTCATCGAGAAGCCGTCGCGCGACACGGGCTCCCGGGGCACGAGCGGGCTCGGCGGAATCACCGGGTGTCCCTGTTCCGCGAGCCACGCCACGACATCGAGCTCCGTCCGCTGCCGCGCCGACTGGAAGCCGGGGTCGGAGTACGACGGCAGGACGGTCGGCACCCGCACCACCACCGGCGACGGAGCGAGATGCACCACGACGGAGAACACGTCGTAGATCACCTTCGCGTCGGTCACCGTGAGCCCCAGATCACGACCCGCGGCGACGGCGGCGGCGAAGGCTCGGGACGTGCGGGCCTCGATCTGATCGGGAGTCAAGAATCCATCCATGCCGCCGATGGTGCCACGCCAGGAACGCGCGATGCGATGAGTTTACGATCAGTCAGATGGAAGCAAGTCCCTTGTCCGCACCGGGAGTCCCGTCTCGAAGGAGCGGTTCGCGGCCAGGCCGGTGACCAGGGAACGGGCCCCGTCGGCCGCGTCCGCCGCCCGGTGCAGGGGGTCCGGCGCCCGGGTGCCGAACAGGTCCTCCAGCATGCGCACGTCACCGCCGCCGTGCCCGCCCTCACCGGTCGCCACCTCGATCTCCCGCGGCTCCTCCCAGAAGGGGCGCAGCAGCAGTTCGGTACGCCCGGCCGTGTCCTCGGCCCCGGCTCCGTGCAGGACGGGGTCGGAGCCGTTCACGCGTACCCGGGGGCGGGTCCACGTCGACTCCTCCACCAGTAGTTCCAGGCGCCCCTGGCTGCCGTTGAAGGCGACCCGGTAGCCCTCCCACGGGGAGTACGCGGTCAGGTGGTACGTCAGGGTCGCGCCGGTGGCGTACCGGACCAGCACCGCCATGTCGTCCTCGATCGTCACCCCGGGCCCGAACACGTTCTGGTCGCGGTGGTAGCCGTCCTCCGCCTCCGCGTCCAGATACAGCGCGCTGAGCACGGAGGAGTCGGAGAGGTGCACGGCGAACGGGTCGGCCTCTGCGGCGGGGGAGCCATGAGCGCGGTCGTACTCCTGGGCGAGGTTCCGGCGCCGGCCGGCCTCGTCGCCGTAGAAGAACAGGCCGCCCTGCGCGAAGACCGTCTCGGGACGGGTGCCCAGCCACCAGTTGACCAGGTCGAAGTGGTGGGTGGACTTGTGCACCATCAGGCCGCCGGAGTTGGCTTTGTCGCGGTGCCAGCGGCGGAAGTAGTCGGCGCCGTGCCGCAGGTCGAGCAGCCACTCGAAGTGCACCGAGCCGACCTCGCCGATCTCCCCCGAGGAGATCAGCTCCCGTACGGCCGAATGCGCCGGGTTGTAGCGGTAGTTGAAAGCGACCCGGACCTCGCGTCCGGTGCGCCGTCGCGCTTCCAGGATGCGGCGGGCCTTGTCGGCGTCGGTGGTCATGGGCTTCTCGGTGACCACGTCGCAGCCCGCTTCCAGGGCCCGCACGATGTAGTGGTCGTGGGTGTGGTCCACCGTGCACACCACGACCAGGTCGATCCGCTCGCGACGCAGCATCTCCTCGAAGTCCTCGGCCGCGTACGCCGGTATAGGAGGAAGGCCCGGGTGGTCGTCCGCGATCCAGGCGTTGTGGACCGCCATACGGTGGGAGTTGACATCGCAGAAGCCGGCCAGTTCGAACCGGTCCGCGTAGGGGCCGGCCAACGCCTGGGTGAACAGCCGGGCGCGGGCACCCAGGCCGACCACGGCGGCTCGGCGGCGTGCGGTGTCGGACGACATGCGGGTCTCCTTCGGTCGAGGTGGAGGGGAACGTGCGGGGTGGCTCAGGGTGTCACGGGCCGCCAGGCGTCCGCCGCCGTCGCGGCGAAGGCCGGCGGGCCGAGAACGACGCACAGCACGACCGGTGTCAGGGCCAGCAGCCCGACCGCGGCGCCGACGGCCCCGGCGAGCAGGACGGGCACGAGCGGGTGCCGCGGCACCGACCGGAACAGCAGATTCGGCACGATCAGGCCCGTTTCCTGCGGAGTCGTGACGGCAAACCTTTCCGCCCCTGTTGCAGACTGACAGGAGTGCGCGCCCGGTCAAGGAGTCGTGCGCTGCACGGTAACCGGCCGCACGGCTCCCGGCCTAGCGTGGCCGCGTCCCTTCCACCCGCCCTCCGAAACGAGGAAGCAGCGCATGCCGTACATCACCGTGGGCCAGGAGAACTCCACCGCCATCGACCTGTACTACGAGGACCACGGCTCCGGGCAGCCGGTCGTCCTCATCCACGGCTTCCCGCTCGACGGGCACTCCTGGGAGCGGCAGAGCGCCGTACTGCTCGACGCCGGATACCGCGTGATCACGTACGACCGGCGCGGCTTCGGGCAGTCCTCCCAGCCGACGACCGGCTACGACTACGACACCTTCGCGGCCGACCTGAACACCGTGATGGAGACCCTCGACCTGCGCGACGCCGTCCTCGTCGGCTTCTCGATGGGCACCGGCGAGGTCGCCCGCTACGTGTCCGCCCACGGCTCCGGCCGGGTCGCCAAGGTCGCCTTCCTCGCCTCCCTGGAGCCCTGCCTGCTCAAGTCGGACGACAACCCGGGCGGGGTCGCCCCGAAGGAGTTCTTCGACGAGATCGTCGCGGCCGTCAAGGCGGACCGGTACGCCTACTACACGAACTTCTACAACGACTTCTACAACCTCGACGAGAACCTCGGCACCAGGATCAGCGAGGAGGCCGTCCGCAACAGCTGGAACGTCGCCGCGGGCGGCGGCTTCTTCGCGGCGTCCGCGGCGCCCTCCACCTGGTACACCGACTTCCGGGCCGACATCCCGGCGATCGACGTGCCGGCCCTGATCCTGCACGGCACCGGCGACCGCATCCTGCCGGTGGACGGGACGGCGCGGCAGTTCCACAAGGCTCTTCCGGCCGCGGACTACGTGGAGATCGAGGGCGCCCCGCACGGTCTGCTCTGGACCCACGCGGAGGAGGTCAACGCGGCACTGCTCGCCTTCCTGCAGAAGTGACCGAGCAGAGGTGATCGAACAGAAGTGATCGAATTCTTCCTCCGATTCTTCCTGGACCGCCCCCGGCCGGGGTGGTGACATCGTCAAGGGCGGCAGCCGAACCGAGCTGCCGGCCCTTGACCGTGCCCGGAGGGGAATCAGGTGGCCGTCGTCCTTTGCACCGCGTCACTGTCGGCGGCCGACCGGGGGGAGCGCTGGCACCACGCCGTGTCGCGCACCTTCATCCCGCTCGATGTGCGGCTCCTGGAGGAAGACCCGTCGCCCGGAAAGATCGTCAGCTGCGAACTGGGTTCCTTACGGGTCGCGCACGTCCAGGCGGGCCCGCAGGTCGTGACGCGCAGCAGACGGCTGATCGCCCGGGACGGCAAGGAGTTCCTCATCCTCACCCTTCAGCGGCGGGGCAGCTCCCTCAAGGAGCAGGACGGCAGGGAGGCCCGGATAGGGCCGGGTGACTTCTCCCTCTCGGACTCCTCCCGGCTGTTCCGCAAGAAGGTGCAGGACAGCTTCTCCTTCACCTCGTTCCACTTCCCTCGGGAGGATCTCCGAGTGCGGGACGACGATCTGCGGGCGGTGACCGCCACGGCGTTCTCCGGCCGGGAGGGCGGTTCCGCACTGGTGGCGACCTACTTCGCGCGCCTGGCCCGTGAAGCGGCCGGATTCGACCCCGTGGCGGGCCGTCAGTTCGCCGCCACCGCCCTCGACCTGCTCGCGCTGCTGATCAACGAGCGCAGCGGCCGCTTCACCACCCGGGCTCCGGAGACCGCCGCGGCCACTCTCGTACGCGTGCAGGACCACATCCTGCGCAACCTCTCCGACCCCGGCCTGTCCCCGCCGGGCATCGCCGCCGCGCACTTCATGTCGGTCCGCTACCTGCACAAGCTGTTCCAGCTGGAGGGCGTCACGGTGGGGGAGTGGATCCGGACGCAGCGCCTCGAACGGTGCCGCAGGGATCTGCTGCGGTCCCCGGCCCTGGGCCACGGGGTCGCGACCGTCGCCCGGCGCTGGGGCTTCGTGAGCCCCAGCCATTTCAGCCGTGCCTTCCGGGCGGCCTACGGTGTGACGCCCCGTGAGTGGCGGCAGAACGGTCTGTCCGGACGATTTGATGCCTGATTCCGGGAACGTCCCGGCAACGCGCCGCGTTGCATCGATGTTCACGCCGCCGACCCAGGGAGCATCGTGCCCGAGACCACGCCCGGAACCACCGCCGTACTGCCCGTTCTCCCGGCCCTGACCGCGCAGGCGGAGCGGCTGATCGAGACGGGCGTGCACGAGATCGCGGGCCTGCCGGCCACCGAGATCCGTACGTACGCGGCAGGCGCCGAGGCCTCGGTGGGCGGCGAGGGCGCGCTGCTCGCCGTTCACCCGGATCGCGCGCCCGCCTCCGCCCTCGCGCCGCTGCTCCGCCGCCAGGGCAAGCCGGGCTTCGTCGTCGTCGACATGTCCGACGTCGACGAGTTCACCCCCACCGGCGTCGAACTGCCCGACACCCCGCTCTACGTCCTCACCGGCCTCGACCGCGGTGACCGCATGAGCAACTGGAGCCCGGACGAGGCACTGCCCGCCCTCAGCAAGGAGGACCGCACCCCGCTGCTGCTCACCGAGGGCATCCACTGGGTGCTCCAGCAACCGGACGTCCTGGACCGCAACCTGTGCTTCATGACCATCGGCTCCCGGCTGCGCAAGCCGAACGGCGCGTTCGACGCCCGCACCCCGGCGATCTGGATCAGCAACGGCACCGGCCGCGACGGCCGTGAGCGCCGCGAGGCCCCGAAGGTCGGCTGGTGCTGGTGGAACAACCGCCACACCTGGCTGGGCTTCGCCTCCACCACGGGCCGTACGGCCTAGGTCGTGTCCGCAAAGTGGCGGCATCGTTGGTTTGTTCGTGGTGCGTCGTCATGAGCTGACTGATGAGTCGTGGGCGGTGATCGAGCCG
>NZ_JBIBHN010000018.1:0-174158 GCF_042957035.1 Streptomyces sp. NPDC008137 | reverse complement strand
AAACGCCCGGTTACATTCCGAACCCGGAAGCTAAGCCTTTCAGCGCCGATGGTACTGCAGGGGGGACCCTGTGGGAGAGTAGGACGCCGCCGAACTCCTTTTAGAGCTCTGGCTCTTGGGCACACAGCCCGAGAGCCAGAGCTTTTTTGCGTTGAGGTAAGGTCAGTGAGCATCGTTGGCACGTTTCCCACAGGAGGCCCCCGGGTGGAGGTTCAGGAGACTCGCGTCCAGACGGACCGTGTGCTCACCATCCCGAACATCCTCAGCATGGCTCGGCTCGTCGGCGTACCCCTCTTCCTGTGGCTGATTCTGAGGCCTGAGTTCGGCGGGCCCAAGAGTGACGGATGGGCCCTCCTAGTGCTGGCTCTGAGCGGCATCAGCGACTACCTGGACGGCAAGCTCGCTCGGCGCTGGAACCAGATCAGCAGTCTCGGCCGGCTTCTCGACCCGGCAGCCGACCGGCTCTACATTCTCTCGACCCTGGTCGGTCTCACCTGGCGTGAGATTCTGCCCCTTTGGTTGACCGCTGCACTTCTGGCGCGAGAGCTGGTTCTGCTGGTGATGGTGGGCATCCTCCGCCGTCATGGCTATCCGCCGCCCCAGGTGAACTTCCTGGGCAAGGCCGCCACCTTCAACCTGATGTATGCCTTCCCACTGCTCCTGCTCAGTGACGGAAGTGGTTGGATCTCGTCACTCGCTGCTATTTTCGGATGGGCGTTCGCCGGATGGGGTACAACGCTGTACTGGTGGGCAGGAGTCCTCTACGTGGTACAAGTCCGCCGCCTGGTCCGTGCGGACGCCATGGCCGATTGAACTTGCGGATTGGTCCCACCGTGGCTGTCCGATGGCCCGTGGTCGAGAACTGGGGGACAATCCTGGCGGGGGAAGTCGGCTAGACCGTCGTCTCTTAGAGGAGGACGCTTCCGACATGAAGGCCGTCGTGATGGCCGGAGGCGAAGGCACGCGTCTTCGCCCCATGACCTCAAGCATGCCCAAGCCGCTCCTGCCCGTGGCCAACCGCCCGATCATGGAGCACGTTCTGCGGCTGCTCAAAAGGCATGGGCTCAATGAAACAGTCGTTACTGTCCAGTTCCTGGCTTCGCTTGTCAAGAACTACTTCGGGGACGGCGAAGAGCTCGGTATGGAGCTGACCTATGCCAACGAGGAGAAGCCACTCGGTACCGCTGGAAGCGTCAAGAACGCCGAAGAGGCACTGAAGGACGATGCCTTCCTCGTCATCTCCGGCGATGCTCTGACCGATTTCGACCTCACCGAGCTCATCAATTTCCACAAGGAAAAGGGCGCGCTGGTCACTGTTTGTCTGACTCGTGTTCCCAATCCGTTGGAATTCGGCATCACCATTGTCGACGAGGAGGGCAAGGTGGAGCGCTTCCTCGAGAAGCCCACCTGGGGCCAGGTCTTCTCCGACACGGTGAACACCGGCATCTACGTGATGGAGCCCGAGGTCTTCGACTATGTCGAGCCCGATGTGCCCGTCGACTGGTCGGGTGACGTCTTCCCGCAGTTGATGAAGGAAGGCAAGCCCGTCTACGGCTACGTTGCCGAGGGGTACTGGGAGGACGTAGGCACGCACGAGAGCTATGTGAAGGCGCAGGCCGACGTCCTGGAGGGCAAGGTCGACGTCGACATCGACGGGTTCGAGATCTCCGCGGGCGTCTGGGTTGCCGAGGGCGCGGAGGTGCATCCCGACGCCGTGCTCCGCGGCCCCCTGTACATCGGGGACTACGCCAAGGTCGAGGCCGGCGCCGAGCTCCGTGAGCACTCTGTTGTGGGCTCCAACGTGGTGGTCAAGAGCGGTGCCTTTCTGCACAAGTCCGTCGTCCACGACAACGTCTACGTGGGGCCGCACAGCAATCTGCGCGGGTGTGTGGTCGGGAAGAACACCGACATCATGCGAGCGGCGCGGATCGAGGACGGGGCGGTCATCGGTGATGAGTGCCTGATCGGTGAAGAATCGATCGTCCAAGGCAATGTGCGGGTCTATCCGTTCAAGACCATCGAGGCCGGTGCTTTCGTCAACACGTCGGTCATCTGGGAGTCCAGGGGACAGGCACACCTCTTTGGAGCCCGTGGTGTGTCCGGAATCCTGAACGTCGAGATCACGCCGGAGCTGGCCGTGCGGCTTGCCGGTGCGTATGCGACCACCCTGAAGAAGGGCTCTACCGTCACCACGGCCCGGGACCATTCGCGCGGTGCCCGTGCGCTGAAGCGGGCGGTGATCTCCGCGTTGCAGGCCAGCGCCATCGACGTACGGGATCTGGAGAATGTCCCACTGCCGGTGGCCCGGCAGCAGACCGCGCGGGGCAGTGCGGGCGGGATCATGATCCGTACCACGCCCGGGGTGCCGGATTCCGTGGACATCATGTTCTTCGACGGGAACGGTGCCGACCTGTCGCAGGGCAGCCAGCGGAAGCTGGACCGGGTGTTCGCGAGGCAGGAGTACCGGCGGGCGTTCCCCGGTGAGATCGGGGATCTGCACTTCCCGGCCAGTGTCTTCGACTCGTACACCGGGTCGTTGCTGCGCAACGTCGACACTACGGGTATCTCCGAGTCCGGGCTGAAGGTCGTCGTGGACGCGTCCAACGGCAGCGCCGGACTCGTGCTGCCGTCTCTGCTCGGGAAGCTCGGTGTCGACTCGCTGACGATCAACCCCGGTCTGGACGAGTCCAGGCCGACGGAGACGGCCGACATGCGGCGGTCGGGGATGGTGCGTCTCGGGGAGATCGTGGCGTCCTCGGGTGCCGCCTTCGGGGTGCGGTTCGATCCGGTCGGTGAGCGGCTGTCCCTCGTCGACGAGAAGGGACGGATCATCGAGGACGACCGGGCGCTGCTCGTGATGCTGGACCTCGTGGCCGCGGAGCGGCGTAGCGGCAGGGTCGCGCTCCCGGTGACCACGACCCGGATCGCCGAGCAGGTGGCGGCGTATCACGGGACCCAGGTCGAGTGGACGACGACCTCTCCCGACGACCTCACGCGCGTCGGTGGCGAGGAAGGGACGATCTTCGGCGGTGATGGCAAGGGCGGGTTCATCGTTCCCGAGTTCAGCAGCGTGTACGACGCCACCGCGGCCTTCGTACGGCTCATCGGGCTGGTGGCGCGGACGCAGCTCACGCTCAGCCAAATCGACGCCCGGATCCCGCGGGCGCACGTCCTGAAGCGGGACCTGGCGACCCCGTGGGCTGTCAAGGGTCTCGTGATGCGGCGGGTCGTCGAGGAGGCCGGAGATCGCTTCGTGGACACCACGGACGGCGTGCGTGTGGTCGAGACCGACGGGCGCTGGGTGATGGTGCTGCCCGACCCGGCGGAGGCCGTCACCCATCTGTGGGCCGAGGGGCCGGACGACGCCTCCGCCCAGGCCCTGCTGGACGAGTGGTCGGCGGTCGTGGACAGCGCCGGCCGGTAGAACGGCCTGTACGCGTGCGTGCCGGACAAGTGTCCTCAACGGGGCCTGTCCGGCACGCCGGTGGGGCCGTTCGGAGGTAGTGGCCGCGACGTGCGACGATGTGCGGCATGCCGCAGCAACCCCCCATTCGGAGCACACCGACGCGGCCCCGGCGCCCGGATGCGTCCATGTCGTTGCTCACCAACGTCATGGACCACAGCCTCGACGACGGCTATGCCGAGGCCGCCGAGCGGAAGAAGGCCGCGGGTGACGCCGGCCTGCCGAAGACCCTCAGGGCGAAGCTGGGGCTCGCTGCGGGACTGGTGCTCGCCGCCCTGATCGTGACCGTCGGAGCGGCGCAGGCGCGGGTCGCCGCGCCCGTCGTAGCCAAGGAGCGGGAAGAGCTGGTCGATCGCATCGACCGGCAGAGCGAGACGGCGGACGAGCTTGAGGACTCCGTCGACGAGCTGCGCGCGGACGTGAGTGCAAGGCAGCGCGAGGCGCTGAAGCACAGTGGCAGCGCCGGGTCCGATCTGGTGGGCATCCTGTCCGGCGCCGCCGCGGTGCACGGTCCCGGTGTGAAGCTCGTGGTGAACGACGCCAAGGACACCGGTGCGGGCGGCGACGGCGACCCGCGCGAGGCCTCCGGGTTCTCCGACATCGGCCGGGTGCGTGACCGGGACATGCAGCGCGTGGTCAACGGGCTGTGGGAGTCGGGCGCCGAGGCTGTCTCCATCAACGGGCAGCGGCTGACGGCGCTGTCCGCGATCAGGGCCGCGGGGGACGCGATACTGGTCGACAACAAGCCGCTGGTGCCGCCGTACACGGTGCTCGCGGTGGGGGACGGGCAGCGGCTGAGCACGAGGTTCCAGGACAGCGCGGACGGGTTGTACCTGAACGCGCTCCAGGAGAGCTACGGCATCAGGACGGCCATCTCTGCGGAGGACGACCTCCGGCTGCCTGCCGCACCGAGTGTGATCGTACGTACAGCACAGCCGAGCACTGAGAAGAGCGAGAAAGGCACATCGTGATCGCCGTACTGGGCCTCGTCGTGGGAGTCGTGGCCGGCCTGTTGGTCCGGCCTGAGGTTCCGGCGGTGGTCGAGCCTTATCTGCCGATCGCCGTCGTGGCGGCGCTCGACGCCGTCTTCGGTGGTCTGCGCGCCATGCTCGACGGCATCTTCGACGACAAGGTCTTCGTGGTGTCGTTCCTGTCGAACGTCGTCGTGGCCGCCTTGATCGTGTTCCTGGGTGACAAGTTGGGCGTGGGTGCTCAGCTGTCCACCGGTGTGGTGGTCGTCCTCGGTATCCGGATCTTCTCCAACGCCGCGGCGATCCGCCGGCACGTGTTCCGGGCGTGAGGCCGATGAGCGACCACGACGAGAAGCGCGCCGAGAAGAGCGGCGACACGCGCGCGGAGCAGCGCGACGGGAACGGCGAGTCCGGGAACCGGCTCCGTAAGGAGCTTCCTCAGGAGGTGGCCGGGGCGGAGCCTGCCCCCCAGGACACCGCGGAGCCTGAGCCGGTCCCTGAGCCGGCGCCCGCTCCGGAGCCGGAGCCGGAGGTGGCGCCCGAGCCGCGGCTGACCGGTCGGCAGCGGCTGGTGCAGGGGCTGTGGCCGCCGAGGGTCAGCCGGGCCCAACTCATCGTCGCGCTGCTGCTGTTCGGCCTGGGCTTCGGGCTGGCCGTGCAGGTGGCCTCGAACAGTGACAGTGACAGCGCCCTGCGCGGGGCGCGTCAGGAAGATCTTGTCCGCATCCTCGATGAACTGGATGACCGTACCCAGCGTCTTGAGGACGAGAAGCAGGGTCTCGAGAAGCAGCGCGACGAGCTGGAGAACAGCTCGGACCAGGCCGAGGAGGCCCGGAAGCAGACGGTCGAGAAGGAGCGGCAACTCGGCATCCTGGCGGGCACGGTGGCCGCGCAGGGGCCCGGCATCACCATGACCATCGAGGACACGAAGGGGACGGTCGAGTCGGACATGCTGCTCGACGCGGTCCAGGAACTGCGTGCGGCGGGTGCCGAGGCGATCCAGGTGAACGGCGTACGGGTCGTCGCCGGTACGTATCTCACGGATTCCGGCAAGGGTGTGAGCGTCGACGGGAACAAGATCAACACTCCCTATCGTTTCAAGGTCATCGGCAAGTCGCAGGACCTTGAGCCGGCGCTCAACATCCCCGGAGGTGTGGTGCAGACTCTCGAGAAGGAACAGGCCATCGTCACCGTGGAGCGGTCGACCAAGATCGTTGTGGACGCCTTGCGAGCAGCGAAGCGGCCTGACTACGCTCGGTCGTCCTCCCAGTGAACCGGCGGTGCATGGGCGGCGTCCGGCGAGGGCATGAGGTTGCGGGGGGTCGGCGCACCGAATGGGTGGTGCGTGGTGGAAACTGTCTGGTGCAGACGGACGTTGTCAGGATGTCCGGGTCGGCCAGAGTGTTCAGTCAGGGTTCGTCCTGCCCCACGGGCGGGTCTGTTTCGGTCAAGGGGAATCGCCCGTGAAGTTGTTTGCGAAGTTGTTCGGCAAGAGCCCGCGAGAGGGCAGCGACAATGCGACCGCCCGTCATCGCGCACAGCCTGACGCGGAGGGCCAGCGACCGCTGTTCCGGGACCAGGTCGGCGGTCCGGGCGGCGACGTTTCCGGAGGTCAGGGCGCGCCGTCGGTTGACCCTGCGCAGCCCGGCGGCATAGGTTTCGGGCAACCCTCAAGTGCGGGTGGAGGGTTTTCCGACCCGTATGCGTCCAATGCTCCGGGTGGGCAGCCGCGGCAGGAGGATCCCATGTCGGCCCTGGTGTGTACGAGGTGCGGCAACCGCAACGCGGAGAACAGCCGCTTCTGCTCCAACTGTGGCGCGCCGCTGCGACCGGGCGCGACGCCCGAGCGTCCGTCCGAGACGACCTCCACGATCTCCATCTCCGGACTCGAGGCCTACGACGCCGAGGCCACCGGTCAGACGCCCACGCCGACGCTGTCTCCCGAGGCGCAGGCGGCCGTGGACGCGCTGCCGCTGGGTTCCGCGCTCCTGGTCGTGCGCCGTGGGCCGAACTCGGGCAGCCGCTTCCTGCTGGACGGCGATCTGACCACGGCCGGCCGTCATCCGCAGAGCGACATCTTCCTGGACGACGTGACGGTCTCCCGGCGGCACGTGGAGTTCCGTCGCGCTCAGGACGGCTCGTTCACGGTGGCCGACGTGGGCAGCCTGAACGGCACGTATGTGAACCGCGAGCGGATCGACCAGGTCGCCGTGAGCAACGGTGACGAGGTGCAGATCGGCAAGTACCGGCTGGTCTTCTACGCCAGCCAGCGGGGCTACTGACCCGGGACTGTTTCCGGGACACCCCAGCGAAGGTCCGTCCGTCAGGGAAGGTCCATGCTTCATACACCGAGCGGCGGTGCCGGGCACGGCGCCGCCGCCACGGACAGTGGGCTGATGAGCATCGGCACAGTGCTGAACGCGCTGCGCGACGAGTTCCCCGAAGTCACCATCTCCAAGATCCGCTTCCTGGAGTCGGAGGGGCTCATCGAGCCACAGCGGACCCCCTCGGGGTATCGCAAGTTCAGCGCCCGTGACGTCGAGCGCCTGGGGCACGTCCTGAGGATGCAGCGGGACCACTATCTGCCCCTGAAGGTGATTCGCGAGCACCTGGAGGCCATGGAGCGCGGTGAGGCCGTTCCGCTGCCGACCGTGGGCCGTCAGCGTGACGGCGATACCGCGCCCGAGGCCTACGAGGGGCCGCCCACGGCTGCCAGAGTCGGGCGTGCGGAGCTGCTCGCGGCCGCCGGGGTGGACGAGGAGGAGCTCACGGAGTGGGAGTCGTACGGGCTGGTCACTCCACTGGAGGACGGGGCGTACGAGGCGGAGGCGGTCACGGTGGCGGCGCTCGTCGCCGAGCTGGGGCGGTTCGGGATCGAGCCGCGGCATCTGCGGGTGATGAAGGCCGCCGCCGACCGCGAGGCCGGGCTCGTGGACCAGGTGGTGGCCCCGCTGAAGCGACACCGGAACCCGCAGACCAGGGCTCATGCGGAGGACCGCACCAAGGAGCTGGCGGGGCTCACGGTGAAGCTGCACGCCGCGCTGGTGCAGACGGCGCTCGGGGTGCGGTTGCCGTGAGGCGGCCGGACGTGTGGGGGCCGGATCAGGCGCCTGATCCCGGCCCGACTACCCAAACGTCCCGAGCACGGCCTAGGGTTGCTGTGTGAACGAGCTCGATGTCGTAGGTGTCCGGGTCGAAATGCCCTCCAACCAACCGATCGTGCTGCTGCGTGAAGTGGGAGGCGACCGTTACCTTCCCATCTGGATCGGGCCGGGTGAGGCGACGGCGATCGCCTTCGCCCAGCAGGGCATGGCTCCCGCGCGGCCGCTGACCCACGACCTGTTCAAGGACGTGCTGGAGGCCGTCGGCCAGGAGCTCACGGAAGTGCGTATCACGGACCTGCGTGAGGGCGTCTTCTACGCGGAGCTGGTCTTCGCCAGCGGCGTCGAGGTGAGCGCCCGCCCGTCCGACGCCATAGCGCTGGCCCTGCGCACCGGGACGCCGATCTACGGGAGTGACACGGTGCTCGACGACGCCGGTATCGCGATCCCGGACGAGCAGGAGGACGAGGTGGAGAAGTTCCGCGAGTTCCTCGACCAGATCTCCCCGGAGGACTTCGGGAGCAGCAGCCAGTGAGCCCCCGGGGGGCCGGTGAATGCCGGCCTGACGGGGAGCGGAAGCGGTCGTGAGACACCTGGGCGGCCCGGCGGACTATGAGTCAGCGGCAGGGCCGCCGCCGTATACGGGACGGGTGAATTGCCCGCATGTGCCCGTGGCGAGTGAGAGCGTCACACGGCCCGCGCCGAAGGCATTCGGCTAGCCTTTCCCCGCGGTGGGGCACGGGAAACCACTCTTAGGGTGATTATCACTCGGCGTGGCGAGTGTGGCGATCGTTGACGCACCCCGGGTGACTGCCTACCGTCGAGAAGGCAGGTCAAGGACGGAGGTCGGCGTGAGAAGCAGCGGCGACGGTACGGCTGGGGGCGGCCCCGAGCGCAGTCTCAGGGCGAGCGGTCCGTACGCTCCCCCCGGCTCTCGGCTCCTCTCGGGCGGAGGCTGTCCCCAGCCCGATGGTGCGGCCGATCTCGCTCCGCAGCGACCGTCGGCGGTGCCGAGCAGCGGAGGGACGACGTCCATGGCGTCCGAGCAGATCGGCTATCGCGGCCCCACGGCCTGCGCGGCCGCCGGTATCACCTACCGGCAGCTGGACTACTGGGCCCGCACCGGTCTCGTCGAGCCGAGTGTGCGCCCCGCCCACGGGTCCGGGACTCAGCGGCTGTACAGCTTCCGGGACGTCGTCGTCCTGAAGATCGTCAAGCGGTTCCTCGACACCGGCGTGTCGCTGCAGAACATCCGCACGGCGGTCCAGCACCTCCGGGAGCGCGGTTTCCGCGACCTGGAGCGGATGACGCTGATGAGCGACGGTGCGACGGTCTATGAGTGCACCTCGCCGGATGAGGTCCATGCCTTGCTCCAAGGGGGCCAGGGCGTCTTCGGGATCGCCGTGGGTGTGGTGTGGCGGGACGTCGAGAGCGCGCTGTCCCAGCTGCACGGGGAGCGGATCGACACCGGTGAGACCCTCGTCGGGCCCAACCCGGCGGACGAGCTTGCGCGGCGGCGGAACCGGGCCGTCTGACCTTTCGGGACGGTTCGGCACGGCGTTGTCAGTGGCGTAGGGCAGCATCGGACTTGTGAGAACCGCGCCCACGATCCTGCATCTCGACATGGATGCCTTCTTCGCCTCGGTGGAGCAGGCGTCCAAGCCGAGCCTGCGCGGGAAGGCCGTGGTCGTGGGCGGGCTGGGGCCGCGGGGTGTGGTCGCGACCGCCTCGTACGAGGCCAGGGTCTTCGGGGTGCACTCGGCGTTGCCCATGGCGCAGGCCCGGCGGCTCGCGCCCAACGCCGCGTATCTCGCGCCGCGGTTCGGGTTCTACCGGGCGATCAGCGAGCGGGTGATGGAGCTGCTGCGGGCGCTGTCTCCGCTGGTGGAGCCGCTGAGCCTGGACGAGGCGTTCGTGGACCTGGAGGCCGGTGGGGCGGCCTGGGACGAGCGGTCGGCGCGGCTGGCCGGGGTGAAGCTGCGTGCGGACATCCGAGCCGTCACAGGGCTCACGGGCTCGGTGGGGCTGGCCGCGTCCAAGATGCTCGCGAAGATCGCCTCGGAGCAGGCCAAGCCCGACGGGCTGGTGATGATCGAGCCGGGGACGGAGCGGGCCATGCTGGGGCCGATGTCGGTGCGGACCCTGCCGGGAGTCGGACCGGCCACCGGCGACCACCTTCGGCGGGCCGGGATCACCACGGTCGAGGAGATTGCCGAGGCCGGTGAGGACGAACTGGTCCGGCTGCTGGGGAAGGCGCACGGGCACGGGCTCTACGCCATGGCTCTTGCCCGGGACGACCGGCCCGTGGTGGCGGAGCGGGAAGCGAAGTCTGTGTCGGTCGAGGACACCTACGACGTGGACATCCACGACCGGCTTCGGGTCGGGCTGGAGGTGCAGCGGCTCGCCGACCGCTGTGTGCGGCGGCTGCGCGGGGCCGGGCTGTCCGGGCGGACCATCGTGCTGAAGGTGCGGCGGTACGACTTCTCGACACGCACCCGGTCCGAGACGCTGCGCGGGCCGACGGACGATCCCGGGGTGATCCGTGAGGCGGCGGCCAGACTGCTGGACTCGGTCGACACGACGGGCGGGGTGCGGCTGCTCGGCGTGGGGGTGAGCGGGCTCGCCGACTACACGCAGGAGGACCTGTTCGCGCAGGCGGCCGGGGAGCGGGCGGTCGCGGAGGGCCCGGTCGAGGAACACGCGGCTGCGCCAGTGGAGGTGCAGCCCGCGCCGGCCGAGCGGCGTTGGCCCGCCGGGCACGATGTGCGGCACGCCGGATTCGGGCACGGGTGGGTGCAGGGCAGTGGCCTGGGGCGGGTCACCGTACGGTTCGAGACGCCCGACTCGGAGCCCGGGCGGGTGCGGACCTTCCGGGTCGACGATCCGGAGCTGGAGCCGGCGGATCCGCTGCCTTTGGTGTTACGAGAGTCTGAGGGGGGCGATGGGCCGGATGGTGACTCCGGGGGTGTGGGGCTGCGCTCCGCAGCTCCTTAGAAGGTTTGCCGGGGCTTCAGGCCGTCTCGTCCGTGCCCGCCAGCTTGCCGAACTGGTGGTCCTGAAGCGGGGGAGGGGCGGCGACGTCTAGGCCGTAGTGGTGGTAGAGCTGGAGTTCCTGCTCCGGGGAGAGGTGGCGGCCCACGCCGAAGTCGGGGGCGTCCTTGATCAGGGCGCGGTCGAAGGGCACGTGGAGGGCGCCGTCGATCAGCTCGCTGGGTTCGAGGGGGACGAACGCGTCCCGGCTGAACAGGCCGGTCCGTATGGCCGCCCACTCCGGGACGCCGGTGGCGTCGTCGAGGTAGACCTCGTCGATCGTGCCGATCCTGGTCCCGTTGCGGTCGAACGCCTTGCGGCCGATCAGGTTGCGCGGATCGATATCGGTTCGCACGGGCCCTCCACATGGTCGCAACTCATCCGTAACCACTACAAAACGGCACAATCGAGGAGGCGGCCACTCGAAGGTTCGTGCGTTGACCGCGCTGGTAGGCTGACAACGGCTGCTGACCCCGTGCGGGAGAGTCCTCCAGACACCATCGGAGGCGCCGAAGGAGCAAATCCTCCCCGGAATCTCTCAGGCCCACGTACCGCACGGACGAGGTCACTCTGGAAAGCAGGGCGGATGTCACGGCTTCCGCCCTCACCGACGGTGAAAGCCGGAGGCCTTCGGGCGATCCGGTGAAGCTCTCAGGTTGACATGACAGAGGGGGAGGCCGTCCGGGTACCCGTGTCGTGGTGCCCCTCGAAGGTCGTGTCAGACCAGGAGGCCTCCGCATATGACCGCCCATCGCATTCCGCTCTCCGAACTCGAAGAGGCAGTCCCCTTCGAGCAGCGCCACATCGGCCCCGACCACGAGGCGTGCGCCAAGATGCTCGCGCACGTCGGCTACGGCTCGCTGGACGAGCTCACGGTCGCCGCCGTCCCGGCCGTGATCAAGAGCGCCGAGGCGCTGGACCTGCCGGGCGCACGCAGCGAGGCCGAGGTGATCGCCGAGCTGCGCTCCCTCGCCGACCGGAACCAGGTCCTCGGCTCCATGATCGGGCTCGGCTACTACGGCACGTTCACGCCGCCGGTCGTCATGCGCAACGTCATGGAGAACCCGTCCTGGTACACGGCCTACACGCCGTACCAGCCGGAGATCTCGCAGGGCCGGCTCGAGGCGCTGCTCAACTTCCAGACCATGGTCGCCGACCTGACCGGACTGCCGACCTCCGGCGCCTCCCTGCTCGACGAGGGCACCGCGGCGGCCGAGGCCATGGCGCTGTCGCGGCGGCTGGGCAAGAACAAGAAGGGCCTGTTCCTGGTCGACGCGGACGCGCTGCCGCAGACCATCGCCGTGATCGAGACCCGGGCCGAGCCGACCGGAGTCGAGGTCGTCGTCGCCGACCTGAGTGACGGCATCCCCGCCGAGGTCGCCGAGCGCGAGATCAACGGCGTGCTGATCCAGTACCCGGGCGCCTCCGGAGCCGTACGGGACATCAAGCCGGTCATCGACCAGGCGCACGGACTCGGGGCACTGGTCACCGTCGCCGCCGATCTGCTCGCGCTCACCCTGCTGAAGTCGCCCGGTGAGCTCGGCGCGGACATCGCGGTCGGGACGACGCAGCGGTTCGGCGTGCCGATGGGCTTCGGCGGACCGCACGCCGGTTACATGGCCGTCGGGGAGAAGATGGCGCGCAGCCTGCCCGGGCGGCTCGTCGGCGTGTCCGTGGACGCCGACGGGAACAAGGCCTACCGGCTGGCGCTGCAGACGCGTGAGCAGCACATCCGTCGTGAGAAGGCCACCAGTAACATCTGTACGGCTCAGGTGCTGCTCGCCGTGATGGCCGGTATGTACGCCGTCTACCACGGGCCGGAGGGCCTGAAGAGCATCGCGCGGCGCACCCACCGGTATGCCACGGTCCTCGCCGCCGGGCTCGTGAACGGTGGTGTCGAGGTCGTGCACGGGGCCTACTTCGACACCCTGACCGCGCGCGTCGAGGGCCGGGCCGCCGAGGTCGTGGCCGCCGCGGAGCGGAACGGGGTCAACCTCCGTCTCGTCGACGCCGACCACGTCTCGATCTCCTGCGACGAGACCACGACGCGGGCCCAGCTGCGTGCCGTCTGGGCCGCGTTCGGGGTCGAGGGCGTCGTCGAGGCGCTGGACGCCGCCACGGAGGACGGGCTTCCGGGTGCCCTGCTGAGGTCCGACGAGTACATGACCCACCCGGTCTTCCACCAGTACCGCTCCGAGACCGCCATGCTGCGCTACCTGCGCCGGCTGGCCGACCGTGACTATGCGCTCGACCGCGGCATGATCCCGCTGGGCTCCTGCACCATGAAGCTCAACGCGACCACGGAGATGGAGCCGGTCACCTGGCCCGAGTTCGGGCAGCTGCACCCCTTCGCGCCCGCGGCGCAGGCGGAGGGCTACCTCACGCTCATCCACGAGCTGGAGGAACGCCTCGCCGAGGTCACCGGGTACGACAAGGTGTCCCTCCAGCCGAACGCCGGGTCGCAGGGTGAGCTCGCCGGTCTGCTCGCTGTCCGTGGGTACCACCGGGCCAACGGGGACGAGCAGCGGACCGTGTGCCTGATCCCCTCGTCCGCGCACGGCACCAACGCCGCGAGCGCGGTGATGGCGGGTATGAAGGTCGTCGTCGTCAGGACCGCCGAGGACGGCGAGATCGACGTCGAGGACCTGCGGGCGAAGATCGAGCAGCACCGTGACGAGCTGGCCGTGCTGATGATCACCTACCCGTCCACGCACGGCGTGTTCGAGGAGCACGTCTCCGAGATCTGCGCGCAGGTGCACGAGGCGGGCGGGCAGGTCTACGTCGACGGGGCCAACCTCAACGCGCTCGTGGGGCTCGCCAAGCCGGGGCACTTCGGCGGGGACGTGTCGCATCTGAACCTGCACAAGACCTTCTGCATCCCGCACGGCGGTGGCGGGCCCGGCGTAGGTCCGGTGGCGGTGCGCGAGCACCTCGCGCCGTATCTGCCGAACCATCCGCTGCAGCCCGAGGCGGGCCCGGAGACCGGGGTCGGCCCCATCTCCGCGGCGCCGTGGGGCTCGGCCGGCATCCTGCCGATCTCGTGGGCGTACGTCCGGCTGATGGGCGGCGAGGGGCTGAAGCGGGCCACGCAGGTGGCGGTGCTCAGCGCCAACTACATCGCCAAGCGGCTTGAGCCGCACTACCCGGTGCTCTACACCGGCCCGGGCGGGCTCGTCGCGCACGAGTGCATCATCGACCTGCGGCCGCTGACCAAGGCGACCGGCGTGAGCGTCGACGACGTGGCCAAGCGGCTGATCGACTACGGCTTCCACGCGCCGACGATGTCGTTCCCGGTGGCCGGGACGCTGATGATCGAGCCGACCGAGTCGGAGGACCTGGCCGAGCTGGACCGGTTCTGCGAGGCGATGATCGCCATCCGCGCGGAGATCGAGAAGGTCGGCTCCGGTGAGTGGCCCGCGGACGACAACCCGCTGCGGGGCGCCCCGCACACCGCCGGCGCGCTCGCCGGGGAGTGGGAGCACGCCTACAGCCGTGAGGAGGCCGTCTTCCCGGCCGGAGTCGCGGCCTCCGACAAGTACTGGCCGCCGGTGCGGCGCATCGACCAGGCCTTCGGTGACCGGAACCTGGTCTGCTCCTGCCCGCCGCTGGACGCGTACGAGGACTGATCGACCGGCAGGTCAGAGGGAGGGGCTCCGCCACGCGGGGCCCCTCCGTCGTGCGGGGGCTCTCCGTCGTGCGGGGGCGAGTGACACCTCGGTCGACTTGATCAGGGCGACGACCTGGGTTCCGGGCGACGGGCGGAGGTCCTCTGCGGCGTCCTTGGTGATCGCCGCCGCCAGTTCGCTGCCCTCCACGGTGATCCGGGGTGCAGATCGAGTTCGGACGCGGAGACCGTGGTGAGGTCGGCGCGAATCTGGTCGCCGTGTGTCTGTCCTGGAAGACGACGCCCACCGGACGGGACTCGGGCGGGGGACGGTCCAGCCGCGTGCCGTCCAGTGCCGGACGGCCCGACGTGAGCGGCGCGAGGTCCGCGAGCGCGCGCAGGGCGGTGGTCTTGCCCGCGCCGTTTGGGGGCGAGCAGTGCGATGACGTCGCCAGGGAGGGGCGGCGGTGACCGGACTGACGGGTGTGATGTGCGTTCGTAGGGGGATCAGACGTGGTCGATGTGGACGTTCGTCGATTTCACGCGGGCCGTCGCCTCCATGCCCACCTCCAGGCCCAGTTGTTGCGGGCCGAGGTATAGGGGGCGTCCCTTTCGGCGGTGCCGGACCCGGCGAGTTCGACCGAGAAGGCGGCAGGTCCCGTCCGTCGACGAGCCGTCGACCGGCCTCGTCGCGGTGGGTGGTGACGCGGCCCGCGTCCGCCCAGCGCCGGGCGGTGCCCGGGCTCACGCCGAGCAGTCGTGCTGCCGGGCCGATCGTGTAGGACTGCATGCCGGTCACGAAAGGGGGCGGGAGAGTTCTCGCGAACCGGGGGATCGCCCGAGGTCGTGGGCGGGTGCCCCGTCGTGGGCGAAGAGCTCGTCCGGATCGAGCAGCAGGGGGCCTCGACCCGGCGCGCTACGCCTGGGTGGTGCCTCGGCGCCTGGAGATCCGCTCGTCGTTCGGTGAGGTGACGCTCGACTTCACCGAAGCGGTGATCACCCAGGACACCCTGCACGTCGACCTGGAGACGGGCGGCGGTGCCCTGAAGCCGGTGACCCGGCCGGGAGCTGGAGCCGACGCGCCTGTCGGCCGGTCAGCCGACGTGCACCCGCGGCCGCCGCCTCCGGTCGCGTTCCGCCTCGCGGAGGATCTCGCGGGTCACCGGGGCGACCTCGCCCTGGCCGAACAGGAAGAACCGCAGGAGGTTGGTGAAGGGTCCGCCCTCGGTCCACTCGAAGTAGATGTGCGGCGTGCAGCCGGTCAGGTCGCGGGCGTGCAGCAGCAGGGCGGCCAGCGCGTTGGGGACGGAGGAGGACTCCAGGGTCAGCACGCGGTAGCGGCCGTGCAGCACCTCGCCGCGTACGGTCAGGCCGGCCTCGAACTCCGACGGGTCCGTGACCGTCACCTCGACGAAGACGAAATCCTCCTGCCCGGGCACGTCGTTGTCCTGCCGGATCTGTTCGATCTTGTCCCGGTACTCCGCGATGTCGCGCCGGTCGGGCTCGTTGGCGATGAACCGCATCCTGCGGCTGGCCATGTCACGGACGAAACGTTCCGCCATGCTGTCCAGCGACACGCTGGTCACGCGCAGCTCGAACGCCCGGGCCAGCCGCGACAGCAGGGAGACCAGGATGATCCCGGCGATGAAGCAGGCACCGATCTTCACGCCGTCCGGGCGCTCGATGACGTTGAGCACGGTCGTGTAGAGGAACACCGCTGAGATGACCGCGAAGCCGATGGTCCAGTTCCGCTGCCGGGCCTTGCGGGCGGCGATGGTCACCGCGATCGCGGCGGAGCTGATGAGGACCAGTACACCGGTGGCGTAGGCGCCGCCCTGCGCGTCGACATCGGCGTCGAAGATCCAGGTGACCAGGAAGGCGATCAGGGTGAAGACGATGACCATCGGGCGCACGGCGCGGGCCCAGTGCGGGGCCATCCCGTAGCGGGGGAGGTAGCGCGGCATCAGGTTGAGCAGGCCGGCCATCGCGGAGGCCCCGGCGAACCACAGGATGGCGATCGTCGAGACGTCGTAGACGGTGCCGAAGGCGTTGCCCAGGTAATCGTGGGCCAGATAGGCCAGTGCGCGTCCGTTGGCCTGACCGCCCGGCTCGAACTCCTTCTCGGGGATGAGGAGTGTGGTGATGAAGCTGGTGGTGATCAGGAAGACGCTCATGATGAGAGCGGCCGTGGTGAGCAGCTTCTTCGTGTCCCGGATGCGACCCTTCGGGTGCTCTTCCGTGTCGCCTTCGTCGCCCTTGACGTGCGGCATCACGGCGACGCCGGTCTCGAACCCGGACAGGCCGAGGGCCAGCTTCGGGAAGACGAGCAGGGCGACGCCGATCATGACGAATATGTTGCTGTGCTGGGTGGTGAGGGCGCTGGACCAGTCGGTGACCACGTGCCCGGCGGTGGCCACGTGGTAGAGGCCGACGACCACCACGACCGCGTTCAGCGCGAGGTAGGCGCCCACCAGGGCGACCGCGACCCCGATGGCCTCCAGGAAGCCCTTGAGGAACACCGCGCCGAGCAGCGCGACCAGGATCAGGGTGATGAGCAACTGCTTGTCGTGCAGGGCGCTGTTCAGGTGCGGGTTCTCCACCAGGTGGGTGGAGGCGTCGGCGGCCGACAGGGTGATGGTGATCAGGAAGTCGGTGGCGGCGAAGCCCAGCAGGGTCAGCACGAACAGCTTGCCCTGCCAGAAGGAGAGCAGCCGCTCCAGCATCGCGATCGAGCCCTCGCCGTGGGGGCTCTCCTCGGCCACCCGGCGGTAGACCGGCAGGGCCCCCGCCAGCGTGACGATCACCAGCACGATCGTCGCGACCGGGGAGAGCAGTCCGGCGGCGAGGGCCGCGATGCCCGGCTGGTAGCCGAGGGTGGAGAAGTAGTCGACGCCGGTCAGACACATGACCCGCCACCAGGGCTGGCCCTTGTGCGGGGGCTCCGGTTCGGCGTGGGGTCCGGTGTGGCCGCCGCCCTTGCCCATGTCGGACAGGCCCTCCAGCATCCAGGCACGCAGGCGACTGGGTGGGGTGGGCTCCGTACGGCTCGCCGGCAGATGCTCAGTGGTGGCCATGCAGGGTGCTCCCGAGAGGCGGCGCAGGGTATTTCCGGCCATCACTGGACGGCCCGCTCAGCGTAAGCGGAGCGTGACGTCGTGGCCCGTGGATGAGCGGGCTGAGCGCGTCAAGCTTCCGTTAAGACTCGGCTTCGGACGCCTCCAGCCGGGGTGCCAGGGGTGTGAAACGTGAGCTGAGGGCGGGTGGGACGGCTGTCGAGCGGTCCATCCGTGCGACGGCGGGTGTCCGAGGCGGGCCCGCAGCTGAACACCCTGTGTGATCGCCGGTCGGATGAACTCCGTAAGGTTCGTTAGGTAGCTCGAATGTTTCGTCCCCGCCTCATGCGCTCGTCTTGCGGAGTGATTCACCGTGCACGAGGGGTTGTCACCCTTTGGGGGCTGTCTCTAGGGTGCGGCAACGACGCATCTTTCTGAAGTTCATCCGAAACTTTCGAGGAGCATGATGGGCGACCCGGCACTGTCCCGCCGCGGCTTCCTGGCGGCCTCCGCCGCGGCCGGTCTGGGGATGACGGCACTGACCGCATGCGGCGGAGACTCGGACGGAGGGTCGTCCGGGACGACCACGATCGAATGGTGGAACATCTCCACCACCGAGCCGACCAAGAGCGTCTGGGCCGCGCTCGCCCGCAAGTTCGAGGCGCAGAACCCCAAGGTCAAGATAAAGATCGTTCAGCTGGAGAACGACGCCTACAAGTCGAAGATGACGGCCCTGACCTCCTCAGGGAAGCTGCCCGACGTCTTCCACACCTGGGGCGGCGGAGTCCTGAAGCAGCAGGTCGACGCCGGACTCGTCGAGGACCTCACGGACAGCACCAAGCCGTGGGGCGACGCCCTGCTCCCGGTCGCCAGGGAGCCGTACCTGCTCGACGAGCGGGTCTACGGCATCCCGTTCGACATCGGCATGATCGGCTTCTGGTACAACAGGGCGCTCTTCGAGAAGGCCGGCATCAGTGCGCCCCCGACCACGTGGAGCGGCTTCCTCGACGCCGTGCGGAAGCTGAAGTCCGCCGAGGTCACGCCGCTCGCCCTGGCCGGCAAGGAGAAGTGGCCCGGCATGTACTACTGGGCCTACCTCGCGATGCGCACCGCCGGCGCCGACGCGCTGCAGAAGGCCTACGACGCCAAGGACTTCACCGGCGCCCCCTTCGTCGAGGCGGGCGGGCACCTCGACGAACTCGTCAGCCTGCGGCCGTTCCAGAAGGGCTATCTCGGCGCCGCCTACTCCTCGCCCACCGGCCAGGCCGCCACCGTCGGCAACGGCAAGGCCGCCATGGAGCTGATGGGCCAGTGGGCCCCCGTGGTGCAGGCCGACGCGGGCAAGGGGCTCGGCAAGGACCTCGGCTTCTTCCCGTTCCCCGCGGTCGAGGGCGGCAAGGGCGCCCGCACCGAGGTGTTCGGCGGAGGCGGCGGGCACGCCGTGCGCAGGGGCGCCCCGCAGGCGGCCGTCGACTTCCTGAAGTTCTTCGCCTCCGAGGCCACCGACCTGGAACTGGTCAAGAAGACCGGTGTCCTCCCCGTGGTCCCGGCGGCCGAGAGCGCCATCGCCGACCCCAACATCAAGGCCGTACAGGAGCAGCTGAAGAAGGCCACCGGCTTCCAGCTCTACCTCGACCAGGCCTACGCGCCCGCCGTCGGCCAGGAGGTCAACGACAGCGTCGCCGCACTCATCGCGGGTTCCAAGTCCCCCGGTCAGGTCGCCCAGTCGATCACCAGGACCGCGAAGGAAGAGCAGTAGCCGGCGATGACCTCCACGTTCCTGCCGGACCGACGGACCGGCCCCGACGCCGGCCCTCCGCCACCGGCCGCGGACCGGCCCCGGAGCCGGGCCAGGCGACGCGCGCTGAACTGGCTGACCGCGACCGGCTTCCAGCTGCCCGCCCTGGTGCTGTTCATGGGGCTCGTGCTGCTGCCGATGCTCTTCGCCCTGTACGCCGCGTTCTTCCGCTGGGGCGGCTTCGGCATGCCCTCCGACTACGTCGGCGGCGAGAACTTCACCCGGCTCTTCCAGGACGAGGTTTTCCTGGGCGACCTGTGGCGCTGTCTGGTTCTCGTGGTGCTGTCGCTCGTCCTTCAGCTGCCGTTCGCGCTCGCCATGGCCGTCCTGCTCAACCAGCGCATGCGCGGCCGGGCGGTGTACCGGATGCTGTTCTTCGCGCCGTACGTCCTGTCCGAGGCGATCACCGGAATCCTGTTCGGCATGATCTTCGCCCCGGACGACGGCTTCGCCGACCAGCTCCTCGGCAGGATCGGGCTGGAGGGGGTCGGCGGGGAGTGGTTCGCCGACCCGTCCATGGTCATGGCGACCCTGTTCCTGGTCATGACCTGGAAGTACTTCGGCTTCCACATGATGCTGTACCTGGCCGGACTCCAGGCCGTCCCCAGGGAGCTGACCGAGGCGGCGCTCATCGACGGGGCCGGTCCCTGGCAGCGCTTCCGCAACGTGACGCTGCCGCTGCTCGCGCCCACTCTGCGCATCAGCGTCTTCCTGTCGGTCATCGGGTCCATCCAGCTCTTCGACCTGGTGTGGGTGACCACCGCGGGCGGTCCCGACCACCACTCCGAGACCATGGCCGTGACCATGTTCCAGTACGGCTTCAAGCGGTACCAGGTCGGCTACGCCAGCGCGATCAGCGTGGTCATGTTCGGCATCAGCCTCGTCTTCGCCCTCGCCTACCAGCGGTTCGTGCTCCGGCGCGATCTGGAAGGGGCCACCACGACCATGCGGGGGGACGGAAAATGACATCCCGTCAGAAGAGCGGCCGGAACCTTCCGCTGCACCTCGTCCTGGTCGCCGTCGGCGCGGTCATGGCCGTCCCCCTGGTCTACGCCGCGCTCTCCGGCTTCAAGTCCACCGACGAGCTGTCCCGCAACCCGGTCGGTATGCCCGAGTCGTGGGTGACCTCCAACTACACGCAGATCCTCGGTTCGGGTGACTTCTGGCGGCTCATCGCCAACAGCACGCTGATCGCGGTCGGCACGACCGTCCTGGTCGTCGCGGTCTCGGCCCTGTCGGCCTTCTCCTTCGCGCGGTTCGCCTTCCGCGGCCGGGAGGCGCTGTTCACGCTCTTCACGATGGGGCTGATGTTCCCGTTCGCGGTGGCGGCCCTGCCGCTGTTCCTGCTGCTGCGCTCCCTCGGACTGCTGGACAACCCGCTCGGCGTGATCCTCCCGCAGGCGGCCTTCGGGCTGCCGATGACCATCATCATCCTGCGGGGCTTCTTCCGGCAGATCCCCGGTGAGCTGGAGGAGGCGGCCACGCTCGACGGGTGCAGCTCGTTCGGCTTCTTCTGGCGGGTACTGCTGCCCATGGCGCGGCCCGCGCTCGGCACGGTCTCGGTGCTGGCCGTCGTCACCAGCTGGAACAACTTCTTCCTGCCGCTGCTGGTGTTCACCGACGCGCAGTGGTGGACGCTGCCGATCGGAGTGCAGCAGTTCCAGGGGCAGTACTCCGCGGAGTACGCCAAGGTCTTCGCCTATCTGGTGCTGGCGATGGTCCCGGCCCTGGCCTTCTACTCGGTCGCCGAGCGTCAGCTCGTCGGCGGCCTCACCGCGGGCGCCACGAAAGGCTGACGCGCCGCGGACGTACGGCTCACCCACCCACCTGATCCGATCCGAACGGATCGCGAATCGTGAGGAGTCGACCATGCGCAGGACCGCCATACGGCTCAGACTCGCCGGGGCGCTGGCCGCCGTGCTGGTGGCCGGAGGCGTCGCCGCCGGCCCGGCGGCACAGGCCGGCGAGGAGCACGGCAAGGAACCCACCCTCGCGGACCTCGCCCAGCGCCACGGCCGCTACTTCGGGAGCGCGACCGACAATCCCGAGCTCGTCGACGCGCCGTACAAGGCGCTGCTCGGCAGCGAGTTCGACCAGATCACGCCCGGCAACGGCATGAAGTGGTACGCGACCGAGCCGCAGCAGGGCGTGTTCGACTTCTCCAAGGGCGACGAGATCGTGAACCTCGCCCGTGCCAACCGGCAGAAGGTGCGCGGCCACACCCTGGTCTGGCACAGCCAGTTGCCCGGGTGGCTCACGGGGCGGGAATGGACGGCGCCGGAGCTGAGGGCCGTGCTGAAGAAGCATGTGCAGGCGGAGGTCCGGCACTACCGGGGCAAGGTGTTCGCCTGGGACGTCGTCAACGAGGCGTTCAACGAGGACGGTACGTACCGGGAGTCGGTCTTCTACAAGACGCTCGGGCCCGGGTACATCGCCGACGCGCTGCGCTGGGCGCACCAGGCCGATCCGCGCGTGAAGCTGTACCTCAACGACTACAACATCGAGGGGATCGGCCCGAAGAGCGACGCGTACTACAAGCTGGCCAAGGAGCTGAAGGCCGAGGGCGTCCCCCTGCACGGCATCGGCCTCCAGGCCCACCTCGCCCTCCAGTACGGCTATCCCACCACTCTGGAGGACAACCTCCGGCGCTTCTCCCGGCTGGGCCTCGACACCTCGCTCACCGAGGTCGACGTACGGATGATTCTGCCCGCGACGGAGGAGAAGCTGGCCCAGCAGGCGGAGTGGTACCGGGACCTGACCGAGGCGTGCCTGGCGGTACGCCGGTGCGTCGGAGTCACCCTCTGGGACTACACGGACAAGTACTCGTGGATCCCCGCGTTCTTCCCGGGCCAGGGCGCGGCCCTTCCGTGGGACGAGCAGCTCAGGCCGAAGCCGGCGTACTTCGCGCTGCGTGAGGCGCTCGGGGGGAGGTAGGCGGCGCGGGGCCGTCAGCCCCTCCCGGCCGGAGGAGCCGTACTCGCCCGCACCACCAGGTCCGTCCCCAGCTCCACCCGGGGCGAGTCCGGTTGCTCGTCGCGGGTCAGGCGGAGGGCCGTGCGGGCGGCGAGTTTGCCCATGTCGGCGAGGGGCTGGCGGATCGTGGTCAGTGGGGGAGACGACCAGCGGACTTCCGGAAGGTCGTCGAAACCGACCACGCTCATGTCCTGCGGCACCCGCAGCCCGCGCCGCCGCAGGGCCTCGATCGCGCCGAGTGCCATCTGGTCGCTGGCCGCGAACACGGCGGTCGGCGGCTCTGGCAGGTCGAGCAGGGTGGTGCAGGCGGTGAAGCCGGACTCGGGGCGGAAGTCGCCGGGGACGACGAGGGACGTGTCCGTCGCGACACCGGCGCCTTCGAGGGCCGCTCGGTAGCCGTCCAGCCGGGCCCGGGAGCACAGCAGGCGCGGCGGGCCGGCGATCAGGCCGATCCGGCGGTGGCCGAGGGAGAGCAGATGCTCGGTGGCGGCCATGCCGCCCGACCAGTTCGCGGCGCCGATCGTGGGTGCGTCCAGGGCGGGGGAGCCCGCCGGGTCGACGACGACCAGCGGGACGCCGAGGATCCGCAGCTCATCGTGGAGCGTCGGCTCCAGCGCCGAGGTGACGAGGATGACGCCGTCGGAGGCACGGGCCCGGAGGTTGCGCATCCACTCGCGGGCGTCGCCCGACCGCCCGTGGATGGCCGACACCACCGTGCCGACCCCCGCCGCGTGCGCGACCTCCTCCACCCCGCGGAGGATCTCCACGGCCCAGGGACTGTCGAGGTCGTTGAAGACCAGGTCGAGCAGGGCCGCACGGGTGCCCGGAGCCGCCGGGCGCTTGCGGTAGCCGTGCCGGCGCAGCAGTTCCTCGACCCGGGCCCGGGTCTTGGGTGACACGTCGGACCGGCCGTTGACGACCCGGGACACGGTCGGCACGGAGACGCCGGCCTGCCGGGCGATCTCCGTGATCGTGACCTTGCCCTCGGCGTCGGCCTCACGTGCTGCCACTTGCCCCACCTCCGTCGACGGGTGACCGCGAAACTTCCAGGAGTCTTCCGGAAAACGGGCAGCCGTGGGAAGGCGCACGAGCCGGGGACGGAGAAGTCGCGGGTGATGACGAGGAGTGACGACCCCCGGACATGCGTCGGGGCCGGGTCGCAGGGTGTCCTGCGCCGGCCCCTCATCTCTGCGGGCGGGCGTCACCCCACCCGGCGGCCCTCAGGCAGCCGTCATCACCTGGCTGCCGGCCAGTGGACGGTGCGGGGCGATGATCCGGCCGTCGGGCAGCAGCTCACCGGTGTCCTCGAAGAGCACCACGCCGTTGCACAGCAGGCTCCACCCCTGCTCCGGGTGGTGCGCCACGAGACGGGCGGACTCCCGGTCGGCGGATTCGGCTGACGGGCACGGTGTCTGGTGCTGGCACATGGGTGGGATCTTTCGCTCTGTCGTCATGGATGAGGTGGCTGAGTCGGCTGAGTCGGTCGTCGTGTCTGTTCCGCGGCTAGAAGTGTCGTTCATGGCCGCCCCCCCCCGTGATAAGTGGTCGGAACCCAGTGTTGCCCCACGGGCGTCATTCCGCAGGGATTTCGCGGCACCGCTTCTCACAGATTCAGGACGCATCACCCGCGCGGACGGTTCATCCCAACTGGACTGTCACTTCGGGTGGTTCGCAGTGGCCGGATAGGGCTAGTCACGTCGGGTCGGGGGCCATTTCCGGCTCGTACGAGCTATTAGGCGCTCGTACGAGCGATAAAGTGCCCGCACCCTGTCGCCGGGAATTCGGCGACAGGGTGCGGGAGGCTTCACGCGGGGAGAATCAGGCGAGGCGTTTCAGGTGAGGCGTTTCAGGCAGTGCGCTTCAAGCGGTGCGTTTCAGGCGGGTGAGCCGAGCAGGCGTGTGGGAGTCGCACGGTGGGTCAGTACCGGGAGGAGTTCGGCGACGCGGTGCGGGCGGTGTGCCGCGATGCCGGGAGGCGCGGGTGCCAGCGGGACGAGCAGATCGGTGGCGGCGGGGTGGCCGGCGGCACCGTCCGCGGTGCAGTCCTCGTGCAGCCAGAGCGTCAGCATGTACAGGCCGGGCACCGACAGCAGGCGGGGCTGGTACGGCTGCGGCATCGTCTCGGCCTGGCGCAGGGCGCGCTCGGTGGAGGTGATGTACGGGCCTTCGAAGAAGTGGGAGAAGGCCCAGCCGTCGGGGGTCAGCATGGTCTCCGCCGCGGCCACGGCGCGCTCGCCGGAGCGGATGAGGAAGCGCCACCCGGCCAGCCGGGTGGCCGACACCCCCTCGGCCGTGACCCGGTCGAGTACGTGGACGGGCAGCGGAAGCTCGGCTGCGACAGGTCCCTGGGCGCGGAGCAGGGAGGGGGTTCGGGCTTCCCGGACCGCGGTGGGCGAGGAGAGCGCGGTCAGGACGGAACGGTGTGCGGGCGCGGGAGCCGGGGGGACATGCAGCGGCATGGTGGGTCGCCTCTCATTCAAAGGCACGGTGGCACGAGGGCGGGGGCGGACGGCGCTGTCTGCTCACGAGGGGTCGGCAGAGGCAGGGCCGGGTCTCATGAGCGAGAGGGGGGTGGGGTCCGCCGAACATCGACTCGACGGCAGGACCCATCGACCGTGGGCGCCAACCTTCTGCCTTGTTCGCGGAGTTTATACGACACGGGATCAGACTGGGTTTCACCTAGCCGTTTCCGGTGAGTAGAACAAGGGTACATTCGGTCGGCGATACGCGAGAATTATCCCGATTCCTGGCGGGGGTGTGAGGTGATGACCTCGGTGAATGTCCGCGAAGCGGTCGGCCCATTCTCGTCGGCGTTTTTCACGAGTTCGCGGACATCGAGCGGACGCCCAAACCTGTCCTGTGCGCCATGCCGATTGAATGTGCCACTGGTCACACGCGACCAGCGTAGCGGTCGGCGGACCCCTCCGGGACGTTATCGATCGCTTTCGCTGGGCATCCTCCACCTGACCGTGACCCCGGCGGCCGGATCTTGAGGCCCGCATCATCCGAGGAGGGACGCTTCGATGGGGGAGAAGGTCGTGGCAGGGCGGTTCGACCTGTCCGATCGCCAGCGCTACCGCGACAAGCTCCGTCGGTGTCTGACGGGCTTGGAGCGGCTCCTGGCGGAGAAGCGGTTCGATCGCCCCAAGAACCTCATGGGGCTGGAGATCGAATTGAATCTCGCGGGCGCCGACGGCATGCCGAGAATGTTGAATGCGCAAGTCCTGGAACGTATCGCGAGTCGCGACTTCCAAACAGAACTCGCCATGTTCAACCTGGAAGTGAACATTCCTCCACACCGCCTGGGTGGCCGGGTATTCGACCGCCTCGGGGAGGAACTCCGCACGTCACTGGCATATGCTGACCGAAAAGCGGGAGAGGTCGACGCCGGAATCGTGATGATCGGCATTCTGCCGACCCTCGACCGGGACGACCTGGTGTCGTCGAACCTCTCCGACGTCGACCGCTACACCCTCCTCAACGACCAGATCGTGGCCGCCCGGGGTGAGGAGTTCACCCTCGACATCGACGGCGTGGAGCACCTCACCTGCACCTCGAAGTCCATCGCGCCGGAAGCCGCCTGCACCTCCGTGCAACTGCACCTCCAGGTCACGCCGGGGCGGTTCGCCGATGTGTGGAACGCGGCCCAGGCGGTCGCCGCCGCGCAGATCGCCGTCGGCGCCAACTCGCCCTTCCTGTTCGGCCGCGAGCTGTGGCGCGAGTCGCGGCCCCCGTTGTTCCAGCAGTCCACCGACACCCGCCCGCCCGAACTCCAGGCCCAGGGCGTCCGGCCGCGCACCTGGTTCGGCGAGCGCTGGGTCACCTCGGCGTACGACCTCTTCGAGGAGAACCTCCGCTACTACCCGGCCCTCCTGCCGATCTGCGACGACGAGGACCCGCTCGCGGTGCTCGACCAGGGGGGCACGCCCTCGCTCGCCGAACTCGTCCTGCACAACGGCACGATCTACCGCTGGAACCGCCCGGTCTACGGAATCGCCGACGGCGTCCCGCACCTGCGCGTGGAGAACCGCGTCCTGCCGGCCGGGCCCACCGTCACCGACGTCGTCGCCAACGCCGCGTTCTTCTACGGTGTCGTCCGCGCCCTCGCCGAGGAGCCCCGGCCGGTGTGGACCCGGCTGCCGTTCGAGGCGGCCGCCGCCAACTTCGACGCCGCCTGCAAGGACGGCATCGACGCCCGCTTCACCTGGCCCCGGCGCGGTCGCTACGGCGGCACCACGCAGGTCGACGCGGTGAGCCTCGTACGGGACGAACTGCTGCCGCTCGCCGAGGCCGGGCTGGACGCGTGGGGTGTCGAGCCGGCCGACCGCGATCTGTACCTGGGCGTGATCGAGGAACGGTGCCGGCGCCGGGTGAACGGGGCGAGCTGGCAGGCCGCGACCTTCCACAAGGCGCTGGACGCGGGCCACACGCGGGAGGCCGCGCTGGCCGCCACCACTCGCCGCTACCGCGAGCTGATGCACCAGGGGGATCCGGTCCACACCTGGCCGGTGGGCCTGCCGGAGCCGGTGCCGCTGGGCTGACGCGCCGCCGGGGTGACATCCTGCTGCCTTCATACTGATCCGACAGATCGTTGTCGGCGGATCGTTGCCGACAGGTCGTGTTCGAGAGATCGTTCTCGACTGGTCGGTGAAGCGGAGGCAGGTGTGCAGGCGGAGGCGGGCCCGGTGGCCGACGATTCCATTCCCCAGCAGGGGCTCTCGCGACGGATGCTCCGCAACGAGACCCTTCTCGTGCTGGCGCTCTCGCTGGGGGCGAGCGGGGTCTCCGCCCTGATCAGCTTCATCGGCTCGGTCACCAAGCCCGGTGGGCTCAAGGACCAGGCGGCCACGATGAACGCCTCGGCCGCTCCCGGCCGTCCCTGGCTCGACCTCGCCTGGCAGCTCTTCGGGATCACCACGGCGCTCGTGCCCGTGGCGCTCGTGGCGCACTTCCTGCTGCGCGAGCGCGCGAGTCTGCGCACCATCGGCTTCGACCGCACCCGCCCGTGGCCCGACCTCGGCCGCGGCGCGGCGATCGCGGCGGTCATCGGCAGCACCGGGATCGCCTTCTACCTGGCGGCCCGCGGCCTCGGCTTCAACCTCACCGTGGTGCCGGAGGCACTGCCCGCGGTGTGGTGGAAGTATCCGGTGCTGATCCTCTCCGCGATCCAGAACGCGGTGCTGGAGGAAGTGATCGTCGTCGGCTATCTGCTGCGCCGCCTCGGGCAGCTGGGCTGGACTCCGACGGCCGCGCTGGTCGGCAGCTCGGTGCTGCGCGGCTCGTACCACCTCTACCAGGGCATCGGCGGCTTCGTGGGGAACCTGGCCATGGGCGTCGTCTTCGTCTGCCTGTACCGCCGCTGGGGCCGGGTCGGTCCTCTCGTGGTGGCCCACTCGCTGCTCGACATCGGGGCGTTCGTCGGGTACGCGCTGCTGGCGGGCAAGGTCGGGTGGCTCCCGACGGCGTGAAAGACCGGGGGAGGGGCGTACGGCGGTGTCGTACGCCCCTCGTTTTGTTCACGCGGCCCCTCGTTTCATACAGCCCCGTCGTCTCAGGCCAGCAGCTCGCCCTCGATGACCGTGACCGCCCTGCCCGTCAGCAGGGTGCGGTCGCCGCGCAGTTCCGTGCGCATGAGGCCGGAGCGGCGTGAGGCCTGGAGGCCGGTGAGGACGGGGTGGCCCAGGCGCTCGGACCAGAACGGGGCGAGCGCGGTGTGGGCGCTGCCCGTCACCGGGTCCTCGTCGATGCCGATGTTCGGGAAGAAGCAGCGCGAGACGAAGTCGTAGCCCTGGTCCGGGTCTTCCGCGCGGGCCGTGGCGATGACGCCGCGTGCGGAGTGGGCGGCGAGGGCCTTGTGATCGGGGCCGAGGCCGTGCACCGTCTTCTCGTCGGCGATCTCGACGAGCAGATCGCCGACGTTCGGTCCGGTGTCGAGGACCGTCAGCGGCTCGGCTCCCAGGGCCTCGGCGAGGCCGCGGGGCGGGTCGACCCGGGTGAGCGGAGCCGTCGGGAAGTCCAGCGTGATGGAGCCGTCGGCGGCGGGCTCGGCGACGAGGACACCGCTGCGGGTCGCGAACCGCACCGGCCCCTCGTGGACGCCGGTGGTGTGCAGGACATGGGCGGTGGCGAGGGTCGCGTGGCCGCACATCGCGACCTCGGCGGCCGGTGTGAACCAGCGCAGCGCCCAGTCGGCCTCGCCGCCCTCGGGGAGGGGATGGGCGAAGGCCGTCTCGGCGTGGTTGACCTCCAGGGCGATGTTCTGCAGCCGGCTGTCGTCCGGGAAGGTGTCCGCGTCGTTCAGGAGCATGACCCCGGCAGGGTTGCCGGTGAAGGGGCGGTCGGTGAAGGCGTCGACGATTCGAATCCGCATGCCCCGACGCTAGAGGTCCGTCCAGGCCGTGGACCAAGGCCAATTCACGAGTCCTGGCCTCACCTTGACCTTGACACGGTGACAAGGTCTTCACTGTGGCCGAGGAGGTGGTCCCGATGACCATGCCGACAGAGGGCACGAGCACGACGAGAGCGCTCCGGGAGCTGGAGAACGGCGACTCGTCGCTCCGCCTGCGGGCGGCGCTGGCGATCGGCACGGCCCCGGATCCCCGGTTCGTCGACAAGCTCGTCGAACGATGCGCGACCGAGCCCGAGTTCCACGTGCGCGAGATGCTCACGTGGGCGCTCACCCGCCACTCGTCGTCCGCAACCGTCCCCAGGCTCGTCGACGAACTCCGCGCGCAGGGTCCGCGGGCACGAAGCCAGGCGCTGCACACGCTGTCCAAGATCGGGGACCGGCGGGCGTGGCCGGCGATCACCCGGGCGCTGCTGGCCGACCCCGACGACGAGGTGGCGCGGAGCGCCTGGCGGGCGGCGGTCGTCCTCGTGCCCGAAGGGGAGGAACCCGGGCTGGCCGGAGCGCTGGCGGCACAGCTCGGACGCGGCGAGCGGGAGACGCGACTGAGCCTCAGCCGGGCGTTGCTCGCGCTCGGAGAGGCGGTCGTGCCGGCTCTGCGGGCCGCGATGACGGATCCCGACCCTCGTGTACGTCAGCACGCGATCGCCACGGAGCGGCTGTGGCGCGACCCGGATGCCGGATTCGGGTTCGCCATCGAGGAGGCGAAGCGTGTCGTGGCCCTCGGCCCGACCGGCCAGGAGGGATGACGGGCAGTGCTGATCGGTGAGGTGGCACGGCGGTCCGGGGTCAGCGCCCGCATGCTCAGGCACTACGAGTCGCTCGGCCTGGTGCGGCCGACGGGCCGTACCGACGCCGGCTATCGCGCGTACTCCGGCGAGGACATCCGGCAAATCTTCCATATCGAGAGCCTGCGCTCACTGGGGCTGTCGCTGCGTGAGGTGGGGCGCGCGCTGGACGATCCCGGCTTCCGGCCCTCGGAGCTCGTCGACGACCTCCTCCACCGGACGCGCGAGCGCATCGCGCGGGAGACGGAGCTGCTCACACGCCTCCGTCGGATCGATGCCGCGGAACCCGCCGGCTGGGCGGACGTCCTCCAGGTCGTCGGTCTCCTCCACGCGTTGGGATCGAAGAGCGCCGGGACACGCCAACGCGCCGCCCTGTCCTCGGTCGAAGAGGTTCCGTGGCCGGTGGAAGCCCTGGTCGAGGCAGCGTTGAGCGAGACGGACCCGAACGTCGCCGGAGCCCTTCGATGGGCTCTGGCGCAATCGGGCGACGGCGGATCGGCCCTGCTCGCGGAGGGCCTCGGCTCACCCGTGGCCGAGGTCCGGAAGCGTGCCGTCCAGTCCCTCGTCGAGATGCCGGACGGCGGCGCGACCGCACTGCTGCGGGACGCTCTCGCGCATCCCGACGTCGTGGTCCGCGGATACGCGGCACTGGAACTCGGGGCACGGGGAGTGGCCGAGGCGGTCCCGACGCTCATCGACATGGTCGTCGAGGCGACGAACGACGTCGACGCGGCCGATGCGCTGAGCGTGCTGGCGAGTGACCCCGTGTCGGCGGACCGGATCGCCACCGGGCTCGTCGACCGCCTGGACCACGGCACCGTCGGACCGTCCACGCGCCGACGGCTGACCCAGGCGCTCGCGGACATCCCCGGACGCACGGCGTCCCGTGCCCTCGCGGATCTGGCCCAGGACGAGGACCGCGTCGTCGCACTGACCGCCACGTACATTCTCGGGATTCGCGACACGCGCTGAATCCGCCTCCTTCGGAATCCGCGCGGCCGGAAGGGCCTTGCCATAAGAACGCTACCGATATATCGTTGAGGCATCGCGACAGATCAACGATGGAATGGAGAGTGGTTGCGATGCGTACCCACGGATACGAGCACGGCCATGGCCACGGCGGACCGCGTCACGGCCGGGGCGGCTTCGAGGGGCTGCGCGCGGCCTTCGGTCCGTTCGGGCCCGGCGGTCCTGGCGGTCCCGGCTGGGGAGGGCCCGGTGGTCCGGGCTTCGGCCCCGGCCCCTGGGGCGGACGAGGGCGCGGGGGGCCCAGGGGGAGGGCGCGGCGCGGTGACGTGCGGGCCTCGATCCTCGCCCTGCTGAAGGACCGGCCCATGCACGGCTACGAGATGATCCAGGAGATCGCCGAGCGCAGCGGCGGGGCGTGGAAGCCCAGCCCGGGTTCGGTGTACCCCACCCTGCAGCTGCTGGAGGACGAGGGCCTGATCATCAGCGAGTCCGAGGGCGGCAAGAAGCTGTTCTCGCTCACCGAGGCGGGCCGCACGGCGGCCGAGGAGGGGCCCGAGGCGCCCTGGGAGGAGGCCTCCCGCGGGGTCGACTGGGAGGCACTCGGCGAGATCCGGCAGGCCGGCTTCGGGCTGATGGAGGCCTTCGGGCAGGTCTGGAAGACCGGCAGCAAGGAGCAGAAGGAGAAGGCGCTCGGCGTCATCAACGAAGCCCGCAAGAAGCTCTACCTGATCCTCGCCGACGAGGACTGAGGGACGGCTTTTCACGGCGCAGGCGCCCCCTGGAGCGATCCGGGGGGCGCTTCCTCGTGCCGGGGTGTCAGGTCACCAGCCCGGCCAGCTTGCGCAGCGACTCGTTCAGGGCCGCCGTGGCCGAGTCCCGGAGCTTCCCCGCCATCAACGACACGGCCGCACCCGTGAACTCGCCGTCGATGCGGACCGTCGTCGCGCCGCCGTCGGGCGTCAGGGTGTAGCGCGTCGCGACGGTCACGCCCATCGGGCCCTGGCCGCGGATGGCGAGCACCCGGGCCGGTTCGAGTTCCTCGACGGTCCACTCCACCTCGGCCGGGAAGTTCATCAGCCGCATGTTCTCCTGGAAGGTCGCGCCCACCTCCAGACTCTTGGGGCCGCCCGACGGAAAGCCGGTGTGGGTCGCGTTCCACTCGCCGTACGCGGACCAGTCCGTGAGCCTGGTCCACACTTTCTCGGCCGGCGCCCCGATACGTGCCTCCGCGCTGACTACGGTCATGCGACCACCTCATCGAGTCGGGTGTCGCGGAACGTAGCCGCGCCGGTCGCAATGTTCAATACTGACGAACAGTCAGGCGTGGTGGGGTCGGCGGGCACAACAGCCTGATGTCCTCCGTAAGGAGGAGATTCCGGCCGGAGGAGTCCACTTCCCGTGGGACGCGAAAATGCTCCCCATCGGGGATGACCCGGGCTCGCGGGACTGGTGGGGTAGGGGATGTGCAATCCCGTATCCCCAGACAGTCGGCCCCTGAGCACGGCATCCACCGCGCGGAGAACGATGCCAGGCTCAGTGGCGAGCTGGCGTCGGTGATCGGCGGTGCCCGTCGCCGGGCGGTCAGGGACGGGGACCGGCAGATCGACACCGCCCATCTGCTCCACTCCCTGCTGGAGTCCGACCCCGAGGCGCGTGCCGTCTTCGGTGAGGGGCCGCGCATCGCGCGACTGCTCGGATATCTCGTCCAGCGCAGTATCGGCTACGGCCTGCGGTGGCAGAGCGGCGTCGAGGACTCCGGCGCCGTCCCCCTGGTGGCGGAGTGCGCGGGTTTCTCGCCGCTGGCCGCGGCATCGATGGAGTACGCCTGCGAGCTCGCCGCCCGTCGCGGCGGACCCGCCCGTGGAGTCGACCTGCTCGCGGCGATCGTCGTGGACTCGCAGGCACGCGCGGTCGAGGTGCTCGCGCGCGCCGGGATCGACCCGCACGAGGTGCTCGCCCGGCTCGACGGCCGGTCCGGGGAGCGGGCCGGAGGCTCCGAAGCCGCACCCTGACCGGCCCCGACCCGGGTGGTCGCCCGTCCAGGCAGTGAGACAGGTGCCATGAGGGGTGACGCTCCTGTCATGGCCTGTCATCATGTGCCGGTGCGTACCTCTGAGACCAGTCCGAGCAGGCGCGGCAGGGGCATGGGGCTCGGCCTCGCGCTGTTGTCCGCGGTCGCCTTCGGCGGATCCGGAGTCGCGGCCAAGCCGCTGATCGAAGCGGGCCTCGACCCGCTGCACGTGGTGTGGCTGCGGGTGACCGGGGCCGCCGTGGTGATGCTGCCGCTCGCCGTGCGCCACCGCGCGCTGCTGCGCCGCCGCCCCGGACTCCTCGCCGGATTCGGGCTGCTGGCCGTCGCCGGCGTCCAGGCCTGCTACTTCGCCGCGCTCTCCCGCATCCCCGTCGGTGTGGCGCTGCTCATCGAGTACCTGGCGCCCGCGCTCGTGCTCGGCTGGGTGCGGTTCGTGCAGCGGCGGCCGGTGACACGTGCCGCCGCGGTCGGTGTCGTCCTCGCGGTCGGAGGGCTCGCGTGTGTCGTCGAGGTGTGGTCGGGCCTCGGCTTCGACGTCCTGGGGCTGCTGCTCGCGCTCGGCGCGGCCTGCTGCCAGGTCGGCTACTTCGTCCTCTCCGACCAGGGCAGCGACGCCGGAGACGAGGCGCCCGACCCGCTCGGCGTCATCGCCTACGGCCTGCTCGTCGGCGCGGCCGTGCTGACCGTCGTCGCCAGGCCCTGGACCATGGAACGGTCCGTGCTCACGGGCACCGCGTACATGGACGGCACACCCGTCGCCGCCGTCGTCCTGCTGGCCTGGATCGTCCTGGTCGCCACGGTCGTCGCGTACGTCACCGGCGTCGTCTCCGTGCGCCGGCTCTCCCCGCAGGTCGCCGGTGTCGTGGCCTGTCTCGAAGCGGTCATCGCGACCGTCCTGGCCTGGGTCCTGCTCGGCGAGCACCTGTCGGCGCCGCAGATCGCCGGTGGTGCCGTCGTGTTGCTGGGCGCGTTCATCGCGCAGTCCTCGACGCCCGCGAAGGGCTCCGAACGGCCGGTGGCCGGCGGCGGCCCGGAACGGGAGTTGTCCACGCCCGGCACGGCCGCCTAGGGACCGTCACGCCTTCGACGCTGGTTCTTCCGCCTCCGGCCCGCCCGCGTGGCCTCCTCTGTGCGAGGCGAGGGGTGCGCGGGTGGAGCCGGAGGTGCAGGTGTGATCGGCGGGTGCGGGTGATCTGTGGCTCGTCGCGCAGATCCCCGCGCACCTAAAGCAGGTACTCGGGCAGCTCTGTGCCCGGTGCCAGGCCCGGGTCGGGAATCGGCGTGCCGTAGGTCTTCGCGACCGGGACCACTCCGGCCCAGTGCGGAAGGGCGAGGTCCTCCGGTTCGTCGTTCACTCCGCCCGTGCGGAGCTTGGCGGAGACCTCGGCCAGGTCCAGGCGGAGCACGGCGGTGGCGGCCAGTTCCTTCTTGTTGGCCGGGCGGGAGTCGGCGGCGCGGCCCGAGACGACCTGGTCGACCAGGGCGTCCAGGGCCTGCCGCTTCTCCTCGGGGTCCGTCACGTCGTGGGCGACGCCGTGCACCACCACGGAGCGGTAGTTGATCGAGTGGTGGAAGGCCGAGCGGGCCAGTACCAGTCCGTCGACGTGCGTGACGGTCAGGCAGACCGGGAGGCCCGGGTCCGCCTGACCGGCGGCCCGCAGCGGGCGCGAGCCCGTCGAGCCGTGCACGTAGAGACGCTCGCCGACTCGGGCGAACAACGTGGGCAGCACGACCGGCGCGCCGTCCCGGACGAACCCGAGGTGGCAGACGTAGGCCTCGTCGAGTATCGAGTGCACCAGGTCCCTGTCGTACGAGGCCCGGTCCGGGGAGCGCGTGGGGACGGTGCGGTCGGTCGGGGTGTAGGCGGTGGCGGGCTGCGACGGCGTCCGGGTCGTCCCCTGCATTGGCGCTCTCCATTGCACTAGTGCATAATCTGCTTTGTGCTAGGAGAGTATCGGATCAGCGGGCGCCGCGCAGCGGACATTTCCGCGAGCGTCGAGCGGGCGGTGGGGACCGGTGAGCTGCAGCCGGGTGAACTGCTGCCGCCCATGCGGGAGTTGGCGGAGCGACTGGGAGTGAATCCCAATACCGTCGCGGCCGCGTACCGGACCCTGCGTGAGCGCGGGGTCATCGAGACCGCGGGCCGGCGGGGCAGCCGGGTGCGGCCGGCGCCCGCCACGACCGGGCGGGACCAGATCAGGGTGGACGTCCCCGAGGGCGTGCGTGATGTGGCCGCGGGCAATCCGGACCCGGCGTTGCTCCCGCCGCTCGCGGCCGCGTTCGCGGCGGCGGCCGCCGAGGCGGACCGCGCCCCCATGCTCTACGGAGAGGCCCCCGTGGAGCCGGAGCTGGCCCGGATCGCGCGGGCCGGCCTCGACGCCGACGGGGTGCCGGACGGGCCGCTCGCGGTGGTCTCCGGGGCACTCGACGGTGTCGAACGCGTGCTGGCGGCCCACCTCAAGCCCGGCGACACCGTCGCTGTCGAGGACCCCGGCTGGGGCCGCACCCTCGACCTCGTGCCGGCGCTCGGGCTCAGGACCGTCCCCGTCGGCGTCGACGACGACGGACCGTACGCCGAGGACGTGCGCCGGGCGCTGGAGGCCGGGGCGCGGGCCCTGATCGTCACGGACCGGGCGCAGAACCCGACCGGCGCCGCGGTGAGCGCCACACGCGCGCGTGCCCTGCGGTCCGCGCTCGGGGAACACCCGGAGACCTTGCTGATCGAGGACGACCACGGCCACGGCATCGTCGACCTCCCCCTCCACCCCCTCGCCGGAGTCACCCGGCACTGGGCCTTCGTTCGCTCGGCCGCCAAGGCCTACGGCCCCGATCTGCGCCTCGCCCTGTTCACCGGTGACGCCGTCACCGTCGACCGGGTCCGTGGCCGGCAGCGCCTCGGGCCGGGCTGGGTGAGCCGGCTGACGCAGCGGGCCCTCGTACGGCTGTGGGCCGACGGGGCGGTGGACCCGCGCGAGGTGGCGGCGTCGTACGGGCGGCGCCGGGACGCGCTGATCGAAGCGCTCGGCCGACGCGGCGTCGCGGCACACGGGCGCAGCGGAATGAATGTGTGGGTGCCCGTGCCGGACGAGACCGGAGCCGTCGCCCGGCTGCAGCACGCCGGCTGGGCGGTCGCCCCGGGCGCCCGCTTCCGGCTGAGCGCACCGCCCGGCATCCGGGTCACCGTCTCGACCCTCGCCGGGAACGGCAGCGGGGCCGGGGGCCGGAAGGAGGGTGAGATCGAGGAACTGGCCGACGCGATCGCCTCGGCGCTTGGCCCGGCTCCGGCGCGCAGTTACGTCTGAGGCCCCGGCTGAGCACGGGGCTTCGGCCGGACCTGTGTGAGGGCCGCGCCCGTCAGTACGATCACCGCGCCGACCGGGGTCGACCAGGTGAGCGACTCGCCGAGGAGTGCGACGCCCGCGGCCGTGGCGATGACCGGGACGAGGTACGTCACCATCTGGGCGGTCGTCGGGCCGACCTCGGCGACCAGGCCGTACTGGAGGAGCATGGCGAGGCCCGTGCCCAGGGCGCCCAGGGCGGCGATCGCCAGCAGCGGCACGACGGGCAGGCCGCTGGGCGGCGTGGTGAACAGCGGGGTGACGACGGCCAGCTGGACCGTGGCGAGCAGCAACTGCGCGCCGGTCATCGACAGGTGAGAGTGGCTCGTGCCGGCGAGGGTGCGGCGGACGTGGATCCAGCCGATCGGGTAGCTGAGGGAGGCCAGCAGCGCCAGTGCCGTGCCGGTGGCGTCCTGGCCGTGGAAGCCCTGCCAGGCGCCCAGCACCGTGAGCACCCCGAGGAAGCCGAGGCCGAGTCCCGCGACCCGCACCCGGGTCGGGCGGTCCTCCGAGAGGGCGACGAGGGACAGCGCCATGCCCCACAGCGGCGAGGTGGCGTTGCAGATGCCCGCCAAGGTGGACGGGATCGTCAGCTCGGCGTACGCGAACAGCGAGAACGGCAGGGCGTTGAGCAGGAACGCGGCGACCGTCAGATGCCCCCAGGTACGGGCCCCGCGCGGCAGCCGCTCGCGGCGCACCGCCATCGCGACGGCCAGTACGGCCGTACCGAACGCCAGCCGGCCCAGCGTGACCTGGAACGGCGCGTACCCCTGCGTGCCCACCTTGATGAGCAGGAAACTGAAGCCCCAGATCAGGGACAGCGCGGCGAAGCGGAGACGCCAGTCGAGGCGGCGCCGCGGCCGGTCGGGCGAGGCCGTGGTGGCCTGGCCGGGCGTGGTGGTGGCGGTGGTCATGGCAGCCACGATGGTGGAGCGAACCTCGTAGCACAATCGAGATTTCTCACCCGGTATCGCGTAGCATTGCTTAGGTGTTGAATCTGGAGCGCCTGCGCACCCTCGACGCCCTCGCGCGGCACGGCTCGGTCAGCGGCGCGGCCGCGGGCCTGCACATCACGACCTCCGCGGTCTCCCAGCAGATGTCCAAGCTGGAGCGGGAGGTCGGTCAGCAACTCCTCGCCAAGAACGGCCGGGGTGTGCGGCTCACCGACGCGGGCCGGCTGCTCGCCGAGCACGCCGCGCGCATCCTGTCCCAGGTCGAACTCGCCCGGTCCGATCTGGAGGCGCAGCGCGGCGAGGTCGCCGGCGAGCTCAGACTGTCGGCGTTCCCGACAGCCGCCCGTGGCCTGTTCCCGCACGCGCTGTCCGCGCTGCGCGAGCGGCACCCCGCGCTTCGGCTGCGCTCCTGCGAGCTGGAACCGGAGCGCGGCATCGCCTCAGTCGTGCGCGGCGACCTCGACCTCGCCGTGGTCCTCGACTGGTACAACAAGCCGATGGCGCTGCCGGACGGCCTGGTCAAGGCGCCGATCCTGGACGACCCCGCGGATGTCGCCATGCCGGCGGACCACCGGCTCGCGGGCCGTGACGAGGTGGACCTCGCGGAGTTCGCCGACGACGAGTGGATCACCTGGGGCGAGGGCGAGTTCTGCCACGAGTGGCTGATGTTCACCCTCCGCTCGAAGGGCATCGAGCCGATCGTCGGCCATCGCGCCGCCGAGACCCATACACAGCTCGGGCTGGTCGCCGCGGGCCTCGGTGTGTGCATCGCCCCGCTGCTCGGCCGCCACCCGGTGCCCGACGGGGTCGTGACCGTCCCGGTCAGGCAGCGGGTCCGGCGGCATGTCTACGTCGTCTGGCGCGCGGACGCCGACCGCCGCCCGTCGATCAGGGCGGCGGTCAAGGCCCTGCGGGCGGCCGGGGAGAGCGTCACCTGAGCGCCCCGCGCGGGCTCCGGAGCCTCTCAGGCGGGCCCGAGCTTGCGGAAGTCCCAGGAGACGATCTTCTCCGGTGTCAGGCGTATCCAGGCGTGCCGCCCGTCGTGCGGCATCTCCTCCAGGCCGAAGTTCTTCCGTGCGAACAGCGTCTCCGGGACGTCGAGTTCGGCGCGCAGCTCGCCCGTGCGCGGGATCTCGCCCACGAACTCGACGGCACCCGACAGCTCGGCGCCGCGCAGCTCGTCGTACTCCTCGCCGGTGTCGACCACGATCGCCACCCGGGGGTCGCGCCTGAGGTCGGTCCAGCGCTTGCTGCGTACGACCGAGTACAGCCACATCGAGGCGCCGTCCCAGGCGAACCACAGCGTGCTCACGTGCGGAGCGCCGTCGGCCGAGATCGTGGCGACCCGGCAGGTGCGCTGCGTGGTGAGGAAATCGTCCAGCTCGCCCGGCGTCATCATGATCTTCCGGCCCCGGCGCTGCTGCGTGACGGTCATGCTCCCCCTCTTTCTTCTTCTCACGTCGTGTCAGAGGAGATCCTCTGACATCACGTCAGAAAAGAATGAGTGCTCTTCCTTCCGTGCGCAACGGTGGCTACCCTCGCCCGAACGGCCGCCGGCGCCCAGGGGGAACCGTGCCCTCGTACGACGAGCTCAGCGAACTCCTCGATCCGCTGACCACCGTGCTGCTCACCGTCGAGTGCCAGGAGGGCGTCGTCGGAGCGCACAGCGCACTGCCCGAACTCGCCGCCGAGGCCCGCTCCGGTGGCGTGCTCGCCAATGTCGCCCGCCTGGTGGCCGCCGCCCACGAAGGCGGCGTCCAGGTCGTCCACGCCGTCGCCGAGCGCCGTCCCGACGGCCGCGGCGCCAACCGCAACGCCCGCCTCTTCCGGGCCGCCGCACGCTTGCCCGTCCAGCAGTTGTCCGGTACGCCCGCGGTGCGGGTCGCCGCCCCGATCGAGGTCGCCGACGAGGACCTCGTCGTACGACGCCTGCACGGGCTGTCGCCCCTCCAGGGCACCGATGTCGACCCGCTGCTGCGCAACCTCGGCTGCCGCACCCTGATCGTCACCGGCGTATCGGCCAACGTGGCCGTCCCCAACGCCGTGTTCGACGCCGTGAACCGCGGCTACACCGCCGTCGTCCCGACGGACGCCATCGCGGGAGTGCCGTCCGACTACACCCCCGCGATGATCCGCCACACCCTCGCGTTGGTCGCCACGGTCGCTACCACGGACGAGGTGTCGGCGTGTCTGAGGCGTGCGCGCGGGGTCAGGCCAGCGTGATGGAGTCGCCGTTCACGCTGATCTGCTTCGCCTCCAGCGGTTTTACCGCGGGGTCCTTCTTCACGCTGCCGTCGAGGACGGAGAACTGACTGCCGTGGCAGGTGCAGGAGATGATGTCGTCCTTGAGGTCGACCATCGGACAGTCCCGGTGGGTGCAGACCGTCGAGAACGCCTTGTACTCGCCCGCGGTCGGCTGGGAGACCACGACCTTCTCGTCCTTGAAGATCTTGCCGCCGCCCTCCGGGATGTCGGATGTCTTCGCGAGCACCGCTCCACCGCCGGCGCCCTGTTCGGTGGACGAGCCGGATGCCTTGTCGTCGGACCCGCACGCCGTCAGCGCGACGGTGAGTCCCGCCGCGCCAGCTGCCGCCACGACAGCACGGCGGCTCGGTCCGGACATCGGCTGAACTGATTCGCTGGTCATGCTGACGTTCCTTCCGGGGATTCGTGATCTGCGGAGAGGTACGGCCCTTGAGGACCGGCTGTTCAGACAGTGTCGAGATCCTGACTCGTTCGCGGAGGGACGTGGGTAAAGCGGAGCTGTCGGTTCGCTGTCGGGTTCCGGCCCACCGCCGCGAGGCCGTCGCCTGTACCTCCGTCCACGTCAGTAACCTGGGGCGATGCTCAAGGAAGTGATCGCGACCCGTTTCATCGCGCCGCTGCGCGAGGGCGGTTCGCTGCCGGGACTCGTCGAGGGCGACGACCACGGGATGTACGTCCTGAAGTTCAGGGGCGCGGGACAGGGCCGCAAGACGCTCGTCGCCGAGGTGGTCTGCGGGGAGCTCGCCCGCCGGCTGGGGCTGCGGGTGCCACGCCTGGTGACGGTCGAACTCGATCCGGAGCTGGGGCTGGGCGAGCCCGACCAGGAGGTGCAGAGCCTGCTCAGGTCCAGCGGCGGCACCAACCTCGGGATGGACTTCCTCTCCGGCGCGCTCGGCTTCGACCCGCTCGCGTTCCGGGTGGATCCCGAGGAAGCCGGGCGGATCGTCTGGTTCGACGCGCTGGTCAACAACGTCGACCGGTCCTGGCGCAACCCCAACCTGCTGATGTGGCGGGGCGAGGTATGGCTCGTCGACCACGGCGCGACCATGATCTGGCACCACAACTGGCCCGGCGCGCAGGCCTCGGCGGCCCGCCCCTACGACGCCTCCGACCACGCCCTCGCGCCCTTCGCGCCCGACGTCGCCGCCGCCGCGGCCGAGTTGGCGCCCCTGGTCACCGAGGAACTGCTCGCCGAGGTCACCGCGCGGATCCCGGACGCCTGGCTGGCCGACGAGCCCGGCTTCGACACGCCGGACGATCTGAGGCAGGCCTACACGCGGCCGCTGCTCGCCCGGGCCGCCGTCATCCACGACCGCGTCCAGGGGGCCAAGTGAGCGACCGGCACATCATCAGGGGCGGTACCCGGGACCGCCAGATCTACGAGTACACCGTCCTGCGCGTCGTCCCACGCGTCGAGCGCGGCGAGTACATCAACGCCGGGGTCCTCGTCTACTGCCGTGCCGAGTCCTACGTCGGCGCGCGCACCCACCTCGACGAAGCGCGGCTGCTGGCCCTCGACCCCCACGCGGACGTGGCCGGTGTCCGGGCCGCGCTGCGCGCCGTGGAGAACATCTGCACGGGCGGCCCCGCGGCCGGCCAGGCCGCGGGCGACGACGCGGGCCGCCGCTTCCGCTGGATCGTCGCCCCTCGTTCGACCATCGTCCAGCCCGGTCCCGTTCACACCGGGCTGACCACGGATCCGGCGGCGGAGACGGAGCGGTTGCTGGACCTGCTGGTGAGGTGATGGATCACTCACCCGGCCGAGCGTCGGTTCCGGCGGCGTTTCACCAGGTAGCCGGCCGGGAGCGCGGCGCCCGCCGCGAATGTCAGGCCTATGGCCAGATCCCAGTCGCTCGGCCCCGTGGCCACCGCGCCTCCGAGTCCGCCTCGTACACCTCGGGACGGGGCAATGGTGGGCGTGGTGGTGACGGGAGCGGACGGGGCGGCAGAGGTGGTGGGGGAGATGACACCGCGGCGGGGCAGCACCTCACACGCGATGCCGTCGTCCGGGCCCTGGTCCTCGTCGAGTCTGTTGGGATCGCTCGGATCCGCGTCGAAGACGGCCTGAGCGTCCTCCTGGAAGGAGAAGTCGCGGCAGTCCAGGTCTTGTCGGGCGTGAGCGGGTTCGGCCAATGGCACGATCGCGGCGATCGCGAACAGTGTGCCCATGGCACCGGTGCGACGGCGCATGGGGCGCCTCCCTTCCGGCCACGAGTGGCTCGGGCTTCGACGCTAGGGTCCGAGTGTCGCGGCGGCGCGTGGCCGTGGGCCGATCGGGTGTCCGGAGGTGTGCCGTCGGCGCGAGTGGAGCGGGTAATGGATCACACGCACGCCGTGGCCGTTGACACCACGTGCCAGGGCTTCTAGCGTCACACCCACTGAAGGTACTAAGCGGTCGCTCACCTGAGGAGAAGCAGCCATGTCCACCACTGAGCAGCGGGTCGCCGTAGTCACCGGCGCCGCGCGCGGTATCGGTGCCGCCACCGCCGTACGGCTGGCCGCCGAGGGTCGTGCGGTCGCCGTGATCGACCTCGACGAGGCCGCCTGCAAGGACACCGTCGAGAAGATCACCGCGGCGGGCGGCAAGGCCATCGCGGTCGGTGCCGACGTCTCCGACGAGGCCCAGGTCGAGGCCGCGATCGCCCGTGTCGCCGAGGAGCTCGGCGCGCCGACGATTCTGGTCAACAACGCGGGCGTGCTGCGCGACAACCTGCTGTTCAAGATGAGCGTCTCCGACTGGGACACCGTCATGAACGTGCACCTGCGCGGCGCCTTCCTGATGTCCAAGGCCTGTCAGAAGCACATGGTGGACGCGGGATTCGGGCGCATCGTCAACCTCTCGTCGTCCTCGGCACTGGGCAACCGCGGCCAGGTGAACTACTCCGCGGCCAAGGCGGGTCTGCAGGGGTTCACCAAGACACTCGCCAAGGAGCTCGGCAAGTTCGGTGTGACCGCCAACGCCGTCGCCCCCGGCTTCATCGCCACCGAGATGACCAAGGCCACCGCCGACCGCGTCGGCATGGGCTTCGAGGACTTCAAGGCCGCCGCCGCCACCCAGATCCCGGTCGCCCGGGTCGGTGAGCCGGACGACATCGCCAACGCCATCGCCTTCTTCACGGGCGAGGCGGCCGGATTCGTCTCCGGCCAGGTGCTGTACGTGGCCGGCGGACCGCTCGACTAGAGGACGAAAGACATGACTTCCGTGGAACTCTCCGGCAAGGTCGCCCTCGTCACGGGCGGCAGCCGCGGCATCGGCTACGGCGTCGCCGAGGCGCTCGTCGCGCGCGGCGACCGCGTGTGCGTCACCGGCCGTAACGAGGACTCCCTCAAGGAGGCCGTCGAGCAGCTCGGCGCCGACCGCGCGATCTACGTCGCGGGCAAGGCGCACGACGAGGCTCACCAGGCCGTCGCCGTCGAGCGCACGATGGAGGCCTTCGGCCGCGTCGACTTCCTGGTCAACAACGCAGGTACGAACCCGGTGTTCGGGCCGATCGCCGACCTCGACCTGAACGTCGCGCGCAAGGTCTTCGAGACCAACGTGGTCTCCGCGCTCGGCTTCGCCCAGAAGACCTGGCACGCCTGGCAGAAGGACAACGGCGGCGCCATCGTCAACATCGCCTCGGTCGCCGGCCTCTCACCCTCGCCGTTCATCGGCGCCTACGGCATCAGCAAGGCGGCGATGATCAACCTGACGGTGCAGCTCGCGCACGAGTACGCGCCCAAGGTCCGGGTCAACGCGATCGCCCCGGCCGTCGTGAAGACCAAGTTCGCCCAGGCCCTGTACGAGGGCCGGGAGGAGGAGGCCGCCGCGGCCTACCCGCTCGGCCGGCTCGGCGTGCCCTCCGACATCGGCGGTGCCGCCGCGTTCCTCACCTCCGGGCAGTCCGACTGGGTCACCGGCCAGACGCTCGTCGTGGACGGCGGCATCTTCCTCAACGCCGGCACGGGCTGACGCGAACGCGTACGCGGCTCGGCACGGGCGCCCCTGGACATCCAGGGGCGCCCGTCCGACGTAAAGCCCTCGCAAAGGGCGATGACAACGTCGTCAAGGGTTTATCGATCAAGGAGTCATGCACCGGGGAGGGGCAGCGGGCCGGGCACTGCGGTATGGTCTGCCGACCCTTGGTATGGCAGATCGAGGAGCGTGCGCGTGTTCAACCGGAACCGACGCCTGCGGCAGGCGGCGGCCATCGCGTCCATATCGTCCCTTCTCACCGGGTGTGGCGTGTTGTCGTCCGACACCCCGGAGGACGAGGGGCCGATCGTCGTGGGCACCACCAGTTCGCCCAGCACGCTCGATCCCGCGGCCTCGTGGGACAGCTCCTGGGAGCTGTTCCGCAACATCTACCAGACGCTGCTGAGCTATCCGACGGGCGCGAGCGAGCCCCAGCCGGACGCCGCCGAGCAGTGCGGCTTCAGCGACTCCTCGAACCAGGTGTACCGCTGCGAGCTGCGCGAGGGCCTGAAGTTCTCCAACGGCGACGCGCTCGACGCCCAGGCGGTCAAGTACTCCTTCGACCGGATCCGCAAGATCAACGTCAACGGCGGCCCCGCCGGTCTGCTGGGCAGCCTCGAACGGGTCCAGGCGCCGAACGAGCGTGAGGTGATCTTCCACCTCAACAAGCCAGACGCCACCTTCCCGTTCGTGCTCGCCACCCCCGCCATGTCGATCGTCTCCCCGGGGGCCTACCCGGAGAACTCCCTGCGCAAGGAGAACGACGCTGTCGGCTCCGGGCCCTACACGCTCGACTCGTACGAGGAGGGCAAGGAAGCCGCCCTCGTCCGCAACGACGGCTACAAGGGCTACGCGGAGCGCCGGAACGACGCGGTGACCATCCGCTACTTCCAGGACTCCGGCGCCATGGTCAAGGCCCTGCGCGACGAGCAGATCGACGTGACCTACCGCGGTCTGGCCGCCGGCGACGTCGTCGACCTCCAGAGCAAGACCTCCAACGAGGAGGAGATCCAGCTCGTCGAGGGCTCGGGCACGGACATCAACTACCTGGTGTTCAACCCGAAGGACTCCTGGGCCAAGCGCAAGCCCGTGCGTCAGGCCATCGCGCAGGTCATCGACCGGGCGGCGATCACCCACAAGGTCTACAAGGACACCGTCGACCCGCTGTACTCCATGGTCCCCAAGGGCCTCACGGGCCACACCACGGGCTTCTTCGACGACTACGGCGACCCCGACGTCGACAAGGCCCGCGAGATCCTCAGCGACGCGGGCATCAACCAGCGGGTCCCGCTCACCTTCTGGTACACGAGCGACCGTTACGGCTCCGAGACCGCCGAGGAGTTCAAGGAGCTGAAGCGCCAGCTAGAGGACTCCGGCCTCTTCACGATCAACCTGAAGAGCCGGCCCTGGAAGACGTACGTCGAGGGCTACCAGAAGGGCGAGTACCCGGTGTTCGGGCGTGGCTGGTTCCCCGACTTCCCGGACGCCGAGAACTTCATCGCGCCGTTCGTCGGCGAGCAGAACGCCCTCGGCACGCCCTACCCGGCCCCCGAGATCACCGGCGACCTGCTGCCCCGGTCGCGCCGCGAGAGCGATCGCGCGAACGTGGAGAAGGAGTTCGAGGAGGCCCAGCGGATCCTGGTGGACGACGCGCGACTGCTGCCGCTGTGGCAGGGCAGGCAGTACGTGGCCGCCAGCCGGGACGTCTCGGGCGCGGAGCGGGCCCTTGACCCGTCGACGATCATGATGCTGTGGGAGCTGCACCGAAAGACCGCCTGGTAGGCGGGTCGGCACCGGGCTTTCCCGGGCACGTTGTCAGTGGTCGCCTGTAGGTTCTGAGGCCTGGAAGTGACCGCACATCGTGAGGACGTTGACGTGACCGACACCGCCATGCTGCCCGAGTCCTGGCGCGGGGTTCTGGGCGACGAGCTGCAGCAGCCCTACTTCAAGGAGCTGACGGAGTTCGTCGAGGAGGAGCGGGCGAAGGGTCCCGTGCATCCGCCGCGCGAGGAGGTCTTCGCCGCGCTGGACGCCACGCCCTACGAGAAGGTGAAGGTCCTGATCCTCGGGCAGGACCCCTACCACGGCGAGGGCCAGGGGCACGGGCTGTGCTTCTCGGTCCGGCCCGGTGTGCGGATCCCGCCGTCCCTGCGGAACATCTACAAGGAGATGCACGAGGAGCTCGGCGCGCCGATCCCGGACAACGGCTATCTGATGCCGTGGGCCGAGCAGGGCGTCCTGCTGCTCAACGCGGTGCTCACGGTCCGGGGCGGGGAGGCCAACTCGCACAAGGGCCGGGGCTGGGAGAGGTTCACCGACGCCGTGATCCGCGCGGTCGCCGACCGGCCCGACCCGGCGGTGTTCGTGCTGTGGGGGAACTACGCGCAGAAGAAGCTCCCGCTGATCGACGAGTCGCGGCATGTGGTGGTCAAGGGCGCGCACCCGTCGCCGCTGTCGGCGAAGAAGTTCTTCGGCTCGCGTCCGTTCACCCAGATCGACGCGGCGGTCGCGGCCCAGGGGCACGAGCCGATCGACTGGACGATCCCGAACCTGGGCTGAGGCCGGCCGGCGCACGGCGGGGCGTTCCTCCCGGAAGGCCCCGTGCGTACGGACCGGCCTGAGCCGGATCGTCTCCGTCTCCGGTTAGCGTCGGAGGAGCAGCCGGCGAGTGCGCGGAGGGCGTGGCGATGGAGCGGCAGGAGCAGACGGCGCCGGACACCGTGCTGACCCGGATCGGGCAGGTCGTCATGCTGCACCACGCCGGGGACCGGGAGGAGGCCCGGCACCGGTTCCTGGAACTGTGGGCGGAGATCGGGGAGCACGGCGACCCGCTGCACCGCTGCACCCTCGCGCACTACCTGGCCGACACGCAGGACGACCCCGGCGACGAACTGGCCTGGGACCTGCGCGCGTTGACCGCGGCGGAGGAGATCTCCGCGGACGGGCTCCCCTCCGGCGAGGCTGTGCGCGCGTTCTACCCCTCCCTGCACCTGAACCTCGCCGACGACTACCTCAGGCTCGGCCGGTACGACGCGGCCCGCACGCATCTGCGACGGGCCAGGAGAACCGCCGCCGCCCTCGCCCACGACCGTTACGGCGACGGCGTTTGGGCCGCCATCGAACGGCTGGAGTCCCGGCTGGGAGAAGGCGGCGGAGCGACCTGGACGCCGTTCCGGCAGCGGCCCTGAGGCGGCCGGTCAACGCCGGTACGTGTCGCGGCAGATGGTCGCCTCGGGGCTGTCCGCCCGCCACCCCCCGTAGCGCGTGCCCAGCGCGCACACGTCCGCGTTCTTCGGGACGTTCTTGCGGACGTCCTGACGTACCGACTCCGGCACGTCGGGCAGATCGGCGGCGGGTGGCCGCTGGGGGGTGCGCGGGGACGGTGCCCGGCGTTCCGGGCGGGCGGGGCGCGGGCGGGCGTCGTGGGGGCCGGACGGCGGCTGCCGTCGCTCCGGTGCGGCCGCCGGGGGCGTGACCGGCCGGGACGCGGACACGGTCGGCTCCGGGCGGCGGGACCCCTCGATGAGTTCCAGGGCCTCCCGGGCCGGTGCCTGCACGACCTGCTCCTCCGGCCGGGGCGCCGACGGCCGGGACGGTGTCGCCGGGGGCCCGGGGACGGGAGGATCCTGGACCGTCACACAGCCGGAGAGGGCCGAGACCGCCACGGTCACCAGGAGCGTCGCTGTGGTCGTCGTTCGATGCACCCGCGCAACTCTGGTGCGTCCGGCCCCTGGTAGGACAGCGGACAGCCTGAGGATGCCCCGCACGGGTGATGTCCCGCCCCGTACGGAGGGCGCCGGTGGGTCGTGGGTGACGTCAGTCGCCGGTCGAGCCGTCGAGGCGCTCGCGGATCAGATCGGCGTGGCCGTTGTGCCGCGCGTACTCCTCGATCATGTGGGTGTAGAGCCAGCGCAGATTGAACCGCTCGCCGGTGCGGCGGTGCTTGCCCTCGGAGAGGTCGTCCAGGGCGAAGCGGGCGGCGTTGCGCCGGGCGGTCTCGATCTCGGCCTGCCAGGTGGCGTACGCCTCCTGGTACGTGTCCGCCTCGGTCAGACGGAACTCGCCGTCCGGGTCCTCGTCGCTGAAGTAGATCGGCGGCGCGTCCTCGTTCGTCAGCACCTTGCGGAACCAGCCCCGCTCCACCTCCGCCATGTGCCGCACCAGCCCCATCAGGGACAGTTCGGAGGGCTCGACGGATGCCGTCCTGAGCTGCTTGTCGCTCAGGCCCTCGCACTTCCACGCGAGGGTCTGCCGGTGGTACTCGAGCCAGCCTTCCAGCATGGCGCGTTCGGCGGCGTCGGTGGCGGGTTCGGTGCGCTCTGTGGTCATGCCCGCATCCTTTCCCAACTCGCCCGGACGGCCCAGGGGTTTTCAGCCGCCGAGCATTCCCTCGAGCAGCTCCCGCAGCCCGGCCCGCACCTCCTCCAGGCTCGGCGTCCCGGAACCGAACGACCCCGCGACGCAGCTGAACATCAGCCCGTCCGCCCAGGCGATCAGGGACAGCGTGTGCCGGGCCGGGTCCGTCGAGCCCATTCCCTTGACCAGGGCGGTGAGCTGGTCGCGGAAGCGGGCGCCTGTCGCGTCGAAGTAGGCACGCAGTTCGGGGCGGCGGGTCGCCTCCAGGGCCAGTTCGTAGCGGGCGAGTGTGAGGGCGCGGTTGTTCGTCAGGGCGCGGTGGGTCGCCAGGGCCAGGGCATTCGCGAGGGAGTCGGTCCCGGACCGCGGGTCCGGCATCTCGTGCAGGGCCAGCACCCGGGCCTCTCGGTCGGCCAGGCGCCGCACCGCCAGCTCCAGCAGGGCCTGCCGGGTCCGCGCGAGGTTGGACGTGGACCCCTGAGGGAGTCCGGCCGTCTCGTCGACCGCCCGGTGTGTGAGGCCCCGCATCCCGCGCTCGGCGAGCAGGGTGAGGGCGGTGTCGGCGACGAGGTCGGCGCGGGAGGGGCCGGTGGTGCGTACGGACATGGGGCTCACGCTACCCGTCTCACTACACCTGTAGTAGAGTTGAGGCTCACTACAGATGTAGTCGACGCGGTTCGAGGAGGAGCCATGGCGCAGTCGAGGCGGGCCGTCGTGATCGGCGGAGGGATCGGAGGTCTGACCGCGGCGGCCGCTCTGCACCGGCGCGGCTGGCAGGTCACCGTGCTGGAGCGCGCCCGCTCGCTGGAGCCGGTCGGTGCGGCCATCTCCCTCGCTCCCAACTCCCTGCGCGCCCTGGACGTCATCGGCCTCGGCGACGAGATCCGCGGACTCGCCGCCTGGGCGGGGGACGGCGGCCTGCGCACCCCGTCCGGGCGGTGGCTCTCGCGCTCCTCCGCCGACGCCGCCGCCGAGCGCTTCGGCGGCCCGCTCGTGCTGCTGCACCGCGCCACCCTCGTCGAGCGCCTGGCCGCACTGCTCCCGACGGGCGCCGTCCGGACGGACGCCGCCGCGACCCTCGCGGACAGCGGCGACACCGGCCGGCCCGCCCGGGTCACCACCGCGGACGGCGAGCTGGAGGCCGACCTGGTGGTGGGCGCCGACGGAGTCCGGTCCGCCGTACGCCGGGCGCTCTTCCCCGGCCACCCGGGGACGGTGTACTCGGGGTTCACCACCTGGCGGGTCGTGATCCCCGTCCCCGGTGCCGAGTTCGCCTCGCACGAGACCTGGGGGAGGGGCCGCATCTGGGGCACGCACCCACTCAAGGACGGCCGCGTATACGCCTACGCCGCCGCCGTGACACCCCTCGGCGGACGCGCGCCCGACAGCGAGCGGGCCGAGCTGCTGCGCCGCTTCGGCGACTGGCACGACCCGATCCCCGCCGTGCTCGCCGCCGCCCGCCCCGAGGACGTCCTGCGCCACGACGTCCGCCACATCGCCGAACCCCTGCCCGCCTACGACCACGGCCGGGTCGCCCTCGTCGGCGACGCGGCGCACGCCATGCCTCCGACCCTCGGCCAGGGTGGCAATCAGGCGATCGAGGACGCGGTCGTCCTCGCCCACCACTGCGACGACCTCCCCGCCTACACCGCCGCCCGGCTGCCCCGTACGACCACCGTCGCACGGAAGGCCGTGCGGGTCGCCCGGCTCAACCTCATGACGAGCCGCGCCGGGATCGCCGTACGCGACACGGCCGTGGCCGCGCTGTCGAAGGCCGGGCCCGCCCTGTTCCTGCGCGGCTTCGACGGCATCGCCGACTGGCGCCCGCCGCAGCGGCCGTATGCTTCCGAGCAGACCCCGGAAGGCAACCGTTGGAGGAGCACCCCGTGAAGGTCGGCTGCATCGGACTCGGCGACATCGCGCAGAAGGCCTACCTGCCGGTCCTCGCCTTCCAGCCAGAGGTCGAACTGCACCTGCAGACCCGTACGCCCGCCACGCTCGACCGGGTCGCCGACGGCCTCCACGTCCCGCGGGAGCGGCGGCACACCACCCTCGACTCCCTCCTCGCCCAGGGCATCGACGCCGCCTTCGTGCACGCCCCGACGCTCGTGCACCCGGAGATCGTGACGCGGCTGCTGGAAGCGGGCGTACCGACGTACGTCGACAAGCCGCTCGCCTACGAACTCGACGACTCCGCACGCCTGGTGGCGCTCGCCGAGGAGCGGGGCGTAAGCCTCGCCGTCGGCTTCAACCGGCGCTACGCCCCCTGCTACGCGCAGTGCGCCGACCATCCGCGCGAGCTGATCCTGATGCAGAAGAACCGCGTCGGGCTGCCGGAGGAGCCGCGCACGATGATCCTCGACGACTTCATCCACGTCGTCGACACCCTGCGGTTCCTGGCGCCCGGCGAGGTCGACGACGTGACCGTGCGCGCCCGTGTCCGGGACGGCCTGCTGCACCACCTGGTGCTCCAGCTCGCCGGGGACGGCTTCACGGCGCTGGGCGTGATGAACCGGCTCAGCGGTTCGGCCGAGGAGGTCCTCGAGGTGTCCGGGCAGGACACCAAGCGGCAGGTGATCAACCTCGCCGAGGTGGTCGACCACAAGGGGCAGCCGACCGTCCGGCGGCGGGGGGACTGGGTGCCGGTGGCCCGGCAGCGCGGGATCGAGCAGGCGGTGCTGGCGTTCCTGGACGCGGTCCGGGCGGGGAAGGTGCTCAGCGCCCGGGACGCGCTGGAGACCCATGAACTGTGCGAGCGGGTCGTACGCGCGGTTCAGGAGCCGACCGCCTGAGCCGCAGGGTCCGTACGCCCTCGCCGGCGGCCCAGGCCGCGAGGATCAGCATCGCCGCGTACACCGTCCAGTCGCCGAGGCGGACGTAGGGCGTCGTGCCGTGGGCGAGGGGGACCTCGTAGACCTGCGCGACGGACGCGTCCGTCCCGAGCCACGGTCCGATCCGCTGTCCGCTCGGGCCGTAGACGGCCGAGACACCGGTCAGCGTCGCGTGGACCATCGGACGGCCGGTCTCGGCGGCCCGCAGCGCGGCCAGTGAGGCGTGCTGCTCGGGCGCCCAGCTCTGCTGGAACGTGGACGTCGACGACTGGCCGATCAGTACGTCGGCGCCTTCCCGGGTGAGGTGGCGGGTCATATCGGGGAAGGCGGTCTCGAAGCACACCATCGGGCCGGCGCGCAGCTCGTTTCCCACGTTCATCACGACCGGCTGGGAACCGCGCCTGCGGTCCTCGCCCGCCGCCTTGCCGACCGAGGTGGCCCAGCCGAGCAGGGAGCGGGCCGGGATGTACTCGCCGAACGGCACGAGACGCATCTTGTCGTAGCGCTCGCCGGTCAGGCCGTCCGGGCCGACCAGGATCGAGCTCTTGTAGATGCCGGGCTTGTCGGAGCGCCGGGCGTCCACGTTGACCAGGATGCCGGCGTCCGTCGCGCGGGACAGCGCCGCGAGCCGCCGGGCGAGGTCGGGCCGGTCACCGAGATCGAAGCCGACGCTGCTCTCGCCCCAGACGATCAGGTCGACGTCCTGCCCGGCGAGTCGGCGGGTGAGCTGTTCCTCCCGGTCGAAGCGGCGGTCCGCGCTCCTGCCGCCGTCGATGACGCCCGGCTGGACCACGGCGATCCTGACCTCGCCTTCGACGTCCGGGCGAGGGGAGAAGGCCCAGGCCGCCGAGGTGGCGGCGGCCGTGGCGACGAGAGAGGCCACGGCGGGCACCCGGGCCCGGCGCACCGCCACCAGGACGGCGACGGCGACATTGACCGCGACGACCAGAAAGCTCAGCAGCCACACCCCGCCGACCGAGGCGAGCCGCAGTGCCGGTTCCACCTGCCACTGGCTGGAGCCGAGCATGCCCCAGGGGCCGCCGAGGCCCTGCCAGGAGCGGACCAGCTCGACGGCCAGCCAGCCGGACGGCAGGACGAGGAGCGCGGCCGCGATCCGCAGCCGCGTGGGCTCACCTGCCAGCAGCCGGTGTGCGAGCCATCCCCACAGGGCCCACAGGGCGCCGAGCAGCGCGGCGATGACGAACGTGAAGACGTGCAGGAAGGGCAGCAGCCAGTGGTGCATCGCCAGCATGAAGCCGAAGCCCCCGCACCAGCCGTCGTACGCCGCCCGCTTGCCGGTGGGCGCGGTGCGCAGCAGCAGGAGCCAGGGGACCAGTGCGACGTAGGCGAACCACCACAGGGAGGGGGCGGGATAGGCCAGTACGGGAAGGGCGCCCGCGATCACGGAGGCGGCCGAGCGCCGCCACGGGGAGGCGAGCCAGTGGCCGAGCGTCTTCATAGGCGCCTCCTACCCCGCGGGTGCCTCCAGTGTGCGCCCTGCGGACGATCTAGGACAGCGGACGCCGGGTCAGTTGATCACAGGTGTCTTCCGCCGCTCGGGAAGGCGCCGCCACTTCTCCTGGACGACCACCGTGCTCAGCCGCCAGCCGTCGTCCGTGCGCAGCAGCGCGAAGGCGTACCGGCCGCCGCACACGAAGTCGGGTGCGGGGCCCGCGGTGGCCATGGGGTTGACGTAGTCGGCCTGGACCTCGGCCGTGTCGCCGGTGTCCTGTTCCCGGATTCCGAAGCGCACCCGCCGGTTGACGATCAGGTGCTGCCGCACGGTGAACAGCCGCATGCTCTCGGCCAGCCAGGACGCGACCGCCGTGGCCTCTCCCTCGATGCCGCCGGCCGAGCGGTAGTCCGCCCGCCCGTCCGGGGCGAACAGGCCCCGGTACGCCTCCCAGTCGCCGTCGTCGACCGCCACCGCGTAGTCGGTGATCAGTTCGTCGACCGCCAGCCGGTCCCTCACGGTAGCGAGCTCCACGCGCTGCGTCATCGGCTCAGTGTTGGGCATGGAGGGGGTGGAGCCAAGGGGTGTGACGAAAAAGGGCAGTTGAGTGGGGGGGTGCTCAGGCCGCCTCGACGACCTCGCCGCGGATCGCGGCCGCCCACTCGACGACCAGGAACTCGTACTCCGCCCGCTCCTCGGCGGACAGCTTGCCGCCCGTGCGCCGCCACAGCGCACGGATCTCCTCGTTGACCTCGGCGGCGGATCGCACGGAACCAGGGGTCGAGAAATCGGGGGACATGCGGGCAAGCCTAGGGGCACCCACTGACAGCCCGCTACCGGACGGCTACGGAAGCCCTATGCGGTTGGTCACGAGACGCGGGTCACAGGGCGGCGGCTCAGCCCGCGGACTCGGCCGCGTGCGGGCTCAGCGCGCCCATCGACACCAGGACGATGATGAGGATGCCGAGGGCGATGCGGTAGTAGACGAACGGCATGAAGCTCTTGGTCGTGATGAACTTCATGAACCACGCGATCACGGCATATCCGACCAGGAACGCGACGATCGTCGCGAAGATCGTCGGCCCCCACGACACATGGCCGCCCTCGGTCGCGTCCTTGAGCTCGAACAGGCCGGAGGCGAGTACGGCGGGGATGGCGAGCAGGAAGGAGTAGCGGGCCGCGGCCTCGCGCGTGTAGCCCATGAACAGGCCGCCGCTGATGGTGGCGCCGGAGCGGGAGACGCCCGGGATCAGGGCCATGGCCTGGCAGGCGCCGTAGATCAGTCCGTCCCGGACGCCCAGGTCCGCCAGGGCCTTGCGCTGCTTGGGCGCGCGGTGCTTGCCGCCCTGTTCGTCCCGGGCGGCAAGCCGGTCGGCGACGCCCAGGACGATGCCCATGCCGATCAGCATCGTCGCCGTGAGCCGCAGGTCGCGGAAGGGTCCCTCGATCTGGTCCTTCAGCGTCACGCCGAGCACACCGATCGGGATCGAGCCGACGATCACGAGCCAGCCCATCCGTGCGTCCGGGTCGCTGCGCAGCGCCTTGTCGGTGAGCGAGCGCGTCCACGCGGACAGGATCCGTCCGATGTCCTTGCGGAAGTAGATCAGCACGGCGGCCTCGGTGCCGATCTGGGTGATCGCCGTGAAGGCCGCACCCGGGTCCTTCCAGTCCAGGAAGGCCGCCGTCAGCCGCAGGTGCGCGCTGGAGGAGACGGGGAGGAACTCGGTCAGCCCCTGGACGAGTCCGAGGATGAGTGATTCGAACCAAGACATGAGGTAGCGGAGTCCAAGTGCCGGTGCGGGACGGGCGACGGGCACACCAAGCCGCCGTATGAGATGACGGTGCGATCAGGTGCGCCGAGGGGGAAGCGTAGCGTCCCCGGATGAACCCCTGGGACGCAGGGGTTTGGAAGGCGGTCCGCGTGGGCCGGATCAGACCGCCGCCGGGCCCGTCACCGTCCAGCCGGGCGCCTGTGGGCGGGCCGTGAGGTCCTCGTGGCGCACCTCGTCTCCGCAGGCCCGGCAGGTGACGGCCGGAGCGAGCGCCCGGCCGCAGGAGTGCTCGAGGACCATGGGGCGGTCGCCGTCCGTCCGCAGATGGCGGTCGCCCCACGCCATGAGAGTCATCAGTACGGGCTCCAGCTCCAGTCCCGCCTGCGAGGGCCGGTACTCGAAGCGCTGCGGGCGCTCGCTGTAGAGCTGCTTGGTCAGGATCCCGGCGTCGACGAGCCGGCGCAGCCGTGTGGCGAGGATGTCGCGCGGGGCGCCGATGTTGCGCACCAGCTGATCGAACCGGCCGTTGCCGAGGCACACCTCCCGCAGCACGAGCAGGGAGTACTTCTCGCCCACGAGCGCGAGGGTGTCGGCGATGGAACAGGGGCGCGGGTCTTTGCTGGCGGCCATGGACCTCAGTCTAGGAGAGGGTTGGATTTTCCAACCCATCGGGCTACGGTGAGTTCGGAGTTCCTACTCACTGGTAGCCCGGGTAGTCCGGGGTAGTCATGGAGGCCCGCACCATGCGTGACGCAGTCATCGTCGAAGCCGTACGCACGCCGATGGGCAAGGGCAAGGAGAACGGCGCCCTCGCGCACGTCCACCCCGTGGAACTGCTCGCCCACACCCTGCGCGCCCTCGTCGAGCGCTCCGGCGTCGACCCGGCGCTGATCGACGACGTCATCGGCGGCACCGTCGACCAGGTCGGCGAGCAGGCCATGAACACCACCCGCTACGCCGTCCTCTCGGCGGGCTTCCCGGAGTCGGTGCCCGCGACCACCGTGGACCGCCAGTGCGGCTCCTCGCAGCAGGCCGTGCACTTCGCGGCGCAGGGCGTGCTCTCGGGCGCGTACGACCTCGTCGTGGCCTGCGGGGTCGAGTCGATGAGCCGGGTGCCGATGTGGTCCAACGTGCCCGCGGGCAAAGATCCCTTCGGCCCCGGTGTCGCCGAGCGCTACCCCGAGGGGCTCGTCCCGCAGGGCGTCAGCGCCGAGCTGATCGCCGCCAAGTGGTCGGTCGGCCGCGAGCGGATGGACGCCTTCGCGGTCTCCTCCCACCGGAAGGCCGCCGCGGCGTGGGAGGACGGGCTCTTCGACGCCGAGACCGCGCCGCTGGAGGGCGTCACCCGCGACGAGTGCGTACGGCCCGGCAGCACCACCGAGATACTCGCCGGGCTCAAGCCCGCCTACTACGACCCCGGTTTCGCCGAACGCTTCCCGCAGATCGAGTGGAACGTCACGGCGGGCAACGCCAGCCCGGTCAACGACGGCGCCTCGGCGGTGCTCATCACGTCGAGCGAGACGGCCGCCCGGCTCGGACTGCGCCCGCTCGCCCGGCTGCACAGCTTCGCCGTCACCGGCTCCGACCCGCTGCTGATGCTGACCGGCGTCGTACCGGCGACCGAGAAGGTGCTGCGCAGGGCGTCGCTGACCCTGGACGACATCGACCTGTTCGAGGTCAACGAGGCGTTCTCCAGTGTCGTACTGGCCTGGCAGCAGGAGACCGGCGCCGACCTCGCCCGGGTCAACGTGCACGGCGGCGCCATCGCGCTCGGTCATCCCCTCGGTGCGAGCGGGACCCGGCTGACGACGACGCTGGTGCACGCGATGCGGGAACGGGGCGCCCGGTACGGACTCCAGACGATGTGCGAGGCGGGCGGGCTCGCCAACGCCATGGTGCTGGAACGGGTGTGACCTGACCAGGGTCGCGCCCCGGTCAGGTGTAACGATTCGTCAGAGGCGGCGCAGCTGGTGCCGCTTGCGCCACGCCACCACCACGCCCACCAGCGCGGGCACGGCGATGCACGCCAGGGCGATCAGGAAGGCGGGGGACGTCGGCGTGGAGGCGCGGGCCCCGGCGACGACGTAGGCGGCGGTGTTCGGGATCGAGCCGAGGCCCGTCGCCAGCAGGAACGGCAGCAGGCCCATACGGGAGAAGGAGGCGCAGTAGTTCGCGGCCCAGAACGGCACGCCGGGGAACAGCCGCACCGCCAGCATCGAGCGGAAGCCGTGCCGGCTGAGCTGGCCGTCCGCGGCCTTCAGCCAGCGCCCGCGCAGCAACGGCCGCAGGGCGTCCTGGCCCAGCGCCCGGCCCAGGCAGAAGGCGATGCCGGCACCGAGCACCGTGCCCGCCAGAGCCGTGCCGGTGCCCAGCTGGGAACCGAACAGCGCGCCCGCCGCGAGGTTCAGCAGCGGCCTCGGCACGAACGCCACGGTGCACACGCCGTACGCCAACGCGAACACGACCGCCGCCGCGGCTCCGCCGAGCTGCGGCGGCCAGCCCTCCGTGAGCAGCCGCTGCGGCTCGAACAGCAGCACCGCGCTCGCGCCCCCGGCGAGCAGGGCGACGAGCAGGGACAGCCGCGACCACGGGGAGAGCAGCACTCTCGTGCAGCGAGCGGCGAAACGGGTCGGTGCGACGGGCGAGGCGGTCGTTGCCGGGGAAGCGGCGACGGCGAGCTCCGCGGTGCTGGCCCGGGGAGAGGCCGTGGCGGTGCCCCCAGAGCGGGTGGTGGCATCGAGCATCCGGCGACACTAACCGACAAATGTGTGTGATCGCCGTATGGTTCGTCTCACCGGCGTCACAGGCAGTTGAACGTTCGCTTGCGTGCAGCCCCCGAAAACCATTCGACGTGCGGTAAAGCGTCGGCAAGGATCGACGTCATGTTCCGGCAGGCCTTCACCCTCGCGGCATCCGTGGTCACGGATGCCCCGAAGGCTGCCGTCGTAGCTCTCACCGCCGTTGCAGACGGCGCCCGAAGCTGACCCTCTCCGGTTCGTCCGGTCGGACCCCGCAAGGGGAGGGTCGGGCAGGTCCTCGGGGTCCCACTTCATGACTAGACGCTTCGAGGTACAGCCATGTCCAAGACGGCCTACGTCCGTACGAAACCGCATCTCAACATCGGCACGATGGGTCATGTCGACCACGGCAAGACCACCCTGACCGCCGCCATCACCAAGGTCCTCGCCGAGCGCGGCAACGGCGCGTTCGTGCCGTTCGACCGGATCGACCGGGCGCCCGAGGAGGCGGCGCGCGGCATCACCATCAACATCGCGCACGTGGAGTACGAGACCGACACACGGCACTACGCGCACGTGGACATGCCGGGCCATGCCGACTACGTCAAGAACATGGTCACCGGCGCCGCGCAGCTGGACGGGGCGATCCTCGTCGTCTCCGCGCTCGACGGGATCATGCCGCAGACCGTCGAACACGTGCTGCTCGCCCGGCAGGTGGGCGTCGACCACATCGTCGTCGCCCTCAACAAAGCCGACGCCGGTGACGAGGAGCTGACCGACCTGGTCGAGCTGGAGGTACGCGACCTGCTCACCGCGCACGGCTACGGCGGTGACTCCGTACCCGTCGTACGGGTCTCGGGCCTGAAGGCGCTGCAGGGCGACCCGCGCTGGACGGCGTCCGTCGAGGCGCTGCTCGACGCGGTCGACACGTATGTGCCGATGCCGGAGCGGTATCTGGACGCGCCGTTCCTGCTGTCCGTGGAGAACGTGCTGACCATCACCGGGCGGGGGACCGTCGTGACCGGCGCGGTGGAGCGCGGCACGGTGCGGGTCGGGGACCGGGTCGAGGTGCTCGGGGCCTTGGTCGAGACGGTGGTCACGGGTCTTGAGACCTTCGGCAGGCCGATGGAGGAGGCGCAGGCCGGGGACAGCGTGGCGTTGCTGCTGCGGGGGGTGGCGCGGGACGTCGTCCGGCGGGGGCATGTGGTGGCCGCGCCGGGGAGTGTGGTGCCCAGTCGCCGGTTCACCGCGCAGGTGTATGTGCTGTCCGCGCGGGAGGGCGGGCGTACGACCGCGGTAGCCAGCGGGTATCGGCCGCAGTTCTATATCCGCACGGCGGATGTCGTGGGGGACGTCGACCTCGGTGAGGTCGCCGTCGCGCGGCCCGGTGACACGGTTGTCATGACCGTGGAGTTGGGGCGGGAGGTGCCGTTGGAGGCGGGGCTCGGGTTTGCCATTCGTGAGGGTGGCAGGACTGTGGGGGCCGGGACCGTGACCGTGGTGGGCTGAGGTGGTGGGGGACTGCGGACCGTTGTGGCTGGTCGCGCAGTTCCCCGCGCCCCTGAGGGCCGTTGCCCGACGGCACAATGGAGGGGTGAAGGAAGCCATTCCCGTCGCCCGGTCCGTCGATCACGGGTTCGCCAAGCTGATGCCCGACGTCGATCGGGCGCGGGCCTGGTTGCTGACCGTCGACGGGGCGCCTCAGTCGTATGTCGATCTGGACGATCCGACGCATCTGGAGTTCGAGTACACGCGGCGGCTCGGGCATGTGCTGGATGTCGTGGCGGAGCCGGGGCGGGTGCTGGACGTGGTGCACCTCGGTGGTGGGGCGCTCACACTGCCCCGGTATGTGGCCGCCACCCGGCCGGGATCACGGCAGGACGTCGTCGAGGCGGACAGGGGGCTGCTGGAGCTGGTGGCCGAGCATCTGCCGTTGCCGGAGGGCGCCCGGGTCGCGTCGCACCCGGCGGACGCGCGGGACTGGCTGGAGAAGGCCGCGGTGGACTCGGCCGATGTGATCGTCGCCGATGTGTTCGGTGGTTCGCGGGTGCCGGCGCACCTCACGTCCGTTCCCTATGTCCGCGAGGCGGCGCGGGTGCTGCGGGACGGCGGGGTCTATCTCGCCAATCTCCCCGACGCGGCGCCGTTCGCCTTTCTGCGGTCCCAGCTCGCCACCCTGGCGACGGCGTTCGGGGAACTCGTGCTGATCGCCGAGCCGGGGATGCTGCGGGGGCGTCGGTTCGGGAACGCGGTGCTCGTGGCGGGACACCACGAGATCGACCTGACCGCTCTGGCGCGACGCACGGCCGCCGACGCCTTCCCGGCCCGGGTCGGACACGGCGCTTCTCTGCGGCAGTTCATCGGGGACGCGATGGCGGTGCGGGACGAGGACGCCGTGCCGTCACCCGAGCCCCCCGACGGGGCGTTCGGTATCGGCTGAGGCGCGCTCGACGCCGCCCTGGGCCACCTCGGTGGTCCGGCGCCGGAGGTTGCGTACATCCGGTACGCACAGCGCGCCCGCCGTGACCAGGACGACCAGACCCGCGCAGCCCCACAGTGCCGCCGTACGGCCGAACGCCTCCTCCGCCGGGCCCGCCCCGGCCGTGGCGAGCGGCGACAGCGCGACGGAGCCCAACCAGTCGTAGGCCGAGACGCGGGAGAGCTTGTCCTCGGGGATCTCCTGGTGCAGGGCCGTCATCCAGGAGACGCCGAACACCTCGACCGTCGCCCCCGCGACGAACATCACCACGAACAGGACCCCGATGGGGACCGGGACGGCGAGAGCGGCCGCCGGCAGGGCCAGGGGGAACACGCACAGGGTGCCCGCGAGGAGCAGGCGGCGGGGTTTCCAGCGGGTCATCAGCAGGGCGCCGGCGACCGTACCCGCCCCGAACGCGGCCAGGGCGAGGCCCCAGGGGCCCGCGCCGCCGAGGTGGTCGCGGGCGACGAGCGGGCCGTACACCGCTTCGGCGGCGGCGACCACGGCGTTGGCGATCGAGAACTGGAGGACGATCGCCCACAGCCACGGCCGGCCGGCGAACTCCCGCCAGCCCTCCCGCAGATCGGCGAGCATCCCGTCGCCCGGTGCCCGCGGCGCGATGTGGCCGACGTCGAGGAAGGCGCGGAGCGCCCCGGCAAGGGCAAAGGCCGCGGCGTCAGCCGCGAGCACCCAGCCGGGCCCGATCGCGGCGACCATGGCCCCGCCGAGCGCGGCACCGCCCAGGGCCGCGCCCTGCATCGCCATCCGGAACACCGCGAACGCGCGGCCCGCCTGCTCACCCTCGACCGAGGACATCAGCATGCCCTCGGCGGCCGGGCCGAAGAAGGCCTGGCCGGTCCCGCCCAGGGCGGCGAGCAGCATCATCTGCCACAGCAGGGGCTCCCCGGCCAGCACGAGGGCGGCGAAGGCGGCCTGGGAAAGGCAGTTCAGGGCGTTGGCCGCGACCATCACATGGTGCCGCGGCAGCCGGTCCGCGACGGCGCCGCCGATCAGCAGGAACAGCACCAGCGGAAGCGTCCGGGCCGCCGCTACCAGGCCGACGTCACCGCTGTCACCCCCCGTTGCGAGAACGGCGAACGCCGCCGCGACCAGGGCGCCGTGGCTGCCCAGATTGGTGACGACCGCGGCGGCGGTCAGCAGGGAGTAGTTGCGGCCCGCCCAGGCGGGGCGACGCTTGGTGGTCGGCACCCCGTGACTATCGCGGGGGCCCGGCCGCCCTGCCAAACGAATTGTCGCGGCCCCGGCCGGTCACGCCCCCTGGGGCCCGTCCTTGGTGAGCCGCACGGTGCCGAGGATCTTCTGGACGATCGCCTCGGACAGCTCGCCCTTGACGCCCTTGGCGCCGTACAGGTTCCAGGTGACGAAGTCGCCCGCGCTGTTCTTGAAGGCGAAGGTGATCGCCTTGCCGTCGCTGTCGCACTTGCCGTTCTGGGGGGTGTTCTCCGAGTGCGCCGTGGCGACGCTGCCCTTGATGCCCGACTTGGTGGTGTACGGCTTGGGCTTGGTGATCTTCACGCTCTTCTTGTCCGGCTGGGTGTAGCCGCCGAAGATCCACCACGGCACGCGGGTCTCGGCCGCCTCGTCCGTGGTCTTCGCGCCGTCCTCACCGCGGGTGCCGACGGTGGCCAGGGCGGTGTCGTCCTCGCGGCCGTCCTTGTCGTCGTCGCTCGTGCACCACTTGGACTTCAGATAGGCGGGGGCGGTGACGGTGGTGCGGTCCATCTCACCGTCCTTCTTCTCCCACTCGAAGCCCACGCTCGTACCGGGAGTCTCGATCTCCCAGTCGGCGGGGACGTCGAACTGGGTGCCGAAGCGCGTGTTGACGACGACCTTCCAGCCGGGGATGGTCGCCTTCTCCTCCGCGCCGCCGCGCGGGTTGTCCTCGGAAGCGGAGGCGCTCGGTTCCGTGGAGGCTTCCTTGGAAGCGGCCTTGGCCGGCTTCTTGTCCTTCCCGTCAGCCGTGTCGTCCTTGTCGCCGCCCAGCACCAGGAAGCCGGTGACGCCGGCCGCCACGACCACGGCCGTGGCCGCGATGATCGCGACCAGCTTCGTCCGGTTGCCGCCGCCACCGCCCTGCGGCGGCTGGGGCGCGCCGGCCGGCGCCGGGGCGCCCCACTGCGGCTGCTGCCCGTAGGCCGGCTGTTGCTGATAGCCCGGCTGCTGGTACGGATTCGGCTGCTGGTACCCCGGCTGCTGGTACGGGTTGTTCGCTTGCGGGTTCTGCTCGCCCCCGGGCGGCTGCTGTCCTGGCCACATGGGCAGTCACCCTAGCCGCGCTCCGGACACGATTCGGTCACCGCCTGTGGACGGAGCCGTAGCAACGCGGGGACGATGCGCCGCGAACCGGGGTGCAGCGGACTGGTGCGGCGGTCGTCACACGCCCTTTTCAGCCGTCTCTACTCGTGAGTAACATGCGGGCATGAGCGCAGACCAGATGTCCATCGGCGAGATGCTCGCCGCCACGGTGCCCATGGCCCGGACCCTGAACCTCGAGTTCCTCGAGACCACGCCGGAGCGGGCGGTGGTCTCCCTGCCGGACCAGGGCGACTACCACAACCACGTGGGCGGGCCGCACGCGGGCGCGATGTTCACGCTCGGCGAGTCCGCGAGCGGGGCGATCGTGCTGGCCGCGTTCGGGGACCAGCTCTCGCGTGCTGTGCCGCTCGCCGTCAGCGCCGACATCGCCTACAAGAAGCTGGCGATGGGCGCGGTCACGGCGACCGCGACCCTCGGCCGCCCGGCCTCCGAGGTCGTCGCCGAACTGGACGCGGGCGGGCGCCCCGAGTTTCCCGTGACCATCGCCATCCAGCGCGCCGATGGTGCCGTGACCGGTGAGATGACGGTCGTCTGGACGCTGCGCCCCAACAGCTGAGCACGATGTCGCGCGGCTGAGGCCCCGGCCGAGGGGTGAACCCCGGGCCGGGGCCTTCGCGTTGCCTCAGGCCGCGATGTGCCGCCGCGCGGGGGATGCCGGGAGCGCGCCGTCCAGCTCCGCGACGAACCCCTTGAGCCATGCCGTGAACTCCGGCCCCAGGTCGGGCCGGTCGCAGGCCAGCCGGACCACCGTGCGCAGGTAGTCCGCCTTGTCCCCGGTGTCGTAGCGCAGGCCCTTGAAGACGACTCCGTGCACCGTGCCGCCCGCGGCCAGCTCCTGGAGGGCGTCGGTCAGCTGGATCTCCCCGCCCCGGCCCGGCGGAGTGCGCTCCAGGACGCCGAAGACGGCCGGGTCGAGGACATAGCGCCCGATGACCGCGTAGCGGCTCGGCGCGTCCTGCCGGGCCGGCTTCTCGACGAGGCCCGTGACGCGGACGACGTCCTCCTCGCCGGTCGGTTCGACGGCGGCGCAGCCGTAGAGGTGGATGTGCTCCGGCGGGACCTCCAGCAAGGCCACCACGCTGCCGAGACGGCGGTCGCGTACGTCGAGCATCCGGCTGAGCAGCGTCTCGCGCGGGTCGATCAGGTCGTCGCCGAGGAGGACCGCGAAGGGCTGGTCGCCGACATGGCGGCGGGCGCACAGTACGGCGTGACCGAGGCCGAGCGGGTCGCCCTGCCGGATGTGGTGGATGCTCGCCAGCTGAGCGGGGTCGCGCACCGCGTCCAGCCGTACGGTGTCGCCCTTGGCGGCGAGGGCCTGCTCCAGTTCGAAGGCGTGGTCGAAGTGGTCCTCGATGGCCCGCTTGTGCCGGCCGGTGACCATCAGGACGTCGTCGAGTCCCGCCGCTGCCGCCTCCTCGACGACGTACTGAATGGCCGGCTTGTCGACGACCGGCAGCATCTCCTTGGGTGTCGCCTTCGTGGCGGGCAGGAAGCGGGTACCGAGGCCGGCGGCCGGGACGACCGCCTTGCGGACGGTGCGGGTGGTTCGGGCGGGGGTGACCGGGGCGGAAGCGTGGGGGTCGATCATGCGGCCCATGCTGACCCGCGGAGATGAGAGCGGGCCGAGAGCCACATGGGAGTCCGCTGTGGAGTTGGAGATTTCGTGGACCAACCGCCTTTGTGTGCACACAACTTGGGGCCTGGGACGATGCGAATTTCGAATGCCGGTGCGGATACCGCCGGTAACATATCCGAATTGCCGGCGTTTTGAACTCGGGCCATCCGAACGCCTTGTTACCTGTGAGTCGCATGTGCGAAAGTGAGCCGCCTCACACCCAAGTCCGCAGCTCACGCGGCTAGGTATGCACCAATCACGCACCTGCTTTCCGACGGACGCGCAATTCGCATGCCGTCCTGCGGCTGGAAGGAAATGGTTCAGTGCAATCCCCGTACCCCCCACGCCCGCCGTACGCGCCGCGACCCGGATCGGGGCCCGCGGAGTCCGACCGTGATCTTCTCGCCCGGGTCGGCGAACCAGGTGAAGGCCCGCGCGCCGTCGCACTGTTGCTCTCGCGGCACTGGCGGTCCGTCTACGAGTACGCCGTGATCTGTCTGGCGTCCTCGGCGGATTCGGCGTCCATGGCGGCCGCGGCCGCTTTCCGCCGGGAACTCGCCGGGCCGGGCGTCGGTGCGCTGCGCCCGCGCCTGCTCGCGGCCGTGCGGGACACGGTCGGGGAGTGGGCCGCCGACGACGGCATTTCCGTCGTGCTGCCCGAACTCCGCAAACCAGTCGGTGCCCGGGGGCTGCGCGCCGCCCGGTCCACGACAGCCGAAAGGCGGCGGCTCGCGGAACGCGCGTTCAGGGCCCTTCCCGCGGCTTCCCAATGCCTGCTCTGGCACACGGAGGTCGAGGCCGAGCCCATATCCGTACCGGCCGGTCTGCTGGGGGTGGACCCCCGTACGGCGTCGGCCGCTCTGGAGCAGGCGCGCGAGCAATTCCGGGCGGGCTGCGTACGGGCGCACCGGGAACTCGCGCCGACGCGGGAATGCCGGTACTACAACCGCTTGCTGGACGTTCCGATGCGCCGCGGCGGGGCGCTGCTGCCGGATGTGCAACGGCATCTCATGGTCTGCCGCTACTGCCGTCACGCCGCCGAGCAACTCAGCCATTTCGAGGGCGGTCTGGAGGATCTGCTCGTCGAGACCGTGCTCGGCTGGGGCGCCCGCCGCTACCTCGCATCGCGGCCGGGCCGCGACGGAGGCCCGCACGCCCTTCCGGCGCACCCGGCCGGTGGCCGCCACCGCCTGCGGGCCCACGCCCTGCCGGCGGGCGGCCGGGCCGGGGCTCCGAGGAAGCATACGAAGGCGCTGGCCGCCGCGGTCGGGCTGACCTCCCTCGTGCTGCTCGCGACCCTGCTCGCGGCCCGGGGCTGGTCGGAGGAGGGCGGTACCCCCGGACCCGAGGTCACGTGGGGAGCGGTCAGCGGCCATTCGGTGGACCCGGGCGGCACGGGGACGTCGTCCCGGGAGTCGTCTTCAGCCGACGGCGTGCCGTCGGCCGCGTCCGCGGGCAACCCCGCCGAAGTGGCCCGTGGGCGGTTGCGCAACCTCGACGCCGGACTGTGCCTCGACGTCCGGGGCGGCCGGGTCCGGGCCGACGCCCGTATCGCGCTGACCGCCTGCTCCGACGGGTCTCCGCAGTGGTCGTACCAGGACGACGGCCTGCTGCGCAGCGCCGCCGACCCGACGCTCTGTCTCGTCTCCGGCACCGCGGGGAAGCCGGTCGGCCTGACCGGGTGTCTCGTACCCGCCGGGGTCGTGCGCTACGACCTGACCGTGCGCGGTGAACTCCTGCCGCGCGGCGGCAGGGGACTGGCCGTCGCCCCCGGAAAGGACCGGCACGTGATCGTCGCCGGGCGCGACGGAACCCGGGCGCAACGCTGGGCGCTGGAACCGGCGGTGGCCCGCGAGGAGGCGGGGGAGTCCCGGAAGAAGCGGGCCCAGGACTCCAGGGCCGTACCCCGGGATAACGCCCAGGAGGAGAAGCGGCCCTACGCCGATGCGCCCTCGGCACGCCCGCCCGAGTCCCCACGGGCCGACTCCGGGCAGCAGCCCCCGCCGGACCGCTACGAGCCACGGCTCGCCCAGGTGGACTGCTGCGACGAACCCGAGCCGGGCGCGGTCCCGGAGGACACGGCCGCCCCCGACGTGCCGGCACGGGCGACCGCCGGCGTGGCGAGGACCGCGCTGACGCTGCACGCCGTGACGCTTCCGTACGGCCTGGCGCACCGGCCCGCTCACCCGGCCGGGTGACCCCGGCCCCGATGCGGGAGGAGAGGTTCACCCGACCTGACCGGGTGTCCGGCGAAGGGCGAAGGCGGAACGGGCGCATAGTGCGTTCATGACCGACTCCGTCTCCCGGTTCACCCGGCGGTCCGCCCTTCGTCTGCTCGGTGGAGCGGTTGCCGTGGTCGCCGCGGCCACCGGCGGGTTCGCCCCGGCGTCCCGTGCTCACGCGCGGGACGGACGCGGCCCGGGCGCCCGGGTCGAGGCGTTGCTCGCCCGGCTCACCCTCGACGAGAAGATCTCCCTGCTGCACGGCGCCACCGACCCGCGCCCCCTCGGCCAGGCGGGCTACGTCCCCGGAGTGGCACGGCTCGGCATCCCGCCGCTGCGTCTCGCCGACGGCCCGGCGGGTGTCCGCGTCACGCGGCACGCCACCGCCCTGCCCGCCCCCGTCCTGCTGGCCTCCGCCTTCGACCCCGACCTGGCCAGGCGCTACGGCCAGGTCATCGGACGCGAGGGCCGCGCGCTCGGCCAGGACGTGCTGCTGTCCCCCATGGTCAATCTCATCCGCACCCCGTACGCAGGCCGCAACTTCGAGACCTTCAGCGAGGACCCGCTGCTCTCCGCCCACCTGGTCGCCGCCGAGATCGAGGGCATCCAGGGCGAGGGACTCATCGCGACCGTCAAGCACTTCGCGCTCAACAACCAGGAGCGCGACCGTACCTCCGTCGATGTGCGCGTCGACGAACGGACCCTGCACGAGACCGAGCTGCGCGGCTTCGAAGCGGCCGTCGCGGCCGGTACCGGCGCGGTGATGGGCGCGTACAACAAGGTCAACGGCACCTTCGCCTGCGAGAACGCGGAACTGCTCACTCGCGTCCTGCGCGAGCGCTGGGGCTTCACCGGCTGGGTGATGACCGACTGGTCCGCCGCGCACAGCACGCGCGAGGCCCTCATGGCGGGCCTCGACATGGAGATGCCCGACGGCACCCACTTCGGTACCCCCCTCGCCTCGGCCGTGCGCGACGGCGGCGTGCCCGAACGGTACGTCGACCGGGCCGTACGCCGCGTCCTGACCGTCCTGGACCGCTTCGGGCTGCTCGGCGGCACCGTCCCGCAACGCCCGGACCGCGACGCGAAGGCCGGAGCGGCCGTCGCGCGCGAGGTCGCCGAGGCGGGCGCCACCCTGCTGCGCAACGCGCACGGCACCCTGCCCCTCGCCGAGGGCGGGAGCGTGGCGGTGATCGGGCCGACCGGCGCCCGGCCCCTGGTCAGCGGCGGCGGCAGCGCCCACGTCGTGCCCGAGCGCGCCGACAGTCCCCTCGACGTCATCCGGTCGCGCGCCGCACGGGTGACCTACGCACTCGGCGAGGACGCCTTCGGCAAGCCCCTCCCGGCGAGCGCGCTCGACCCCGCCTTCGACACCGAGGCGCAGCGCGTCGACGCCGGCCGGACCTGGACGTACGACGGCACCCTCACGGTGCCCGACGCCGAAGCCGGCGACGACTGGACGTTCGTCCTCCACTACTCCGGCACGCCCCCGCTCCGCCCGAAGGTCCTCCTCGACGGCGAGGAACTCTTCCCCCTGGTGCCCGGCTGGGACGAGTACTTCATGGGCGGCCTGCTCACCCACGCGGCCGACGGCCTGTCCGTGCGCCGCAAGACCTGGAAGCCGGCCGGGGGACCGCACCGGCTGTCGGTCACCGCACAGGGCGGAGACACCGGCCAGCTGTTGCGGCTGCGCCGCATCACCTCCGCGACCCGCGCCCAGGACGTCGCGGAGGCCGTGCGGGCCGCCCGCTCCGCCCGGGACGTCGTCCTGTTCGCCTACGAGGACGCCATCGAGGGCCGGGACCGTACGACCATCGCCCTCCCCGGCAACCAGGATCGGCTCATCGAGGCCGTGACGGCGGCCAACCCGCGCACCACCGTCGTCCTCAACACCTCGTCCGCCACCTCGATGCCGTGGCTGCAGCGCACCGGGGCCGTGCTGCAGATGTACTACCCGGGCCAGGAGGGCGCCGCCGCCACCGCCGCCGTCCTGTTCGGTGACCGCGATCCCGGCGGCCGCCTCACCCAGAGCTTCCCCGCCGACGACGACCACCACCCCGTCGCCGGGGACCCCCGCCGCTACCCCGGGGTGGACGGCACCGAGCAGTACACGGAGGGCGTCCACGTCGGCCACCGCTGGTACGACGCCGAGGACGTGCCGCCGCTGTTCCCCTTCGGCCACGGACTGTCGTACACGACCTTCGCCTACGCGGACCCGGAAGCGCGCTGGACGGCCGACGGCCTCGACATCGCCTTCACCGTCCGCAACACCGGCCCGCGCGACGGCGTGGCCGTACCGCAGGTGTACGCGGGACCCGCCCCGGACCTCCGGCTCGACCAGCCGGTCCGCGTACTGGCCGGGTACCGCAGGCTCTCCCTGCGGGCGGGGGAACAGCGGCGCGTGACCGTACACGTCGAGCCGCGCACCCTGTCCTCCTGGGACCCGAAGGTCCACGGCTGGGTGCTCGGTACCGGCCCGCGCACCCTGTGGATCGGGGCGTCGTCACGGGACGCGCGGCTGCGGACGAGCGTACGGGTGGGCGGCTGAAACACCACGGGTCGCGAGCGGCCCCCGCGGCATGGCCGACGGGCGCCTGGCATCGAACCGGAACAGACTGGTACTCCTCCTGAGGCCGTCGCAGAAACCCAGGGAGTCACTCATGCCCGAGGCCCCGCGCCAGGACAGCAGGACCGCACCGACCGACGAGGAACTGCGCAGGCTGGAAGCCCACTGGCGGGCCGCGAACTACCTGGCGGCCGGTCAGATCTATCTGCTGGCGAACCCCCTGCTGACCGAGCCGCTGCGGCCCGAGCACATCAAGCCCCGCCTGCTGGGGCACTGGGGCACCTCACCCGGGCTCAACCTCGTGTACACGCACCTCAACCGGGTCATCAAGGCACGCGACCTGGATGCCCTGTGCGTCTGGGGGCCCGGACACGGCGGCCCGTCGGTCCTCGCCAACTCCTGGCTGGAAGGCAGCTACGGCGAGAAGTACCCGGACGCGACGCGGGACGCGCCGGGCATGGAGCTGCTGATGCGGCAGTTCTCGTTCCCCGGCGGCGTGCCCAGCCACGTCGCCCCGGAGGTCCCCGGCTCGATCCACGAGGGCGGCGAACTCGGCTACTCCCTCGCCCACGCCTACGGCGCCGCCCTCGACAACCCGGGGCTGCTGGTCGCCTGCGTGATCGGCGACGGCGAGGCGGAGACCGGCCCGCTCGCCGGCTCCTGGCACGCCGACAAGTTCCTGGACCCCGTCCACGACGGTGCCGTCCTGCCGATCCTCCACCTCAACGGCTACAAGATCGCCAACCCGACCGTGCTGTCCCGCCTCCCGCAGACGGAACTCGACGCGCTCCTGCGCGGCTACGGCCACGAGCCGCTCCACGTCGCCGGCGACGATCCGGCCGCCGTCCACCGCGCGATGGCCGAGGCGATGGACACCGCGCTCGACCGGATCGCCGACGCCCAGCGCGCCGCCCGCGAGGAGGGCGCCACCGAGCGCCCCCGGTGGCCGGTGATCGTGCTGCGCACCCCGAAGGGCTGGACAGGACCGGCCGAGGTCGACGGCGAGCCGGTCGAAGGGACCTGGCGCTCCCACCAGGTGCCGCTGGCCGGCGTTCGCGACAACCCGGATCACCTGCGGCAGCTGGAGGCCTGGCTGCGCTCGTACCGGCCCGAGGAACTGTTCGACGCCGAGGGCCGCCCGGTCGCGGACGTCCTCGACTGCGTCCCCGAGGGCACCAGGCGGCTCGGCGCCACCCCGCATGCCAACGGCGGACTGCTGCTCCGCGACCTGCCGGTCCCGTCCCTGGACGACTTCGCCGTCCCGGTCGACAAACCGGGCACCACGACGCACGAGCCCACCCGGGTCCTGGGCGACCTCCTCGCGCAGGTGATGCGGGACACCGCCGACCGCCGGGACTTCCGCCTGGTCGGCCCGGACGAGACCGCCTCCAACCGGCTCCAGGCCGTCTTCGAGGCCAGCGGCAAGACCTGGCAGGCCGGGACACTGCCCGTCGACGAGCACCTGGACCCGCACGGCCGGGTGATGGAGATCCTCTCCGAACACCTCTGCCAGGGCTGGCTGGAGGGCTATCTGCTCACCGGCCGGCACGGACTGTTCTCCTGCTACGAGGCGTTCGTGCACATCGTCGACTCGATGGTCAACCAGCACATCAAGTGGCTGCGCACCTCCCGCCGACTGCCGTGGCGGGCCCCCATCGCCTCCCTCAACTACCTGCTGACCTCGCACGTGTGGCGCCAGGACCACAACGGCTTCTCCCACCAGGATCCCGGCTTCGTCGACCACGTCCTCAACAAGAGCCCCGAGGTCGTCCGGGTCTACCTCCCGCCGGACGCCAACACCCTGCTGTCCGTCGCGGACCACGCCCTGCGCAGCCGCGACTACGTCAACGTGATCGTGGCCGGCAAGCAGCCCTGCTTCGACTGGCTGTCGATGGACGAGGCCCGGGTGCACTGCGCCCGCGGCGCCGGCATCTGGGAGTGGGCGGGAACGGAGGACGGCTCCGAGCCCGACGTCGTCCTCGCCTGCGCCGGTGACGTCCCCACCCAGGAGGTACTGGCCGCCGCGCACCTGCTCCGCCGGCACCTGCCCGACCTGGCGGTCCGCGTCGTCAACGTCGTGGACCTGGCCCGGCTGCTGCCGCAGGGGGAGCATCCGCACGGCATGAGCGACTTCGAGTACGACGGCCTGTTCACCACCGACAAGCCGGTGATCTTCGCGTACCACGGCTACCCGTGGCTGATCCACCGCCTCGCCTACCGCCGCGCCGGGCACCCGAACCTGCACGTGCGCGGCTACAAGGAGTCCGGCACCACGACCACGCCGTTCGACATGGTCGTCCGCAACGACCTCGACCGCTACCGCCTGGTGATGGACGTCATCGACCGCGTCCCGGGCCTCGCGGTGCGCGCCACGGCCGTACGCCAGCGGATGGCCGACGCCCGCACCCGCCACCACGTCTGGATCCGCGAGCACGGCACCGACCTGCCCGAAGTCGCCGAATGGACGTGGAACGCCTGAGCCGCGGAGCACGTCCTGCAACCCGGTAGGCTTCCCGTGCCCGCAGGGAAGCTCAGGGAAAGGAACCCGCGTTGCACGTCCAGGAGTGGCTCGAAACCGTACCCGCCGTCGCCGTCTACGCACTGGTGGGTGTGGTCATCGGCCTGGAAAGCCTGGGCATCCCGCTGCCGGGCGAGATCATCCTGGTCTCCTCCGCGCTGCTCGCCTCCCAGCACGGCGACATCGACCCCGTCGTCCTCGGCGCCTGCGCCACGGCCGGCGCGATCATCGGCGACTCCATCGGTTATGCCATCGGCCGCAAGGGCGGCCGGCCCCTGCTGGCCTGGCTGGGCAACAAGTTCCCCAGGCACTTCAGCGAGGGCCACATCGCCACCGCCGAGCGCTCCTTCGAGAAGTGGGGCATGTGGGCGGTCTTCTTCGGCCGCTTCGTCGCCCTCCTCCGCATCTTCGCGGGCCCCCTCGCCGGCGTGCTCCGCATGCCCTACTGGAAGTTCCTCGTCGCCAACGTCCTCGGCGGCATCGTCTGGGCCGGCGGCACGACAGCGGTCATCTACTACGTCGGCATCGTCGCCGAGTCCTGGTTGAAGCGGTTCTCGTGGCTGGGCCTGGTGGCGGCGGTGCTGGTCGGCGTCACGTCCATGCTGGTGCTCAAGCGCAAGGCGAAGAAGGCGGGCGAGAACCGGGAAGCGGCGCAGCCGCAGGTTCTTTAGGGGCGCGGGGAACTGCGCGATCAGCCCCCACCGCGCCGCACCCGCCGGTCGACCTACGCGTGCACATCCCGATGCGCCTTCGCCAACTCGGCGTACATCGTGCCGTTGAGGGTCACCCCCTGCTTCTCCTCTTCCGTCAACGGTCGCTTGACCTTGGCCGGCACCCCGGCGACGAGGGAGCCGGGCGGCACGACCATCCCCTGCGGCACCAGCGCCTGTGCGGCGACCAGGGACCCGGCCCCGATCACGGCCCCGTTCAGCACGGTCGCCCCCATGCCGATCAGACAGTCGTCCTCGACGGTCGCCCCGTGCACCACCGCGTTGTGCCCGATGGACACCCGCTCACCCACCGCCACGGGAAACCCCGGGTCGGCATGGAGCGTGCAGTTGTCCTGGACGTTGCTGTCGGCCCCGACGGAGATCGACTCGACGTCGCCCCGCAGCACGGCCCCGTACCAGACACTCGCCCCCGCACCCAGCGTCACGCCCCCGATCACCGAAGCCGTCGGCGCCACGAACGCCTCGGGATCGACCTGCGGCTCCCTGCCACCGATCCCCGTGATCATCGCCCGCTGACCCATGTCCGCCTCCATCACCACCGTCGACAACCCGCACACCGTACGACAACCGGTGGGGCGAAGATCACAGGCCTCCGACGCCGCGCGTGGAGCTACCGCTGAGTACCGTGACCCCGTGCCGAAGCGCAAGAACACGTTCTCATCCTGGCGGCGGGGCCTAGCGCAGCGCGCCGTCCACGCGGGCTGGGCCTGGGCGCAGCGCACGGGCTCCGTCACGGCCGAGCACCCCGGGCGCCACCGCTTCGGAGCCATCGGAACAGGTACCAGACTCGCCTTCCCGCTCGGCACCCTCTTCGGCGAACCCTGGATCCACCTCGGCTCCCACTGCATCATCGGCGAGCAGGTCACCCTCACGGCGGGCCTGATGCCCGACCTCGACCTCGGCCCCGACCCGATCCTGCGCGTCGGCGACGGCGTCGTCCTGGGCCGCGGCAGCCATGTCATCGCGGACACGACGGTCACCATCGGCAGCGACTGCTACTTCGGCCCGTACGTCTACGTCACGTCCACGAACCACTCCTACGACGATCCGCACGAGCCCATCGGGAGGCAGTGGCCGCGGATGGAGCCGGTGGAGATCGGGCCCGGCTGCTGGATCGGCACCGGCGCGGTGATCCTGCCGGGCGCCCGGATCGGGCGGAACGTGGTGGTGGCCGCGGGCGCGGTCGTCCGGGGCGCGGTGCCCGACCACGCCGTGGTGGCGGGCGCGCCGGCCCGCGTCGTACGCCGCTGGACCCCCGCCGACGGCTGGCAGCCGCCGCTGCGCACCCCGCCGCCCGTGCCGATACCGGAGGGCGTCACGCCCGAGCAGTTGCGCGCGCTGTCGGGCCTGGACGAGGAGACGGCGGCCCGGCTGGCCGAGCTGGACGAGGGGACGGCGGCCGACCTCGCGGAGCCGACGCCGGGGTCCTGACCTCAGCCCGAGGCCAGGAGGACCGTACCCACCAGGGCCAGTCCCGCTCCGGCGGCCTGCACCGCCCGCAGACGTTCCCGGAGCAGCCCACGCGCGGCCACCGCCGTCACCACCGGGTAGAGCGAGGCCAGTACGGCGGCGACGGTGACCGGGCCGTGCTGTGCGGCGATCGAGTAGGTGCCGTTGGCGGCGACGTCCGCGAGGCCGACGAAGGCGAGCGCGGGCAGGGAGCGCCAGGGGAAGCCGCCCGCGGGGAGGGCCGGCGAGCCGCGCCGCACCGACACCAGCAGCGCGAGCCCGCCGGCGGTCACGTTCGTCACCCGCTGCACGAACAGCGCGAGGAAGAGCCCGGTGAGCGTGGTCGACGCCTCCGCGATCAGGGCCATCACCGCGCCGAATCCGAACGCCGCGAGGAGGGTCAGGGCGATGGCCTGGCGCTGCACGGGCGCGCCCCGGAACTGGGGACCGCCGGCGAGACAGACACCGGCGACGGCGACCAGGATGCCGACGAACTGGAGCAGACCGGGCCGCTCGCCCAGCACCAGGCCCACGCCGACCGGCACGGCCACGCCGATCGAACCCAGCGGTGAGACCACGCCCATCGGGCCCAGCGCGAGCGCCTTGTAGAAGGCGAGCATCGCCACCGGCCCGACGAGCCCGGCCGCCACGGCGAACCACAGCTGCGGCCCCGCCTCACTCCAGCCGCCGGTCGCCACCACCACCGCGCCGAGCACGACCACCGCGATCGACTGCGAGACCACGACCACCGTCAGCGCGGGCGTGCGCCGGGTCAGTAGTCCGCCGCCGAAGTCGGCCAGTCCCCACAGCAGGCTGGTGGCCAGGGCGAAGAGCGCTGTCATGGTCCGGAAGCCTCGCAGTACAGTTCAGTGAACGATCAGGTCAACCACACGATAGTGCAATCGACTGCACTTCGGAATACAAAATATTGGACGGAATGTGTCGGACCTCGAGCTGCTGACCCAGTCCCTGGCGCGCAGCGTCAAGCACTGGCGCGCGGTACGCGGCTTCACCCTGGACGTGCTCGCCGCCCGGGCGGGCGTCAGTCGCGGCATGCTCATCCAGATCGAGCAGGCCCGCACCAACCCCAGCCTCGGCACCGTCGTCAAGATCGGCGACGCGCTCGGCGTCAGCATCACCACCCTGCTCGACTACGAGAAGGGCCCGAACGTCCACATCGTCCCCGCCGACCAGACCGTACGGCTGTGGCACACCGAGGCCGGCAGCTACAACCGGCTGCTCGCGGGCACCGAGGCGCCCGGCCCGCTGGAGATGTGGGACTGGCGGCTCATGCCCGGCGAGAGCAGCCCCTCGGACCCGCACCCCGCCGGCACGACCGAACTGCTCCACGTCACGGCGGGGGAGCTGACGCTCACCGTCGACGGCGTCGAGCACCGCGTGCCCGCCGGTGCGAGCGTCCACTTCGAGGCCAACGTCCCGCACACGTACGGCAACACCGGGGACGCGCCCATGGAGATGGTCATGGCCGTCTCGGTGCCGCCCGTGTCCTGAGACGCCCGGCCGGTGGCGGTCCGCGGTTGTTAGCGTGCGGTCATGCGCGCACCCATCGGACGCTTCGACGACGCCCGTCCCGCCCCCGCCTGCCTCGACGAACTCACCGGCCCGGTCGCCGACGCCGTATGTCACTGGCCGGGCAGTGTCCCCGCCGACCAGATCCTCTACGTCGACACCGACCCGGAGTGGGCCGACACCGCCGTCTTCGTGGAGCACTACGGCCGGGACCTGCTGGAGCGGTCCGCGAACTGCGTGGTGGTGGCGGGCAAGCGCGCCGGCGAGACCACGTTCGCCGCGTGCGTCGTACTGTCCACCACCAGGGTCGACGTGAACGGCGTCGTACGCCGTCAACTGGGCGCCCGCAAGGCCTCGTTCGCCAGCATGGACACGGCGACCGGCGAGACCGGCATGGAGTACGGCGGCATCACCCCGCTCGGACTGCCGGACGGCTGGCCCGTGCTGGTGGACGCGGCCGTCGTCGACCTGCCGTATGTGCTGGTCGGCAGCGGCCGGCGGCGCGGCAAGCTGCTGGTCCCGGGCAAGGCGTTCGCGGAACTGCCGGGGGCCGTGGTGCTGGAGGGGCTCGGAGTCTCCTGAGCTACGCCGCCGTGTGGTGGGCCAGGGGCAGATGCGGGTCCGCCTCGCCCGGGACCGGTGCCGGGTCGGCGTGGACCAGGGCGGCGGTGAGGCGGGGCACGGCGTGCAGCAGCGCGTGCTCGGCGTCGACGGCGATGCGGTGGGCCTCGCGCACCGTCACGGCGCCGTCCACCACCACCGCGACCTCGGCGCGCAGCCGGTGCCCGATCCAGCGCAGCCGCAGTTCGCCCACCGCCCGCACCCCGGGGACCTCGGTCAGGGCGGCCTCGGCCCGGTCCACCAGGGCCGGGTCGACCGCGTCCATCACCCGCCGGAACACCTCCCGCGCCGCGTCCCGCAGCACCAGCGCGATCGCCGCCGTGATCGCCAGCCCCACGATCGGGTCGGCCAGCTGCCACCCCAGGGCCGAGCCGCCGGCGCCCAGCAGCACGGCCAGGGAGGTGAAGCCGTCGGTGCGGGCGTGCAGTCCGTCGGCGACCAGCGCGGCCGAGCCGATCGCGCGGCCCACACGGATGCGGTAGCGGGCCACCCACTCGTTGCCCGCGAACCCGACGAGGGCCGCCACGGCGACCGCCGGGACGTGCTGGACCGGGCGCGGATCGAGGAGGCGGTCGATCGCGGTCCACCCCGCGAAGGCCGCGGACGCGGCGATCGTCAGCACGATCACGAGCCCCGCCAGGTCCTCGGCCCGCCCGTAGCCGTAGGTGAAGCGGCGGGTGGCCGCCCGCCGGCCCAGCACGAAGGCGATCCCGAGCGGTACGGCGGTCAGCGCGTCCGCGGTGTTGTGCACCGTGTCCCCGAGCAGCGCCACCGAGCCGGAGACGGCTACCACGAGCGCCTGGGCCAGGGCCGTCACACCGAGCACCGCGAGCGAGACCCAGAGCGCCCGCATCCCGCGGGCCGAGGACTCCAGGGCGGAGTCGACCTTGTCGGTCGTCTCGTGGGAGTGGGGAGTGAGGAGGTGGGACAGCCGGTGGCGCAGGCCGTGCTGGTGCTGGTGCTGGTGAGGGTGGGAGTGCTCGTGCCGGTCGCTCACGTGGGTCCCCTTCCGGTGCGCGGGAGTGGACGTGCACACGCCCACAGGGCCATTATGTGCGTATGAGCGCACGCATGCACCTGTCACCTGCGCACGATGCGCACCCGCGCAGCCCCGGCGAGGAACAGTTCGCGCTCGCCGCCGAACTCCTCGCCCTCCTGGGGGACCGGACCCGGCTCGCCCTGCTGCACGCACTGACGAGGTCGGAAGCCGACGTCACGACTCTCACGGAGGAATGCGGGGCGGCCCGGCCCGCCGTCAGCCAGCACCTGGCGCGGTTGCGCCTCGCGGGCCTGGTGAACACACGTAAAGACGGGCGCCGGGTGATCTACTCACTCAGCGACGGCCATCTGCGCCGACTGGTGGACGAGGCGCTGAACGTGGCCGACCACCGGCTCAGCGACCGTCCCCCGCACGAATGAGTCAGTACCGCGCCGCCGTCCCCAGGTATTGCTCGGCGAAGGCCGCGGCCGCCACGGGCGAGGTGAACAGGCGGCGCAGCCGGGCGAGCGCGGTGCCCGCGCGGAAGGGGTCGCCCGCCGCCGTTCCGTGGTACACCTCGGAAAGCCACTGCGAGAACTCCTGGTAGTCCCACACGCGCCGCAGGCAGGACTGCCCGTAACCGGCCAGACCGCTCTCGTCGCCCGTGGTCAGGCGGGCCACCAGGGCGTCGCCGAGCAGGAAGGCGTCGTGCAGGGCGAGGTTCATGCCCTTGGCCGCGATGGGGGCGACCAGATGCGCCGCGTCGCCCGCGAGGTGGAGCCGGCCGTGCACCATCGGCTCGACCACGTAGTCGTGCATGTCCAGCACGCGCTTCTCGATCAGCCGCCCCTCCGTCAGCGGCGGCACACCGGCCGCCCCGAGCCGCTGCCGCAGCTCCGCCCAGACCCGCTCGTGCGGCCAGTTCTCCGGGTCGTCGCCCGGCGGGCACTGGAGGTAGTAGCGGGTCACCTCCGGGCTGCGGGGCATCTGGCCCGCGAAGCCGTTCTCGTGACAGCCGAACAGGACGCAGTCGGCGGACGGCGGGGCCTCGGCGAGCAGCGCCAGCCAGCCGATGCCGTAGTCGTGCCGCGCGATCCGGACCCGCTCGGGCGGCAGTGAGGCCCGCGTCACCCCGCGCGCCCCGTCGCAGCCGGCCACGAAGTCGCAGTCCACGACGTGCCGTTCACCCGTCTCCGGGCACGTGTACGACACGGAGGGCCGGTCGGTGTCGAGGTCGTGCAGCTCCACGTCCCGGACCCCGAAGCGGATCTCCCCGCCGCGCACGTCGGCGTACTCGCGCACCAGGTCCGTCACCAGCAACGGCTGCGGGTAGACGAAGTGGTGACTGCCCGTCATATCGCCGTAGTGGAACCGGTACCGCTCCCCCTCGAAGCGGAACTCGCACGCGGTGTGCAGCTCCGCGCGGTCCAGCAGGTTCCGGGCGAGGCCCCGCTTCTCCAGGCCGCGTACGGCCCACTCCTCGATGACCCCGGCCCGGGGCCGCTGTTCGATGAACTCCCGGGTCTCGGTCTCCAGCACCAGGCAGTCCACGGAGGCGGCCCGCAGGATGTTGCCGACGGTCAGCCCGGCGGGACCGGCGCCCACGACGACGACCGGGAAACGTCCGGGGGAGCCTGTGTCCGCGGGCGGCAAGGCGTGGGTCATGCGCTCATTATGGAGGGGGCGCGACGGGCGTGACCCTCACCCGACCCGCGGGATCTCGATCGCCGGGCAGCGGTCCATCACCATCTCCAGGCCGGCGGCCCGGGTGCGGTCGTACGCCGCCGCGTCGACGACGCCGAGCTGGAACCACACCGCCCCCGCGCCCTTGGCGACCGCCTCGTCCGCGACCGCTCCGGCGAGGTCGCTGTTCACGAACACGTCCACCACGTCCACGTCGAAGGGGATGTCCGCCAGACTCGCGTACCCCTGCTCGCCGTGCACGGTCTCCGCCTTGGGGTGCACGGGCACGACACGCTTGCCGTACCGCTGGAGCACGGCGGCGACGCCGTACGCCGCGCGCTGCCGGTTCGACGACAGGCCCACCACGGCCCAGGTGTCGCCGAGCTCGGTGAGGATCCTGCGGACCGTTGCGTCGTCGCCGTACACCGGCGGCCTCCTCGGGAGTCGCGGAAGAGCTGCTGTCCGGGCAACGACGCGGGGCGCGCGGTGATTCCCCGATGCCCGCCGTGATAGCTTGCCGAGGCCAGTCGAACCCATGTACGTGGGTCAGGGAATCCGGTGCGAATCCGGAACTGACGCGCAGCGGTGAGGGGGACGGGCGGGGTCTCGGCCACTGAACGGCACGCATGGCGTTCGGGAAGGCGCCCCGCACCGGGTGAACCCGAGTCCGAAGACCTGCTGGCGGCCCCCGCGGCCGGCCGGCGGTGGGGGAGCACCGTACGACCGGGCTCCGCGATCGGGCCCTCGACGTCTGAGGACTGGTTTCCTTGCCCCTCGCCCGACCCGCCCGTGCCGCCGTCCTGCTCGCGGCCTGCTCCCTGCTCATGACCGGCTGCGGGGACTCGAAGCCCACCACCACGAAGGCCGCCGTCACGCTCGACAACTGCGGCCGGAAGGTTCGAGTCGACAAGGCGCCCAAGCACGCCGTCTCCCTCAACCAGGGCACCACCGAGATCCTGCTCTCCCTCCGTCTCGCCGACCGGATAGCGGGCACGGCCACCTGGACCGACCCCGTGATGAAGGGGCTGGAGAGGGCCAACGCCAAGGTGCCGCGCATCGCCGAGAACAACCCCTCCTTCGAACGGGTCCTGGACTCCGAGCCCGACTTCGTCGCCGCGTCCTTCGTCTCCACCCTCGGCAAGGGCGGCGTCGCCACCCGCGAGCAGTTCGAGAAGCTCGGCGTGCCCACGTATGTCTCCCCGTCCGACTGCGCCGGCAAGGACAACTCGGGCGGCGGCGACGGCAAGCGCGACAAGCCGCTGGACATCGACGCCGTCTACGGCGAGGTGCGGGACCTCGCGACCGTGTTCGGAGTGAAGGACCGCGGCGACAAGCTCGTGGCCTCCCTCCAGCAGCGGATGAAGAAGGCCACGCGGGGCGTCGACGCCTCCGACGTCTCCCTGATGTACTGGTTCGCCAACTCCGAATCGCCCTACCTGGCCGGCTGCTGCGGAGCGCCCGGCATCTTGACCCGCGCCCTCGGTGCCAAGAACGTCTTCGACGACACGCACGAGGAGTGGCCGCAGGTCAACTGGGAGACGGTCGCCGACCGCAACCCCGACGTCCTCGTCATCGGCGATCTGACCCGCGACTCGGAGACCGCCGAGTCGGCGAAGCGCAAGATCGCCTTCCTGGAGTCCAATCCGGCCACCAAGAACATGGACGCAGTCAAGAACAAGCGGTACGTGCTGCTCAGCGGGCAGGCCATGAACCCGACCATCCGCACGGTCGAGGGTGTGGAGAAGGTCGCGGCCGGACTGCGTGAGTTCGGGCTCGTGAAGTGACCGTGCGCGGACCGGCGCTCGGTGTCGCGGGCGCCCTGCTGCTGATGGTCTCCGTGGCCCTGGCGATCACCATCGGACCGGCCGACATCCGGGTCGGGGACGTCTGGTCCGTCGTCGCCTCCCACCTCGGGATGGGCAGCTCCGACCTGACGCCGATCCGGGACGGCATCGTCTGGCAGCTGCGGCTGCCGCGCACCCTGCTCGCGGCCGTGTGCGGGGCCGGCCTCGCCGTGTGCGGGGCCGTGATGCAGTCGCTGCTGCGCAACCCCCTCGCCGACCCGTTCGTGCTCGGGGTGTCCTCGGGCGCCTCCACCGGCGCGGTCGTCATCGTCGTGCTGGGCGTGGGCGGCGGTGTCGTCTCGGTGTCCGCCGGCGCGTTCCTCGGCGCACTGGTCTCCTTCGCGCTGGTCCTGCTGCTCAGCCACACCCTCGGCGACACCACCGACCGGGTCGTCCTCGCGGGCGTCGCCGCCATGCAGCTCTTCTCCGCCCTCACCTCCTTCGTGGTGCTGACCGCCGCCGACGCCGAGACGACCCGGGGCGTGCTGTTCTGGCTCCTGGGCTCGCTCGGCGGGGCCGGCTGGACCGACGTGTGGCTGTGCTTCGCCGTCCTGGCCGTGGCGCTGGTGGTGTGCCTGTCGTACGCCCGTACGCTCGACGCCTTCGCCTTCGGGCAGGACGCGGCGGCCGCGCTCGGGGTGTCGGTGGCCCGCACCCGCCTGGTGCTGCTGTGCGTCACCGCCCTGCTCACGGCCGCCCTGGTCAGCTCGGCCGGGGCGATCGGCTTCGTCGGGCTGGTCCTGCCGCACGCCGCCCGGGCCCTGGCCGGACCCGGGCACGCCCGGCTGCTGCCGGTCACCGCCCTCGCCGGCGCGGTGTTCCTGGTCTGGGTCGACACCCTGGCCCGGACGGTCCTGGATCCGCAGGAGGTGCCCGTGGGGGTCGTGACATCGCTGATCGGGGTGCCGGCGTTCGTGGCGGTGCTCTACCGGACGCGGAGGGTGCGGTGACCGGGACACACGTCAGCGAGACGGAAACGCCGGTGCGGGCTGCCGGGCTCCGGGCGGACCGGGTCAGCCGCCGTACCGACGGGCGCCTCATCCTCGACGGCGTCGTCCTCGCGCCCGAACCCGGCTCCACCGTCGGAGTCCTCGGCCCCAACGGCTCCGGCAAGTCCACACTGCTGCGGCTGCTCGCCGGGCTGCTCACACCCACCGCCGGAATCGTCACCCTCGACGGCACCCCGCTGGGCGATCTGCCCCGCCGTACCGTCGCCCGCCGCCTCGCCACGGTCGAGCAACAGGCCGACACCCAGGTCGAGCTGACGGTGCTGGACGTCGTACGGCTGGGCCGGATCCCGCACCGCCGGGCCTGGACACCCGCCTCGGCGGACGACGAGCGGGCGATCCACGCCGCCCTGGAGCGCACCGGCCTCGCCGCCCGGGCCTGCCAGCCCTGGCACACCCTCTCGGGCGGCGAACGCCAGCGGGTGCAGATCGCCCGCGCGCTCGCGCAGGAACCCCGGGAGCTCCTCCTGGACGAGCCCACCAACCACCTCGACATCCACCACCAGCTGGACCTGCTCGCCCTGGTGACCGGCCTGCCGGTCACCACCGTCGTCGCGCTGCACGACCTCAACCTCGCGGCGATGTACTGCGACCGGGTCGTCGTCCTGCGCGGGGGGACGGTCGTCGCGGGCGGCGCCCCGGGGGACGTCCTGACCGAAGAGCTCATCGCGGAGGTGTACGGGGTGCGGGCCGCCGTCAGCCGTGAAGGGCCCGAACAGCGGCCTCACGTGCGGTTCCTGGGCACGCTGGCCTGAGGCCGTTCGGCCCGCGTGGCGGGCACGCCATTGGTGGGGCGATTCCCGCCACGGTGGCCGGAAATCGCCAAACCTGCCTGCGTGTGCCCGCCCGCACGCCTACGCTCGGCTCGTGCTGCGCATCATCGACGCCCGTACCGGCGAGCCGGTCGACGCCGCCCCGGCCCGCCGGGGCCTGACGCGTGTCGAGGTGCACGCGCCCGGCTCCGACACCACGAACCTGCGGGTGCTGCTCGTCGCGGACCTGCTCGTCCGGGCCCTGGAACTCGGCGGCACCCCGGTGTGGGCGCTGCTGACCGGAGGACGCCGACAGGCCGAGCTGCGGGCGGAGGCCACCGCCCTCGGCATCCGGCCGTTCGAGGACAGCCCCGACGTGAGTGCCGGGCTGGGCGAGGCCCAGGTCGTCCATGTGGCCGTCGAGGGCGGGGTGGCGACCGGTGGTGTGCGGATCGATGTCGCCCCCGCGCACATCGACGGTGCCCCCGCGCATCCCGGCAACCCGGGCACACCGGACGGCACCGGCATCGACCCCGGTGTCCTGCGTCTCGCCCTCCTCGCCCGGCACCACAGCGCCCCCGCCCGGCTGGACGCGGCCGCGTTCGACGAGGCCCGGGGCACCCTCGCCCACTGGCGCGGTGCGGTCGCCCGCTGGGCCCGGCGGCCCTCGCGGCCCGTCCCCGACGAGGTGCGCGGGCGATTGCGCGACGCCTGGGAGGATGATCTGGACATGTCCCGGGTACTGGACGTCCTGCACCACGTCGAGACCGACCCGGAGCTGCCCGACGGCGCGCGCTTCGAGACGTACGCGTACGCCGACCGGCTCCTCGGCCTCGACCTCACCCGCGACCTGGGATCCCCGTCATGATCGAGCGCGCCGGAACCGGCCCACTGCGCCGCCTGGTCGTCATGCGGCACGCCAAGTCCGCCTGGCCCGTGGACGTCGCCGACCACGAACGCCACCTCGCCCCGCGAGGCCGCCGGGACGCCCCCGCTGCCGGGCGCGCCCTGGCCGAGGCCGACTGCCTGCCGGACCTCGCGCTGTGCTCCACCGCCGTACGCGCGCGCCGGACCTGGGACCTGGCCGCCGGCCAGTGGGGAACACCCCCGCCGGTACGCCACGACCGGCGGCTGTACGCCGCGGGCCCCTCCGGCCTGCTGGCCGTCGTGCACGAGGTGCCCGCGGAGGTGGAGACACTGCTGCTGATCGGGCACAACCCCGGACTGGAGGAACTGGTCCTGGCGCTCGCCGCCGACGGCCTCGACGACACCCTGGAGCGGGTCCGCACGAAGTTCCCCACCTCGGCGATCGCCGTCCTGTCCTGGCGAGGCACGACCTGGCGGTCCCTCACCCCTGGCACCGCGCTGCTCACGTCCGTGATCGTGCCCCGGGGCCGGAAGGAGAAGTAGCCGCGGACCGGTCCGGGCCGCTGCCGGGCGCCCGCATAGGCTGGCCGGATGCAGGACGAATACCGCACGGTCGCCCGCGCGGGCGTGCACGAGACCGAGGTCAACCGCTCCCGCTTCCTGTGCGCCCTCGCCCCGGCCGCCACCGAGCAGGAGGCCCAGGACTTCATCGCCGCGGTCCGCAAGGAGCACACCGGCGCCAACCACAACTGCTGGGCCTACGTCATCGGCGCCGACGCCTCGGTCCAGAAGGCGAGCGACGACGGCGAACCCGGCGGCACCGCCGGCGTCCCCATGCTCCAGATGCTGCTGCGCCGCGACATGCGGTACGTCGTCGCCGTCGTCACCCGCTACTTCGGCGGGGTCAAGCTCGGCGCCGGCGGCCTCATCCGGGCCTACGGCGGAGCGGTCGGCGAGGCCCTGGACACCCTCGGCACCCGCACCCGCCGCAGGTTCCGCCTGGCCACCGTCACCGTCGACCACCAGCGGGCGGGCAAAGTGGAGAACGACCTGCGCACCACCGGCCGCGAGGTGCGGGACGTGCGTTACGGCGAGGCGGTCACGATCGAACTCGCCCTCCCGGACGCCGAGGTGGACGCCTTCCGGACCTGGCTCGCCGACACGACCGCCGGGACCGCCGGGTTCGAACCGGGCGGGGAGGCGTACGGCGACGCCTGACGCGCGGCCGGCCGCCGGCCCGGCGGCCGGCGCGACGGCCCGCGGAGCACCGCCGGGCCGTCGCGCCCGGGGACGCGCTCCGCCGCCTCGGCCGGACCGGCGAGGGACGGTGCGGTGAACGCCGGGCCGCCTGCCGCGGGTGGGCTACCGGTCCGTGCGGCGGACGCGGCCCGCGTCGCTGTCGCCGCCCCGCCCGTCAGCGCCCTCGGGCTCGTCCGGAAGCACGGCTGGGCGGTCGTCCCGGACCCGGACGCCCTCGGCATCCGTCCCCGCCGCGGCTTGTGCGCCGGCGGGGACGCGGCCCAGCCGCACGGCGAGCAGCGCGGTGCCCACCGCGAGTGCCGCGAGGACGTACGCGGTGAGGTCGAAGGCCTCCGCGAAGTCGGCGATGCCGGTGTCCGGACCCGGCGCTTGTGGATTGGAACCCAGGAAGCCGCGGTACAGGGCCCCGATGACCGCTACACCGAGGGCCATGCCCGCCTGGGTCACGGTGTTCAGCACACCCGATCCGGCGCCGGCGTCGTCCGGGTGGACCCGGGAGAGGACGGTGTCCACCAGGGGTGCGACGACCAGGCCCTGCCCGAATCCGGAGACCCCCATCACCGCGGCGAGCCCGATCGCCTGGCTGGTGCCGTCCAGGCCGGTGGCGGCGGGCACGGCCGCGAGCGAGACCGCCATGACGAGGCCTCCCGCCACCGACACCCCGATGCCGAACCGGGCGGCGAGCCTGCGGCAGGCCGTCGAGGCGGCGATGAAGCCGAGGCCGAGCGGCACGAAGACCATGCTCGCGGCCAGCGGCGTCAGCCGGAGGCCCGACTGGAGGTGGTAGGTGAGGACCAGGAACAGGCCGGCGTTGCCGGAGAAGAACAGCAGCACGGTGCCCATGCTCAGCGGGAAGCCCTTGGCCCGCAGCAGCCGGCTCGGCAGCAGCGGGTCGTTGCCCCGGTCCTCCGTCCGGCGCTCCCAGCGAAGGAAGGCCACGGCACCGGCCGCGCTGAGCGCGAAGCAGCCGTACGTCCACCAAGGCCAGCCGTGCTCACCGCCGAGGATCAGCGGGATGAGCACGAGCGGCAGCAGCACGGCGGTGAAGACGGCGCCCGCGATGTCCAGTCGCGGCAGGTCGGCGCTGCGGCTCTCGGTGACGGCGGGTACGGCCGCGCACAGGATCGCCGCGCCGATCGGCACGTTGATCAAGAAGATCATGCGCCAGCCCAGACCGGCCACGTCGAGGTCGAGCAGCAGGCCGCCGCCGACGAGGCCGGCGATGACGCCCGCGCCGATGGAGGCACCGTAGGCCCCGACGGCCCGGGCCCGGTCGCGCTCGTGCACGAAGACGGCCCGGATGAGGGAGAGCACCTGCGGTGTCATCACGGCGGCCGACAGACCCTGCAGGACCCGGGCCGCGATCAGCGTGGCCGGGCTGGGCGCGAGCGCGCACAGCAGGGAGGTCAGGGTGAAGGCGGCCACCCCGTACTGGAAGGTGCGCTTGCGGCCGATCCGGTCGCCGAGCCTGCCGCCGGTTACCATGCCCGCTGCGTAGGCGATCACGTAACCGTCGATGACGAACTGGAGTTGGCCGAACCCGGCGTTCAGGTCCGCCTGGATCCCCGGAGCCGCGACGTTCACGATGAACATGTCGATCTGGCTCATGAACATCGCGAGCAGGACCACCGTGAGTCCCGCCCAGTCCCGCGCGGTGGCCCGGGGAGGGCCGGTCGCGGTGGCGGCTCCGGCCTTCGGACTCGCTTTCCGTGTCTCTGTGCGCATATCACCACTCGGTTTTCGACGGTGCGCCGCAGCGCGCATGTTTAGTGCTAAATTCAGATCTAAATGTAGCAGGTCAGTGTGGAGGGTGAGCTCATGAGGGCATCAGAGGAAAGCGATCGCCGGCCGGCGGGAGACGACCCGGCGGACGCCATCGCGGCCGCCTGGAGCCGCGAGCGGCCCCAGACTCCGGTGGGCTCCATCGGCGTGGTCACGAGGATCTGGCAGCTCGCCAAGCACTTCGGCGACGACCGCCGGAAGGTGCTCGCCGAGGCAGGGGTCGACCCGGCCACCCTGGATCTGCTCAGCGTGTTGCGCCGCAGCGGTCCGCCCTACACCCTGAGCACCCGGGACCTCGCCGCGCACTCCCTGGTCACCGCGGGGGCCATCTCACAGCGGGTCGCCCGCGCCGAACGCGACGAACTGGTCACCCGCCGCCCCGCCCCCGGCCGCAGCCGCGCGGTCCTGGTCGAACTGACCCCGGCCGGACACGAACTGGTCGAGCGCACCGTGGACCGGGTACTCGCCCGCGAGGCACAGCTCCTGGAACGCCTGGGCCCGCAGCGGCGCGAAGCACTCGCCGAGCTGCTGCGCGAGCTGCTCGACGACGTGCAGGACGAACTGGATGTGCGGGGGGTCTCCCATGTGGGGCACGAGGGCCTCGACGGCTGAGCCAGGGCGTCCCGGCCGGGAACATCGCCCTGTTCCCGGCCGGGACCGGCTCAGTAGCCGTAGGCGCTCGGCGCGTTCTGGCCGCCGTCCACCGGGATGTTCGCGCCGTTGACGGCCCGAGCCCCGTCCGACAGCAGGAAGGCGATCACCTCGGCGACATCCCGCGGATCGACCAGACGGCCACCGGGGAACTCCTTCTCGAACGCGCGATAGGCCCGTGGGTCCTCGTCCCGGAGCCTGGCCCAGCCCTTGCCCTCGATCAGCATCGAGCCGGGCGACACGCAGTTGACCCGGACCCCTCGCGGCCCCAGCTCACGGGCGAGGGAGGCGGCCATGTGGATCTGCGCGGCCTTGGCCGCCGCGTACTGCGCGGGCGGGGCGGGCTTCCAGCCGGAGACGGAGGAGACCAGCACGGCACTGCCCCCGGTCCCGGCCAGCTGGTCGGCCGCCTCGCGCAAGGCGATCGCCGGATGGGTGACGTTCAGCCGGCACGTCAGGTCCCAGTCGGACGCCGCCGTTTCGCGGAGGTCCGCGCCGCGCGCGCCGCCCGCGACGGTCACGAGGCCGTCCACCCGGCCGAGCCGGGCGGCCGACTCCCGTACGAACGCCGTGAGGGCGGACTCGTCGAGCACGTCAAGATGCTCCGTGTGGAGGGTGCGCCCGTGCCGGGCGCGCACCTCCTCGGCCACATCCTTCAGCGAGGCGGCGTCGCGGCCGCACACGGCGAGATCGCACCCCTGCGCGGCGAGCCGGAGCGTGGTCTCTCGCCCGAGCCCCCGGCTGCCGCCGGTCACGATCACCGCCCTTCCGGAGGCCCCGGGACGGCCAACCCCCTGTGCGCCGCCCGGACCGCCCGTGTCGTCCACGCCGTTCACGCTCCTCTCTCCCGTGCTGTCGGCCCCCGTCCGCGTCGCCCGTTCGCCGCCCGGCCGCCCGGGCGGCCCCGCGGCAGTGGTCAGCCCGTCCTCGCCGGGTCCCGCACGATGTACGCCGCGAGGATCTCGTCGATACGGTCCAGCACAGCCTGCTCCAGGCGCACACCGGAAGCCGCGGCGTTCTCCTTGACCTGCTCGGGACGGCTCGCGCCGATGATGGCCGCCGAGACGGAGGGGTTGTTCAGGACCCAGGCGACGGCGAGCTGGCTCATCGTCAGCCCGAGGTCGGAGGCGACCGGCCCCAGCTCCTGGACGGCCCGCAGCGCCCCCTCGTCGTTCATCCAGTGACCGACCAGCATGTCGACGAAGCCCTTGCCGGCCTCGGCGTCGGCCCGGGAACCCGCGGGTGCCGCGGCGCCGGGCAGGTACTTGCCGCTCAGGATGCCCTGGGCCAGCGGCGACCAGACGACCTGGCCGAGTCCCTCCCGCTCGCACGCGGGCACGACCTGTGACTCGATGACCCGCCACAGCATGGAGTACTGCGGCTGGCTGGCCACCAGAGGGACGCGCAGTTCCCTGGCGAGGCCGGCGGCGCGGCTGATCTGCTCGGCGGTCCACTCGCTCACCCCGATGTAGAGGACCTTGCCGGAGCGGACCAGGTCCGCGAACGCGAGCATGGTCTCCTCGAGCGGAACGGCCGGGTCGTAGCGGTGCGCGTAGTAGAGGTCCACATAGTCGGTGCCGAGCCGGCGCAGCGACCCCTCGCAGCCCTCGACAACGTGCTTGCGGGACAGACCGCGGTCGTTGGGCCCCGGGCCCACCGGGTGGCACACCTTGGTGGCGAGTACGAGGCCCTCACGCCGCTGACCGGCGAGCGCCTTGCCGAGCACGGTCTCGGCGCGGGTCTCGGAATACACGTCGGCCGTGTCGAACGTGGTGATGCCCGCGTCGAGCGCGGCGCGCACACAGGCGTGCGCGGCCTCCTCGTCGATCTGGGCACCGTGGGTGATCCAGTTGCCGTAGGCGATCTCGCTGATCACGAGGCCGCTGTGGCCGAGCCGGCGGAACTCCATGTGCTGTTCCCCTTCTTGGGTCTGGTTCTTCTCTCGGATTCGGGTGCCGCCGAGAAGCCCCGGCGGCGCGCGGGCGGGCGCGGTGGCGCGCCGCCTCACAGCAGTGCCGCCGTACGGGTCACCACCTCGCCGGCCTGGTGCGGACTCAGCCTCGGATCGCAGGCCGACTCGTAGCGGGGCAGGGGAGTGGCCGAGGCCAGCTCCGCCGCCGTGTCGACGCACTCGGTGACAGGGCCGTGGGCCGTCTCCAGCATCAGACCGGCCGGACGCAGGCCGTGCGCGTGCAGCGCCGACACGAAGCCCTCGATCTCCGCCACGACGTCTCCGACCACGCGGCTCTTCTGCCCGGCGCCGTTGACCCGGGTGTTGCCGTGCATCGGGTCGCAGATCCAGGCCACGCCGGCGGCCTCGTCGCCGAGCGCCCCCAGCAGGGAGGTCAGCTTCGGGACGATGTGGTCCCGGCCCATGCGCACGATCAGGGAGAGCCTGCCGGGGCGGCGCGGATCGCCGAGCATCCGCACCAACGTGCGGACGTCCTCCAGCGAGGCCTTGGGGCCGATCTTGACGCCGACCGGGTTGCTGATCGATGCCGCGAACTGCACGTGCTGGTGGTCGGGCTGACGCGTCCGGTCGCCGACCCACAGGAAGTGGCCCGAGGAGCCGTAGCGCCCCCCGGCCCCGTCGGGGCGCACCAGGGCCTGCTCGTACTCCAGCAGCAGCGCCTCGTGGCCCGCGTAGGTGCGCTGCGACGCCGTCCGCCCGGCCAGGCCCATGTCCCGTTCGAGCAGGGTGCTCAGGGTGGTGCCGGCGTTGCGGTGGGCCAGCAGCAGCCGGGACGGGAGCGCGGTGCGCGCCGCCTGGCTGGGCTCGGGGGCGTTGACGGCGTCTCCGCGGTAGACGGGCAGCACGGTGCCGTCGGGCAGGGTCTCGGTCGGGCTGGAGCGCGGCTTGGCGTACTGCCCGGCGATCCGCCCCATCCGGACGGCGGGCAGACCAGTGGCGTCGGTGAACTCGTCGGCCAGCCTGTGCAGTTCGTCCGTCTTGGCGAGGACGGTCTCGGGGTCGGCGTCGGAGAACCGCTCGGCGCACTCTCCGGCCTGCAGCACGAAGGCCTCGCCGCGGGCGGCCCGACCGAGTTCGGCGGTGAGGTCGGCACAGGCGGTGGCGTCCACCAGCGGAGGCTTGGCCTCCAGGGAGAGCAGGACGTCCTTGAGTTCGTCGAGCGAGGCCCATTCGGGCTGCTGAAGGGCACGGGCCGGCAACAGCAGGCGCGTGGCGGTCATGGTTCCTCCATGGAAGTGGGCGTCACACCGCCGCGGTGCGAGGGGCCTCCGCGGCGGTGGCGTCGGGGTCGGTGACGGCGAGCGGCAGGAAACGGTCCCGGGCCCGACCGGCCGCCCGGGCGATCTCCCGCGCGAGCGGACGGTCCCGGTCCAGGGGCGGAAACTCAGCCCGCAGCTCCCGCCACAGCCGCCCCTCATCCCGCTCCTGGTGCCCCGTCAGATGGGCGAGCTGGTTGACGGCGAGGAGCAGCGAGCCGAGGATCCACCAGGCCCGTTCGGTCATCTGGGCCAGCGCATTGGCGCTGTTGAGGGCGAGCGGGACCTGGTCCTGGTTGTGCAGATTGGTCGGTACGGCCGTGAAGGACGCCGGATGGCCCAGCTGGCGCAGCCGGCTCAGATGGGAACTCGCGGCGATCTGCACTCCGGCGAAGCCGCTCCCGGCGCCGGGCCGTGGCGTCAGCAGCGGCGGCAGACCGCCGTTGGCGGCCGGGTCCAGCACCAGGGCCAGCTGCCGCTCCAGCAGATAGGCCACCTGGTGGACACAGCCGGCGTGCGTCTCGGAGACGAACGCCACGGGCGCGGCGTGGAAGTTGCCGCCGTGCAGCAGGGTGCCGTCGACGAGCACGGGGTTGTCGCTGCACCCCTCGGCCTCGTCGGCCAGGACCGAGCCCTGGAGGTCCAGTTGGTCCAGGACGGCGCCCAGGACCTGTGGGGCGCACCGCAGTGAATAGCGCTCCTGAAGCGGCCGGTCCGGGCCGGGGGCCGTGCCGGTCCCGGCGCCCGAGGCGATGCGTTCGGCCCGGATCCACGCGGCGGCCGTGCGCTGCCCGGGCTGGTTGCGCACCCGCTGCAGGGCGTCCTCGTAGGGTTCGCCCGAGGCGCCGAGCAATGCCGCCGTACGGCCGCTGACCACCGCGGCGGCCCGGGTGAGCGCGCCGATCTCCCGGTGGGTGTGCAGGGCGCGGGCCAGGCAGGCACTGCTGCCGTTGACGAAGGCGAGCGCGGACCGGGCCTCCCACACGACGGGCGGCAGGCCCAGGGCGGCCAGCGCGGCAGGCGCCTCCTCGCGCCGCCACTCGCCCCCGGGGCCCCGGCACCATGCCTGGCCGGCGCCGTCCGCGGCGAACGCCAGCGCGGCGTGGGCCAGCGGCACCAGGTCGCCGCTCGCGCTCAGGCTGCCCTCGCTCGGCACCACGGGGACGAACCCCGCGTTCACCAGGCCGGCGAGGCGCCGCCATGTCTCCGGCGCGACGGCGGAGTGCCCCAGGGCCATGCCGCGCAGCCGCAGCCAGACCATGGTGCGGGTCACCTCGGGCGGCAGCGGGTCCCCCTGCCCGGTGGCGAGGTGGGAGATGAGGTCCGTTCCCTGGCGGGCCGGGTCCGGGTCGGCGGGATGGTCCACCAGCGGTCCAAAACCGTGGGTGACTCCGTAGACGTGCCGGGACCCGTCGAGGCCGGCCAGGGTGCGGTGGGCCGCCGCCATACGGGCCTGTTCGGCGGCTGTCGCCTCCAGCGGGGCGGTGGTGCGGTCCAGCAGGTCGCGCACGAAGGTGTCGGGCGACCGTTCGGCGTCGGATGGGCGGGGGAGGGACATGACTGCCTTCCGTCGTCCTGGTGGGGCGGATGTGCGGGCCCGCCGCCTCAGCTCGGCCGGAAGCCGAGCGGGCCGACCGCCTCCTCCAGCAGCGCGGCCAGCCGGATCAGCAGCGGTTCGTGGTCGCGGCGGGCGATGAGCTGGACGCACAGCGGGGCGCCGCGCTCGTCCCGGGCGACCGGCAGGGTGAGCGCGGGCAGTCCGGCGAAGCTGGCCAGTGGCGTGTAGGCCACCCGCAGGTCGTAGTCGGGGTCCTGAGGGGCCGGGATGGTCGACACTCGGGCGTCCGCGGCGGCCAGGTCCGGCGGGGCGGCCGGGTCCAGCGGCAGCAGCCAGGCGTCGACGCCCGCGGTGTCGAAGCCGGCCTCGACCGTGGCGCGGGTGTGCGCCAGGCGCTCCAGGATCCAGGCGTAGCGGTCGTCCTGGACCTTCGCGCCCACCTCCAGCGCGCCCCGGGTGGTCTCGTGCAGGTCGGCGGGCACCCAGGGCCGCCACACCTGGTAGGCGTCCCAGGCCTGCCGCGCGCACAGCTCCCAGGCGGGTCCGCGCAGCGCCCACAGGTCGTCGACCCGCACCGGACCGAGCCGCTGACCGCTCGCCTCCAGCTGTCCGCAGGCCGTCTCCAGCGCCCCGCGCATGACGGGCCCGCAGGTGCCCTCGGGCCCTTCGGCGTTCGCGACGACACCGATCCGGTACGGGCCCTCGCCGGCCGGGCGCTGGGCGCCGAGCCGGTCGAGTCCGAGGAGTGGCCACAGGTACGCCAGGTCCGCCGCGCTGCGGGTGACCCAGCCGAGCGCGTCCATGGGAGGGGAGAGCGGGAAGACCCCCTCCAGCAGGGAGGCGCGCTGCGTCATCCGCAGTCCCACCGTCGCGCACTGCCCGGCGGGCCAGCGCACCGAGCCCAGCACGTCCGTGCCGAGACCGAGGTCGCAGATGCCGGCGGCCACCGACACGGCGGTACCGGTGCTGGAACCGCCCGGGTCGATGTGCGGAACGCAGGGGTTGACGCACTCCGACCCCACCCCGATGTTGAGTTCGGTGGTGACGACCTTGGCGGTCACGGCCGCGAGTCCGGGCGGCAGGGCGGCGATCGCGGGGGTCGAGACCCGGGCGTGGTGCCGGTGGCCGCGCAGGCCCAGCCGGGTGGGGAAGCCGGCCACGTCCACGGTGTCCTTGACCCCCACGCGCACGGGTGCCGCGTCCGTGCCGAGCGGGGCGCGCTGGACGGTCGCCCGGTAGCGGGCATCGGCCCGGTCGGACCAGTCGGCCTCCGCGGTGCGCCACTCCTCGGCGGTCAGCGTGCCCCGGGAGCGGGCCGTCACCCGCTCCGGCAGCGGGAGCGCCATCGGCGTGCCGGGCCGCGGCGCCTCGGGGGGTGAGTTCCAGTGCGCCCGGTGGGCGTAGGCGGTGATGGCGTCCTGCGGTGTGGGGGCGTCAGACATGCTCGGCCTCCTGGGCGGGGCGTGCGGTGGCGGTGAGCTCGGCGGTGAGGACCTTGCCGGTGGCGCTGCGGGGGATACGGGGCACGCGATGCACGGCCCGTGGGGCGGGCAGCCCCGAGGGAAGCCGGCCCAGCCGCCGGCGCAGGGCCGCCGGGTCGACCGGTCCGGGTCCGGCGTAGAACACCTCGTAGTGCTCTCCCCGGACCGGGTCGCTGACGGGCGCGCAGACGAGGTCCAGGCCGGGGCAGCGGTCCCGCGCCAACTCCTCCACGCGGGTCAGGTCGCAGCGCACCCCGTTCACCTTGACCAGCCGGGACGCCCGCCCCACATGGTGGAAGGTGCGCGGCGTCACCGGCGCGACGAGATCGGGCAACTCCCAGTCGTCCGGGGGCGTTTCGGCGCCTGTACGGCGGGCCAGCCGGGGACCGGCGACCCTCAGGCGCTGGACCCTTCCGTCGCCGTCCGCGATCCCGCCGGGCAGCACCTCCACGTCGGGCAGCAGGCGCCAGGGCAGGCCTCCCGTGTGTTCGCCGGCGACGGGGCGGTGGGCGACGGCCCCGGTCTCGGTGGAGCCGAGCAGCTCGTGCGCCCGGAAGCCGGTGTCCGAAAGGCGTTCGGCGACCTGGTGGGCCGCCGGTGTGGCCGGGCCGGTGCTGTGCAGGGCCGTCACCCGGCCGTGCCGTGCCAGGGCCGCCGTGTGCCGGGCGAGCAGCTGCCAGGTGGAGGGCAGACAGACCAGCAGGGTGGGAACGCCGTCGTCGAGCGGGGGCACGGTGAGAGGCTCGTCCCACAGCCCGGTCACCGGGACGTCCTCGAGCCGGGGCAGTTCGTGCCCGTAGAGCCTGCCGTAGAGGTGGCCGGGAGGCGCGTACGACACGATGCGGCCGAACCGGGCGGAACCCAGCACGACGTCGTGCACCAGTGCCGCCTCGGCCTGTAACTGGGCCTCCGTGCGCAGCCAGGTCACGGGCGGGCCGGTGCTGCCGGAGGTGGCGAAGGCGATGTCCGGCACGGTCAGCTCCCGAGCCCGAGGGCCGCCGTGTCCTCCAGGCGCTCGTGGGTGAAGCGCACCATCCGCTCCACGCTGGAGAACCAGAACCGGACGTCGTCGGCGACGAAGTCCACCTCGATGCCGAACTCGCTCTCGATGGCGGAGATGCACTCCATGGCGGTGAGGCTGTCGTAGCGCTCACCGAGCGCCGACTGGAGTTCGGCGTCGGAGGGAACGTCGGTGAAGGCGTCGCCGATGCGGGTGGCCAGGACGGTCCGGGTCCGGTCGTGGATCTCTTCGGGGGAGGGGAGGGCCGTGGTCATGGTCGTACTCCTTGCTGGTGGCGCATGGGGAAAATCGAGTAGTGAGACTGGGGAGCCCGTGGGGTCAGACCGCGGCGGCCGGCGCGGGCCCCACGGCGGTGCCGTCGGCCCGGCGCAGTCCCTCGCCGGCGCCGAGGTAGACATCGGAGGGCGAGGTGGGCCGGAACTCCAGGTAGCAGAAAGGAGTTCGGGCATCGGTACCGAGCGCCTCGGTGACGCACCGGGCGAGCCCGTCGCGGAAGGCGTCGTCACGGTCGGGGCCCACACAGCACGTCACCGACGCGTGGCGCGGGCCGGGGGCGTCGGCGTCCCCGTCGTACGGCAGGGCCTCGACCGGCATGCCGCCGGAGAAGACCGTGCTCTCCTCGGTGGGTTCAAAACGCACGACGACGTGACCGGCCCGGACGCCCTGGGCGGTGAGCCAGCGGGTGAGGCGCAGCGCGACGGCGCGACGGCGGGGTACGGGCAGTTCGGGGGTACGGATGGTGATCGTGGGCACGAGTTCTCCCGTTCGGCGGTTCAGGACAGGGCCAGGGCCGGCAGCGCGCCGGGGTTCGCGGCCAGGCGCCGGGCCAGCAGGGTGCCGAGACAGTCGGCGAGCGGCCCTCCGCCGCCGGGGGCCAATGGGCTCCACGCGGTGCCGTCGGCGCCGCGCACCCGGTCGGTGAACGCGCGGAGGTGCCCGGTGTCGAGGGCGATCCCGGCCCGGTCGGCCGCCAGCACCGCCTCGTAGGTGGACAGCAGGTCGGGGACCCGGTTGCCCTCGCCCGCGTAGCCGCCGCCCCGGACGCGATGGCGGGCGAGCAGGACGCCGACGGCCTCGCGGGCCTCGGCGGGCGGGGCGAGGCCGGGGCCGAGGAGCAGCCGGACGCGCTGGGCCTGCAGGGCCGGGCGCAGGCCCGGGTCGGCGCCCGGCACGTTGCCGTGCGCGAACGGCTCCCCGTCGTGGGTACGGCAGGAGTCGACGAAGGCGAGGACGCCCGTCAGGTCGAGGCCGAGCCCGTCCGGTCCGCCGAGCAGCGCCGCCGTCTCCACCGCGGCGGCCGTGGACACCAGGTCGGATCCGCGCCCCTCCCAGTAGCCGAACCCGCCGTCGGCGTTCTGGAGATCGGCCAGCCAGTCGGCGATCCGGTGCCGGGCCGCCCGGTCCTCGGTGAACGCTCCGGCCGCGAGGGCCCACAGGGTGCAGCGCACCTCACTGCCCCGGCCCGGCATGTACATCACGCCGCCCTCGTTGGGCAGTTGGCAGCCCTCAAGCCAGCGCACCTCGTCCGGGCGCGGGGACGCGGGGCCGGACGAGAGAACGGCGGCGGCCGTGGACAGGGCGTCGGCCGCGGCCGGGGGCTCCCGGTAGGTGTAGCCGCCCCCGGCGACGCCCAGTTCGGCGATGCGGGCGGTGACGGCGTCGGCGACGGGGGCGAGCGGCGTGCCGAGCGCCTTGAGCGTGCCCACGGCGCAGAAGGAGGCCCACACGTCCTCGACGTCGTACCCCTCCCAGCGGACGAAGGCGCCGGAGGGACCGCGGCGGCGCATGACCCACTCCTGGCAGCCGTCGGGATCACGCGGCGCCCGGCCGAGCGCCGCGAGCGCGCCCACGGCCCGGTACGTGGCCCACAGGCAGGGCACCTCGGCGGCGGGCGCGAACCGGAAGCCGCCCTCGTCGCCCTGGCGGGCGCGCAGCCAGGCGGTGAGCGCCTCCTCGTCCCAGGGCGGCGCTCCCCGGGCCCCGTTGTCCGTGGCGGCCCGCCAGGCCATCACCCCGTAGTAGCAGGCCCGTACGTCGGCCTTGCCGCGCCGGGCGTCCTCGGGAGACCAGCTCAGCCCGCCCCCGGCGCACTGGAGCCGGCTCAGCCAGTCCAGCAGCCGGGCGCGGTCGGGCACCGGGCCGCCGCACAGTTCGACGGCCGTGCGGGCGGAGAAGTGGGTGGCCCACACGTCCGGGGCCTGCCCCGGGAGCATCGCGTAGGCGTCGCCGGACCAGGTGCGCTCCAGCCAGCGGGCGGTGGCCTCGGTGCCGGGCACCGGGCGGCCCATGTCGCGCAGCGCCTGGGTGCAGTAGAAGGTGGCCCAGGCGTCGGAGAGCATGCCCCGGCTCCAGGCGTAACCGCCGTCGGCGTTGCGCCGGCCGGTCAGGTAGGCGGCCGTGCCGTCCGGGTCGGTGATCGTGTCCGTGCGGTCCAGCCAGCCCAGCGTCCGCACGGCCGCGTAGGTGCACCACAGGTCGGGTTCGCCCCCGGGCACCCCCCGGCCCTGCGGCGCGCGGGGGGAGGTCGTCGTCGCGGTGGCGGTCATCGCGCGACCTCCACTTCCCTGATGTTGGACCGCTTCCAGCTCTTCTGCGAGGCGCCGCTCTTGGTGTTGGCGGGCAGGGAGTTGACGAAGACCACTCCGTCCCAGCGCAGCCCCAGCAACTCCTCGGACCGGGCCTGGACGCGCCGGCACTCCTCGGGCTCGCCGTCCCGCCCGGCGCCGATGCCGCGCTCCAGGAGCAGCCGCGCGTAGGTGCCCTCGCTGTCCACCTCCAGCAGGTAGCCGGTGGCGTCGGTGACGCCGTAGACGACCTCCTCGACGGCACGGACGGACAGCGGTGTGCCGCGTACGCGCAGGCCGTCGCTGGAGCGGCCGTGGACGGTGATCCCGGGCGCCGCGCTGCCGCACGGGCAGTCCGTCGTCACGGACACCTCGTCGCCGGTGTCGAGCCGCAGCAGCGGCCTGGCGTGTGCGTTGAGCGGGGTGACGACGAGCCGTCCCCGCTCGTGCCCGCCCCGGTCGTGCAGCGGGACGACGCCCGCGGGCGTGGCGAGCTCGAAGTAGGTGGCGGCCGGCAGCAGGTGCTGGCGGCCCCGCGCGCAGGCGGCGGCCAGCGTGCCGGTCTCCGTGCTGCCGTAACTGGCGTCGTGGACATCGGCGTTCCACCACCGGCCCAGCCGGGAGCGGAAGGGCTCGGTGTTGACCTCTCCGAGCAGCATCAGCCGCTCGACCGAGGAGCCGAGCTCGTCCAACTGCCCGCGCTGCGCCAGCAGCCGGGTGAACTGGAGGGCCACGCCGGGGGCGACGAACACCGTGGTGGGCCGGTAGGTCCGCCACATCGACTCCAGCCGGTCCCAGTCGGTGATGCCGGTGGCGAACGGATAGGCCCGGATGTGCGCGTGGTCGAGGTACTCGCAGACCCCGGCGACCAGATCCGCCACCGGCACGATGTCGGACGGCAGCAGGATCACCACGCGCTCCTCGGAGCCGAGCAGCGGGCGCCATGCCTCGGCCACCGAGACGGTGTTCCAGATGGTGTCCTCGGCCCGGCGCGGGGTGGGCGTCGGCTGCCCCGTGGTGCCGGTGGTCTCGTAGTACTTCGAGGCCTCGGTCGGCGAGACGGCCGCGAAGTCCAAGGGCCGCGCCTTGAGTGACTCACGCGGCGTCACGGGCAGGTTCCGGAATCGATCGAGGGAGAACTCCCCGATATCGCCGCTGTCCTCGCCTGCGCCGTAAGCCTTTGTTCCGCGCGCGCGTTGCCAGGCTGCGGAGAGCTTTTCCGTATAGAAGTTCTCGGCCGGGATGCGGCCTTGATTCTCCCTAATCTCGGCCTGTGCCTCACGAAGTATTGTCTGGCGTTCGTCGGTGTGCAGGATCACACAAACCTCGCTCAATTCATCGCTTGTCGCCTGCGCACAGCCGGGAAGAAGGAAGGGCTGTACGCGCCCGTGACGTCGGTCTCGACGGGTCGCCCTGCGAGGGTCGGGAAGCCACAGCTCAGGGCGTGGCGTAGGGGCCGGGAGCCCGACCCACAGCGAACGTATAGCACTAAAGGTGAGCCGTGCAACCGCCTCCGGGGGCCTCAACTCGCCATCCCCGACCGAAAATCGACGACCTCGCTGATGGGGCAATGCGCCTACTGCTCGGTACGTTGCCCGAGTTGGTTTTCCCGCCTAGTCTCGATGAGTGCCGATGTGAAACCGGCATCGTTTTGAAGTCGCGGTTAATCGAACCCGAACAGCGGGTTTCGCGCCCAGTTGGAGCGCATGCCGCACGCCGTTTTACTCGGCAGTCCGCAACCCTCATCCGAATCCGGTTGGAGCTTTCTCATGTGCGGAATCGCAGGCTGGGCCGACGCAGGACTCGACCTCACGGGGGAGGTGGACGGCGTCGAAAGGATGGTGCGGACCATGGCCTGTCGAGGACCGGACGCCGCCGGGGTTCACGTCGGCCCGCACGCGGTCCTCGGTCACCGCCGGCTGGCGATCATCGACCTGGACGGCGGCAAGCAGCCCATGATGGCGCCCGTCGATCCGGACAGGCCAGCCGGGGACAGGCCGGCGGTGGTGCTCAGTTACAGCGGTGAGGTGTACAACTTCCGTGAACTCCGCGAGGAACTCCGCGGGTTCGGCCACACCTTCCGCACCCGCTCGGACACTGAAGTCGTCCTGCATGCCTACCTCCAGTGGGGCCAGGACTTCGTCCGGCGCCTCAACGGCATGTTCGCCTTCGCGCTGTGGGACGAGCGGCACCGACGTCTGCTCCTGGTGCGCGACCGTCTCGGCATCAAGCCCCTCTACGTCGCACGGCTCGGGGGCGGTGTGCTGTTCGGCTCCGAACCCAAGGCGGTCCTCGCCCACCCGCGCTTCCGCGCCCGACTCGACAGTCAGGGACTCGCCGACCTCCTCGGCCTGATCAAGTCGCCGGGCGTCACCCCCTACCGGGACATCCAGGAGGTGCCCCCGGGCTGCTTCGCCGTCCACGACCGCGAGGGGCTGCGGACCGAGAGGTACTGGAGCCTGGGGCGGCAGCCGCACGAGGACGACGCCGACGCCACGGCGGACACCGTGCGGGCCCTGCTGGAGGACACCGTGTCCCGCCAGATGGTCACCGACGTACCGCTGTGCACCCTGCTCTCCGGCGGACTGGACTCCACCGTGCTCACCGCGCTGGCCGCCCGGGTGCAGGCCCGTGCCGGCGAACCGCCCGTGCGTTCCTTCGCGGTGGACTTCACCGGCAGCGAAGCCGACTTCCGAGCCAGCGACTTCCGGCCGGAGCGCGACTCCCCCTACGCCCTCGAAGCCGCACGGCACATCGGCACCGACCACCGGCTCATCGAGCTCTCCGCCGGCGAACTCACCCGGGACACCAACCGCGACGCGGTCCTGCGCGCCCATGACCTGCCGTACACCTTCGGCGATGTGGACACCTCCCTGCACCTGCTGTTCCGGGGGATACGCGAGCACTCCACCGTCGCCCTGTCCGGAGAGTCGGCCGACGAGGTCTTCGGCGGCTACGCGTGGTTCCACGACCCGGCCGTCATCGAGGCGGCGGCGTTCCCCTGGCTCAGCCGTATGCAGCTGATCACACCCGGGCTGCTCTCCCCGGCCTTCCGGGCGGCCACCCGCTTCGAGCAGTACCGCGCGGACCGCTACCACGAGGCCCTCGCCGAGGTCGAGCACCTGCCCGGCGACTCCCCGTCGGAGCGCCGCATGCGTGAGATCAGCCACCTCCACCTCACCCGCTGGCTGCCCGCGCTGCTCGACCGCAAGGACCGGCTCAGCATGGCCGCCGGTCTGGAGGTCCGCGTGCCCTTCTGCGACCACCGGCTCGTCGAGTACGTGCACAACGCGCCCTGGGACCTCAAGACACCCGACGGCGACCCCAAGGGCCTCCTCAAGCGGGCCACCCGCGACATCGTGCCCAGGTCCGTGCTGGAGCGACGCAAGAGCCCCTACCCGACCACCGCCGACCAGCTCTACGAGAAGGACCTTCGGGCCCGGACCCAGGCGCTGCTCGCCGACCGTTCCTCTCCCGCCTTCGACATCGTCGACGCCGGCGAACTCGCCCGCATGCTCGAGCTCCCCCAGGGCCACTACGACACACAGCTGCGCCGCAACGGCCTGGAGACCGCCCTGTACCTCGACAGGTGGATGCGCGAGTACGACATCGCGCCGGAATGACGGCGCTACGGCACAGATGTGGATATGTCCGCTGAATCGCCGCCGAAGGCAGGGGCGGACCGAGGTTCGTGGTGGATCAGGTGCCCGCACGCGTTAGCGTGGTGGGCCTGACAGCGAGCCGTACCGGTTCGCGCTGGCTGTGGAGCGGTGGCAGGGAGAGACATGCGGGTCGGAGCGGCGTCTTGAGGCTGCTGCACACCTCCGACTGGCACCTCGGCCGGTCGTTCCACCGGGTGAACATGCTCGACGCCCAGGCCGCGTTCATCGGCCACCTCGTCGGGACCGTGCGGGAGCGCTCCGTGGACGCGGTGGTCGTGTCCGGGGATGTCTACGACCGGGCGGTTCCGCCGCTCGCCGCGGTCGAGCTGTTCGACGACGCCCTGCACCGGCTCGCCGACCTCGGCGTGCCGACCGTGATGATCTCCGGGAACCATGACTCGGCCCGCCGTCTGGGGGTCGGGGCGGGCCTGATCGGGCGGGCCGGAATCCATCTGCGGACCGAGCCGTCGGCCGCCGGGACCCCGGTGGTGCTGGCCGACGCCCACGGCGACGTCGCCTTCTACGGGCTGCCGTATCTCGAACCGGCCCTGGTGAAGGACGAGTTCGGCGTGGAGAAGGCCGGGCACGAGGCCGTGCTCGCCGCCGCCATGGACCGCGTGCGCGCCGACCTCGCCGCCCGTGCGCCCGGCACCCGCTCCGTCGTCCTCGCGCACGCCTTCGTCACCGGCGGAGAGCCCAGCGACAGCGAGCGGGACATCACCGTCGGCGGTGTCGCCGCCGTACCCGCCGGTGTCTTCGACGGCGTCGACTACGTGGCCCTCGGGCACCTGCACGGCAGCCAGACCCTCACCGAGCGCGTCCGCTACTCCGGTTCCCCGCTGCCCTACTCGTTCTCCGAGGCCCGGCACCGCAAGAGCATGTGGCTCGTCGACCTGGACGCCGACGGGGCGGTCGGCGCCGAGCGCCTCGACTGCCCCGTGCCACGCCCCCTGGCCCGGATCCGGGGCGCGCTGGAGGACCTGCTCGCCGATCCGGAGCTGGCACGGCACGAAGAGTCCTGGGTCGAGGCCACGCTCACCGACCCGGTCCGCCCGGCCGAGCCGATGGCCCGGCTCACCGAGCGCTTCCCGCACACGCTCAGCCTCGTCTTCGACCCCGACCGCACCGCGGACGACCCCGACGTGTCGTACGCCCGGCGCCTCGCGGGCCGCAGCGACCAGCAGATCGCGGAGGACTTCGTCGCCCATGTGCGCGGCGCCGGACCCGACCCGCACGAACAGGGCGTGCTGCGGGACGCGTTCGACGCGGTCCGCGCCGACGAGACCGTACGGGAGGTGGCCCGGTGAGGCTCCACCGGCTCACGGTCACCGCCTTCGGCCCCTTCGGCGGCACCCAGACCGTCGACTTCGACCAGCTGTCGACGGCCGGGCTGTTCCTGCTGCACGGACCGACCGGCGCCGGAAAGACGTCCGTCCTCGACGCCGTGTGCTACGCCCTGTACGGCTCGGTGCCGGGCGCACGGCAGGGCGGCGGCCAGGGCGCGACCCTGCGCAGCGACCACGCCGCACCCGCGACCCGCACCGAGGTCGCCCTCGAACTCACCGTCGCCGGACGCCGGCTGGAGGTCACCCGCCAGCCGCCCTGGGAACGCCCCAAGAAACGCGGTACCGGCACCACACTCGACAAGGCCCAGACCTGGCTCCGCGAGTACGACGCGACAGCCGCGGCCTGGAAGGACCTCAGCCGCTCCCACCAGGAGATCGGCGAGGAGGTCACCCAGCTGCTCGGCATGAGCCGGGAGCAGTTCTGCCAGGTCGTGCTGCTGCCGCAGGGCGACTTCGCCCGGTTCCTGCGCGCCGACGCCGAGGCCCGGGGCAAACTGCTCGGCCGCCTCTTCGACACCCGTCGCTTCGCCGACGTCGAGAAGCGCCTCGCCGAGCGCCGCCGGGCCACCGAGGCCCGGGTGCGGGACGGGGACGCCGAACTGCTGGCCGACGCCCACCGCATGCAGCAGGCCGCGGGCGACGCCATGGAGCTGCCGGAGCTTGATCCCGGCGAACCCGGGCTGGCCGAGGCCGTGCTGGGTGCCGCCGCCGTCGCCCGCGGCACCGCCCGGGAACAGCTCACCGTCGCCGAGTGCACGCTCTACGCCGCCGAGTCCGCGCGGGCCGCCGCCGGCCGCGCCCTGGACGACGTACGCGAACTCGCCCGGCTGCAGCAGCGGTTCGCGGACGCTCAGGAACGGACGACGCGGCTGGAGGAGGGCGCCGAGGCCTACCGGGAGGCGCAGGCGACCATGGAGCGCTCCCGCAAGGCCGAGAAGGTCGCGCCCGCCCTGGACCTGCGGGAGTCCGCCGACGCCGAACACCGGCGGGCCGCCGACGCCGAGGCGCGCGCGCGTGCCCTGCTGCCCGAGAGCTTCGCCGACGCGGGCGCGGCCGGACTCGCCACGGCCGCGCGCCGGGCCGCCGAGGAACTTGGCGGGCTGGACTCGGCCCGCCGCGCCGAGCGAAGGCTGGCCGAACTCCTCGACGAACGCGCCGGCCTGGACCGCCAGGAGCGTGCCGACTCCGACGTCCTGCGGGAGGCGGAGGACTGGCTCGACGGCTGGGAGGAGACCCGCGCCACTCTCCAGAACCGGGTGGACTCCGCGCAGCAGGCCGCCTCCCTCGCCGAACAGCTCGCCGTACGGCGCGAGTCCGCGCGGCAGCGTCTCGAGGCGGCCCGGCGGCGCGACAGGCTCACCCAGGACACCGACGAGGCCGTCGTCCGGGCCCGGGACGCACAGGAGCGGATGCTGCGGGCCAAGCAGCACTGGCTCGACCTCAAGGAACAGCGCCTGACCGGCATCGCCGCGGAACTGGCCGCTCACCTCGCCGACGGCGAGCCCTGCGCCGTCTGCGGTGCCACCGAGCACCCCGCCCCCGCCCGCAAGGGCGCCGCGCACGTCGACCGCGAGGCCGAGGAAGACGCCCTGACCGCCTACCAGCGGGCAGACGAACAGCGCACCGCGGACGAACGGCGGCTGGGCGACGTACGGGAGGCGCTGGCGGCGGCCACCGCCGAGGCCGGTGACACACCCACCGGGCAACTCTCCGATGCGGCAGAGGAGTTGGAGGCCCAGTACGAGCAGGCCCGCCGTGCCGCCGCCGAACTGCACTCCGCGCGGGAACGGCTGCGGCAGGCCGGGCAGGAGCAGGAACGGCGCGTCGCCGCCCGGCAGGAGGCCGCCGTGCGGACCGCCGCCCGGGTCGGACACCGGGAGCGGCTGGACCGGGAACGAGCCGGACTGGAGGAGGAACTGGAGCGGGCGAGGGGCGCCCTGGACAGCGTCGCCGCGCGAGCCGCGCAACTGGAGCGTCGGACCGCGCTGCTCACGGAAGCGGCCGACACGGCCCGCGCCGCCGAGGACAGCGCCCAGCGGCTCAAGGACGCCGACGCCCGGCTCGCCGACGCCGCCTTCCGCGCAGGCTTCGAGACCCCGCAGGCCGCGGCCGACGCGCTCCTCGACGACGCCGTCCACCGCGAACTGCAACGGCGGCTCGACGCCTGGCAGACCGAGGAGGCCGCCGCCCGGGCCGTCCTCGCCGAGGCCGACACCGCGGCCGCCGCCCGGCAGCGGCCCGCCGACCTGGAGAGCGCGGAACGCGCCGCCTCCGCCGCGGACCGGCGGACCCGCGACGCCGCCTCCGCACACGACGCCGCCGCCCGGCGCTGCGCCGAACTCGACCGGCTGTCCGCACGGGCGACCGCGTCGGCACGCCGATTGGCGCCGCTGCGCGAGGAGTACGACCGGATCGCCCGTATGGCAGGCCTCACCGCCGGCACCTCGGCGGACAACGAACGCCGGATGCGCCTGGAGTCGTACGTCCTCGCGGCCCGGCTGGAACAGGTCGCCGCCGCCGCGACCGTACGGCTGCGGCGCATGTCGTCCGGCCGCTACACCCTCGTCCACTCCGACGACCGCACCGGGCGCGGGCGCAGCGGGCTCGGACTGCATGTCGTCGACGCGTGGACCGGCCGCGAACGGGACACGGCGACGCTGTCGGGCGGCGAGACGTTCTTCGCCTCGCTCGCCCTCGCCCTCGGCCTCGCGGACGTCGTCACGGACGAGGCGGGCGGCGTGCGGCTGGACACCCTCTTCATCGACGAGGGCTTCGGCAGCCTCGACGACCAGACCCTCGACGAGGTCCTCGACGTCCTCGACTCCCTGCGCGAACGCGACCGCAGCGTCGGCATCGTCAGCCATGTGGCCGACCTGCGACGGCGGATCCACGCACAGTTGGAGGTCGTGAAGGGCCGGTCCGGATCGGTGCTGCGGCAGCGCGGGACTTAGGGGTCCTTTCACTATGCGCGCCCGGGTCGCGCGGCCTGGCACCGCACCTCGCCGCGTTTCCGAAAAGCCCAGGTAGCTCCTCCCCCCACTCTCGGCTGCGCTCCAGCGGGGGCACCCCCGTCCAGGGCTCTCCGGCGCCTCGCGATGCACGGCACCAGACCACGTGCTCTGATCGGACGCTCATAGTGAAAGGACCCCTTAGGGGGATTTGTGGGATGGCCCCAACCCCCGGCCCGGCGGCGTGGGTTGGCGTTGTAGGTTCTTGCCTCATGGTGCGATACGCGGAGCCGGGCGCGGTGGAGTGGGTGGAGTCGGGCGGCGGACCGCTGATAGCGGTGCCCGAGACGGTTCTGCCGTTCTGGGCGGGTGCGGACGGTGAGGAGACGGCGTCCGACTACGACCGGGCCTGTGAGGTGGACGGACACGTCGGGCTGCTGCCGGTCGGCGACTGCACGGCGCTGGTGCTGGGCGACGAGCCCGCCTCGACGGCCTATCTGCCCGACCAGGGCGTGTTCGTGCGGTGGTGTGCGGGCGACTCCGAGGGCGAGTTGCTGGCGAGTGTGCCGGATGCTGTCGCGAGGGCGCGGTGGGAACCGGAGGTCAGCTGGCAGGTGCCTGGGCCGGTGCTGCTGTTCGACGCGGCCTGGCCTGGAGGCGAGCCGGTGGGGAGCGACCGTGTGCGGGTGGTTCTGGAGCCGGGGAAGTACGCGGTTCGGGCGGCTCGGGTGCGGCCGGGGCCCGAGACGTGGCTGGGGTTGGTCCAGCTGCGGCTCCTTGCGCCCAGATGACCGTGGGGGTTGCCGACCGGCCGGCGTGTGCGGGTTGTCCGTGGCCGGTCGCGCCCACACGGCGGAGCCGCATATCAGCACAGCCCCTCGCCCCTGAGAGAGGGGCGATAATCGTGTGCGTCGATCGAGATGCCCGGCCACGATGATCCGTATGCCTCGACTTCCTCACCCCGATCCCGAAGAACTGCGCCGTGACCCCCTGCCCCTGCGTGGCCGTACCGCCCTGGTGACCGGTGCCAGTCGGCGCGCCGGCATCGGGCATGCCGTGGCGCGGCGGCTCGCCGCCTACGGGGCGAGTGTCTATCTGCATCACCATGTGCCGCACGACGCGGGCATGCCCTGGGGCGCCGACCGGCCCGAGGACGTGCTGGAATCCGTGCGCGGCGCGCTCGGTGACCCCGAAGCCCGGGTCGTCGCCGGGCCCGGTGATCTGGCCGACCCGGCCGTGCCCGCCGAACTGATCGGCAGGGCCGCCGAGGCGCTCGGCGGGCGGCTCGACATCCTCGTGGCCAACCACGCGCAGAGCGGATTCGACGGCTCCCTGGACGAGATCGACGCGGCGATGCTGGACACGCACTGGACGGTCGACACCCGCTCGGTCCTGCTGCTCGCCCAGGCACACGCCCGGACGCGGCCACCCGGCCCCGGAGGCCGCGTCGTGATGATGACCTCAGGACAGGACATCGCGAACGGCATGCCCGGCGAGATCGCCTACGCCCTGCAGAAGGGTGCCCTCGCCTCCATCACCCGCTCCCTGTCGACCGCCCTCGTCGAGCAGGGAATCACGGTGAACACCGTCAACCCAGGTCCTGTCGACACCGGTTACCTGACCGGGGAGGTGTACGAGGCCGTGGCGTCCGCCTTCCCCGCCGGACAGTGGGGGAGGCCCGACGACCCGGCCCGCCTCATCGCCTGGCTCGCGACGGACGAGGCGGGCTGGATCACCGGTGAGGTCATCAACTCCGAAGGCGGATTCCGGCGCTGAGCCGAGGGCTCTCCATCAGAGGGCCGACAACTCGTCCACCAGGTCGTCCAGGCCCAGCGAGCCCTGGGAGAGGGCGGCCATGTGCCAGGCCTTCGGGTCGAAGGCGTCGCCGTGCCGGGCGCGGGCCTTCTCGCGGCCCAGCAGCCAGGCCCGCTCGCCGAGCTTGTAGCCGATGGCCTGGCCCGGCATGGACAGATACCGCGTCAGTTCGCTCTCCACGAAGTCCGCGGGGCGGCTGCTGTGCGAGCCGAAGAACTCCTGCGCCAGCTCGGGCGTCCAGCGCTCCCCGGGGTGGAAGGGCGAGTCGTCAGGGATCGTCAGCTCCAGGTGCATGCCGATGTCGATGATGACGCGCACCGCCCGCATCATCTGGGCGTCCAGGTAACCGAGCCGGCGCTCCGGGTCGGTCAGGAAGCCCAGTTCGTCCATCAGCCGCTCCGCGTACAGCGCCCAGCCCTCGGCGTTGGCGCTCACCATTCCGACGCTCGCCTGGTAGCGGGAGAGGTTCTGCGCCACGTGCTTCCACTGGGCCAGCTGGAGGTGGTGGCCGGGCACGCCCTCGTGGTACCAGGTCGACACCAGGTCGTAGACCGGGAAGCGCGTCTCGCCCATGGTGGGCAGCCAGGTGCAGCCCGGACGGGAGAAGTCGTCCGACGGCGGCGTGTAGTAGGGGGCCGCGGCGCTGCCCGGAGGGGCGATGCGCGACTCCACCCGGCGCACCCGCTCGGCCAGGTCGAAGTGGGTGCCGTCGAGCGCGTCCATCGCCTCGTCCATGAGGCTCTGCAGCCAGTCGCGGACCTCGTCTACGCCCTCGATGTGCGTGCCCTGCGCGTCGAGGTGGGCCAGCGCCTCCCACGGCGTGCCGGCGCCCGGCAGGATCTTCTCGGCCTCGCTCTTCATCTCGCCGAGGAGGCGGTGGTACTCGGACCAGCCGTAGGCGTACGCCTCGTCCAGGTCCAGGTCCGTGCCGTTGAAGTAGCGCACCCAGCGCGCGTACCGCTCCCGGCCCACCACGTCCGGCGCGCCCTCGATCGCCGGCGCGTACACGTCCCGCATCCAGTCGCGCAGCCGCGCGACCGCCTCGGTGGCCGAGCGGGCGGCGGTGTCCAGCTCGGACCGCAGGGCCTCGGGGCCGGCCGCCGCGTACTGCTCGAACCAGCCGTGACCCTCGCCGTCCGCGTCGGCCCACTCGCCGAGCTGCGTCACGAAGGTGGCGGTGGCGCGCGGCCCGGCGTACAGCTTGCGCTCCAGGCCGAGGGCCAGGGACTCCCGGTAGCCCTCCAGCGCGGCCGGGACGCCGCGCAGCCGCTCGGCGATCGCCGCCCAGTCCTCCTCGGTCTGCGCGGGCGTCACGGTGAACACCTGCCGCACCGCGTGCGCGACGGAGCTCAGATTGCTGACGGAGCGCAGGCTCTCGTCGGCCTCGTGCACCGCGAGTTCGGCGCCCAGCCGCTCGCGCAGCAGCCGCGCGCACCGGCGCTCGATGTCACTGTCCGCGCCGGGCAGCCGCTCGGCCTCGTCCAGCCGGGCCAGCGTCCGCCGCGCCAGCTCCGCGAGTGCCTCCTGCCCCGTCGGCGAGGTGTCGGGCAGCCTGCTCGAACTCTCCTTGTCGCCGAGGAACGTGCCGGTGATCGGGTCGAGGGCGACGAGCTCGTCGACGTAGGCGTCGGCGACCTCTCGGGGCAGCGGGCTCTTGATCTCAGACATGCGGCCATCCTCGTACGAGGGACCGCGCACGTCACGCGGATTGAGCCGAGGGCGAAGGCGGCAGCAGCGGCCCGCACTCCCACTGCTGGAAGATCAGCCGGGTCTCCACCCGTGCCACCTCCCGCCGCGAGGTGAACTCGTCCAGCACGAGCCGCTGGAGGTCGGTCATGTCGGCGACCGCGACATGGACGAGGTAGTCGTCCGGGCCGGTCAGGTGGAACACGGTCCGCGACTCCGGCAGTGCCCGGATCCGCTCCACGAACGGCCCCACCAGCTCCCTCCGGTGCGGCCTGACCTGCACCGACAGCAGGGCCTCCAGGCCCCGCCCCAGCTTGGCCGGATCGAGTTCCAGCCGGTGCCCGAGGATCACGCCCGAGCGGCGCAGCCGCGTCACCCGGTCCAGACACGTCGACGGCGCCACGCCGACCTGCGCGGCGAGATCCCGGTACGTCGCCCGGGCGTCGTTCTGCAAGAGCCGCAGAAGGTGGAGATCCACCGGGTCCAGTACGACAGATTCGGCCATCGGCCGAACATAACACGGTGTTCTTCCGTGCAGAACCGGTCAGTGTTCACTCTCCCCTCATGGATATCGGCATGGACATGAACACGGGTACCGCACCGAGGGCCCTCGCCACCGAGGCCGTGCACGCCGGCCGGGACGACCTCGCCCGGCAGGGGCTGCACGCCCCGCCGATCGACCTGTCCACCACCTACCCGTCGTACGACAGCCGCGGCGAGGCGGCCCGGATCGACGCGTTCGCCGCCACGGGCTCGGAGCCGGACGGCCCGCCCGTCTACGGACGGCTGGGCAACCCGACCGTCGCCCGCTTCGAGACCGCGCTGGCCCGTCTGGAGGGCACCGAGGCGGCGGTCGCGTTCGCCAGCGGCATGGCCGCCCTGAGCGCCACCCTGCTCGTACGCGCCTCGATGGGGCTGCGGCACGTGGTGGCCGTACGTCCCCTCTACGGCTGCAGCGACCATCTGCTGACCGCCGGGCTGCTGGGCTCCGAGGTGACCTGGACCGACCCGGCCAGAATCGCCGACGCGCTGCGCCCGGACACCGGGCTGGTCCTGGTGGAGTCCCCGGCCAACCCCACGCTCGCCGAGGTCGACCTGCGGGCCCTCGCACATGCCTGCGGTTCGGTGCCGCTGCTCGTGGACAACACCTTCGCCACACCGGTCCTCCAGCGCCCCGCCGAGCAGGGCGCGCGGCTGGTGCTGCACAGCGCCACCAAGTACCTCGGCGGACACGGGGATGTGCTGGCGGGCGTGATCGCCTGCGACGAGGAGTTCGCGGGCAGGCTGCGCCAGGTGCGGTTCGCCACGGGCGGCGTGCTGCACCCGCTGGCCGGCTATCTGCTGCTGCGCGGGCTGTCCACCCTCCCCGTGCGGGTCCGGGCCGCCTCCGCCAACGCCGCCGAACTCGTCCGCCGCCTCGCCGCCGACCCGCGAGTAGCCCGGGTGCACTACCCGCGCATCGGCGGCGCGATGGTCTCCTTCGAGGTGCACGGCGATCCCCACGAGGTCATCGCCGGCGTCCGCCTGATCACCCCCGCCGTCAGCCTCGGCAGCGTCGACACCCTCATCCAGCACCCGGCGTCCATCAGCCACCGCATCGTGGACGCGGACGACCGACAGGACGCCGGGGTGAGCGACAGCTTGCTGAGGATGTCGGTGGGCCTGGAGGACGTGGAGGACCTCTGGACGGACCTGGAGGGAGCGCTCCTCAGGGGCGCGGGGAACTGCGCGACCAGCCACAGCGAACCCGCACTCGCCGACGGACGTACGCCCCTACGGCGCTGAGGCACTCCCCAGCTCACCCGCGCTCGATGCGACCGGCTCACCCAGCCGGGCCGTGATGACCAGCGTGCCTTCCTCGACCTGATAGTCGAGCGGCAGCTCAAGCCCTCGCATCGCCGCGACCATGCCCGTGTTGGACGCCTGCGTCACGGCATACACACTCCCGCACCCGGCATCCACCGCCATCGCCACCAGCCTGCGCAGCAACTCGGCACCCACACCCCGCCGCTGCCAGGCATCCTCGACGATCAGCGCGACCTCCGTCTCGTCCCCGTCCCACAGCAGATGCCCGAGCCCGACCACCCGCCCCGACGCGGTCTGGACGGCTAGCGTGCGGCCGAAGCGGGGACTGAGCAGGTGGTTCAGATACCGGTCGGCATCGCCGACCGGTCCGTGGTAGCGAAGCCTCAGTGTGCGGTCCGAGCACCGGTCGTGCATCGCCCGGGCCGGCTCCAGATCACGGGTGTCGGCCCGGCGCACGGTGATGTCGGCGCCTTCGGCGAGGGTGAGCACGTCCCGGCCGCGCGGGAGGCGCGGGCCGAGCCGGGCGTCCAGTTCCACCAGGGCCCTGGCCCGGGCGAACTCGGTCGGGGTGAACGGCAGGTACGGCCGCTCCACGGTGATCACTCCGCCTTCCGGTGCGCGCAGGCGCAGCACGGTGCCGTCGAGAGCGCCCTCGACCGGTACGCCGCCGGGCGCCCGGTCTCCGCCGGCCGGTGCGGGCTGGGAGCGGATCGTGCAGCGGCCCAGCAACTGGCGCAGGGCCAGCGGCAGTTCCGCGGCGTCCAAAGCGGTGCGGGCGGCGAGCCCCAGGACCCGGGTCGGCGCGTCCACCAGGTCGTGGGCGTCGGCCCGTTCGAGCCAGGTGTCGGTGCCGCCGGCGGTCCGGACGGCCGTGGCGATCCCGGACGCCGGCAGCTCGCCCGGGGCCCGCAGCAGGAACTCGTCCACCGTGCCGTCGGCCAGCGGGTGGGTCTGCAGGCTCAGGATGTCCACGCGCTGCCCGGCGAGGGCCGTGCACAGCGCCGCCAGCGACCCCGGCTCGTCCCGCACCGTGGTCCGCATCCGCCACAGCGTGCTGGCCCCCGGCACCGGCTCCGGTGCCGGGGACTCCGTATGGTCCGTCGGCGGCGCGTTTTCGTGGCGTCGTGTCCGCCAGGCCCGGAACGCCGTGGTGAACCGCCGCATCGGGGTGGCGGGGCGGCAGTTGTCGTTCGAGTGCGTTGCTTCAGTCACTTTTCGCGTCATGCACCCACTGTGACGGAACGGTGTTGCGTGATCGCGAACTCTTTGTGTCTGGCGAGTAAAGGGCGCAGTTTGCCCCCTTTATCGAGGCTTCAAACGTTGCGCTCTGTACTTGCCGGACCCAGTGGAACCTACTGGCCGACCCGGCCCGGCTGGAGCACCTGTGTGAACAGCACGGTGCCGTCCTGCTCGCGCAGACGGACCGTCAGCTCGCCGCTGCCGCCGTCGATGTCGACCTCGCCGAAGAACTGATAACCGCCGGCGGGCGAGACGTTGGCCGTCGTCGGGGCCTTGATGAACACGCGGTCAGGACCGAAGGTGCCGTCGAGCGTGTTCGCCGGGAACGCACCGGCGTTGAGCGGCCCCGACACGAACTCCCAGAAGGGCTCGAAGTCGGTGAAGGCGGCCTTCGACGGCTGGTAGTGCTGCGCCGAGGTGTAGTGCACATCGGCCGTCAGCCACACCGTGCCCGTGATCCGCCGGTGCTTGATGAACCGCAGCAGTTCGGCAAGCTGCAGTTCGCGGCCCAGTGGCTTGCCGGGGTCGCCCTGTGCGACCGCCTCGATGTTCGGCTTGCCGTCACCGGTGTCCGGCACGACCAGGCCGATCGGCATGTCCGAGGCGATCACCTTCCACACCGCCCGGGAGCGGGACAGCTCGCGCTTCAGCCACTCCAGCTGCTCGCGGCCGAGGATGCCCTGCGCGTCCGTGGGCTGGTCGTCCGTGGAGTTGGCGTTGCGGTAGGTGCGCATGTCCAGGACGAAGACGTCCAGCAGCGGGCCGTGGTGCTGCACGCGGTGGACCCGGCCGCTCGGGCGGCGCAGCGTCGAGATGGGGAAGTACTCCGAGAACGCCTGGCGGGCGCGGGAGGCGAGCACGTCGACGTTCTTCTCGGTGTACCGGGTGTCGCCGAGGATCTCGCCCGGGTACCAGTTGTTGGTGACCTCGTGGTCGTCCCACTGGATGATGGACGGGACCCGGGCGTTGAAGGCGCGCAGGTTCTCGTCCAGGAGGTTGTAGCGGAAGTTGCCGCGGAACTCCGCCAGGGTCTCGGCGACCTTCGCCTTCTCCTCGGTGGTGATGTTCCGCCAGGTCCGTCCGTCGGGCAGGGCCACGGTCTCGGTGAGCGGGCCGTCGGCGTAGATGTTGTCGCCGCTGCACAGAAAGAAGTCCGGGTCCAGGGCGCCCATCGCCTCGTAGATCCGGTAGCCGCCGAGGTCCGGGTTGATGCCCCAGCCCTGCCCGGCCAGGTCGCCGGACCAGACGAACCGCACCCCGTCGCGGCGTTTGTCGGACGCGGTGCGGAAGCTGCCGGTGACCGGCTCGCCGGTGCGGCGCGGGTCGTCCGGGTCGGCGAGCAGCACCCGGTAGTGGATCTGCTCGCCGGACGGCAGCCCGCGCAGCGGGGTCGTGCCGGTGAAGTCCGTGCCCGGGCCCAGCAGCGGGCCGTGCCATCTGCGGGGGTTGCGGAACGACTCGGTCGCCGACGTCTCGACGATCATCCGGGCGGGCCGGTCGGACCGCACCCACACCAGCCCGGAGTCGCAGGTCACGTCTCCCGCCTGCACCCCCCACCCCGCCTTCGGGCGCCCGGATCGGGCGAAGGCCGGCGCCGCTCCGAGGGCGGTGGGCAGGGACAGGGCCGCCGACGCGGCGAGGGAGCCCCGCAGGACGCTACGGCGCCCGGGGAACGGACGGTGTGACATGGATACGCCTCCAGGGACGGGATCCGGCCAGTGTGCAGAGCCACAACTACTGGCACGCCGCAGCGCACACACGAACCCCAAGTGAACAACTGACCGCAGGGGCGGGGGAACCGGCACGCACGGGCGAGCCCGCCGGAGTCACCCGATGGCCGCCTCCGCCATCAGACGTACGCCCTCGGCGATCCGGGCGGGCGGCACATGGGCGTAGCCCAGGACGAGCCGCACCTTCTTCGTCTCGGCGCTCTCGGCCCGCGGGTGGGTGCAGGACGACAGCGGGCGCACGGCCACCCCGGCCTCCGCCACGCGCGCGAGGAACCGCTCCTCGGGGCCGTACCGCTCCGGCAGCGTGGCGATCACATGCAGGCCCGCCGCGATCCCGGACACCTCCGAGCCGGGGAAGTGCTCGTCCAGGGCGCCGACCAGCGCGTCACGCCGCTCGCGGTAGGCGCGCTGGCAGCGGCGCAGCTGGCGGTCGTAGTCGCCGCGTTCCAGGAACCGGGCGAACAGGGCCTGGTCGAGGGCCGGGTGGCCGAGGTCCATGGTGCGCTTGCGTTCGACGATCTCCTCCGCCCAGGACTCGGGCACCAGCAGCCAGCCCAGCCGCAGCCCGGGGGCGAGGGACTTGCTGACGGAGCCCGTGTAGGCGACATGGTCCGGGTCGAGGCCCTGGAGCGCTCCGACGGGGGCGCGGTCGTAGCGGAAGTCGCCGTCGTAGTCGTCCTCCAGGACGATGCCGTCCACCTCGCGTGCCCAGTCCAGCAGTCCGGCCCGGCGGTCGGCCGAGTAGGCGATGCCGGTGGGGAACTGATGGGCCGGAGTCGTCACCACGGCTCGCACGCCCGACGCCCGCAGCGGTTCCAGGGCGATCCCCTCGCCGTCCACGGGCAGAGGCACGGCGGTGACCCCGGCCGAGGTGTACAGCGCGTCGTGCTGAGGACTGCCGGGGTCCTCCACGCCGACGGTGCGCACCCCGCGCGCGTGCAGCGCGAAACCGAGCAGGGTCGTCGCCTGGGCGACCCCGGAGACCACCACGATCCGCTCCGGGTCGGCCACCACGCCCCGCCGCCGGGCGAGCAGTCCGGCCAGCGCGGTACGCAGCCGGGGCAGCCCGCGCGGATCGGGGTACCCCAGGTCCTGGTGCGGCAGTTCCGCCAGCACGTCGCGCTGCGCGGCGGCCCACGCGGAGCGCGGGAACAGCGACAGGTCGGGCGTGCCGGGCACGAAGTCCGCGCGGGCACCGGGGGAGCGCGGGGCGAGGTCGCGCGCCCGCGGCCGGGCGGCCCGTGCGGCAGCGCCCACCCAGGTTCCGGCGCCCCGGCCGCTGCGCAGATAGCCCTCGGCCGTCAGCTGTTCGTACGCCTCCGTGACCAGCCCCCGCGACACCCCCAGGTCCGCCGCGAGGTCCCGGCTGGACGGCAGCCGCGTGCCCGGCGCCAGCCGGCCCGAGCGGACCGCCTCGCGCAGCGCCGCCTGGAGGGACCGGCCACGCGCGCGTGCCGGTGCCGCGGCGGCGGGGAGCAGCAGCTCCCAGGCCGCGGACGCGGCACCTCCGTCCGGAGCGCTCTGTGGTGGCTTCATGAAGGGAGACCCTAGAGGCTCCTCGCCCCGCGCGAGCCCCGGTACGGGTCAGCGGCTGCCGTCGAGGACGACCCTGGCGACCAGTGCCGGGTCGTCGTTCATCGGGACGTGGCCGCAGCCCGGCAGCCGTACCAGCCGGGCGCCGGGGATGACGCCCTTGGCCCGCACGCCCTGGCGGGGGATGAGGAGCCGGTCGCGGCTGCCCCAGGCCACGGTGACCGGGGTGCCCACGATGTCGTCGCTGAACTGCACGGTCCCGCCGGAGCGGAGGGTCTCGGAGAAGCCCTGCGCCCCGGCCAGCGCCAGCGTCTCGGCGACCACGGCCTCGGGCGAACGACGGCCCGGGCGGGCGTAGATCGTGCTGGTCAGCAGCGCACGGCCGACCGCCGGACGGGCCAGCCGCTCGACGACGGGCAGCGGCATCCGCTGGGCGATCTGCCGCATGGCCATCAGCACCGCGAAGGCGTAGCGGCGCTCGGCCTCGTTCCAGAACCCGGCGGGGGACAGCGCGGTGACGGAGCGGACGAGCCGCGCCCGGGCCAGGTCCAGGGCCAGCAGGCCGCCCAGCGAGTTGCCCGCCACATGCGGCCGTTCGATCTCCAGCGCCTCGCACAGCGCCACGAGGACGGTGTTCATCGTCGGCAGGTCGTGCGCCATGCCGTCCGGCAGCGCCGGCGACTCGCCGCACCCGGGCAGGTCCACGGCGATCACATCGCGCTCGGCCGCCAGCGCCGGGATCACCGGGTCCCACACCTGCCGGTGGTGACCGATGCCGTGCAGCAGGAGCAACGGGGCGCCGCTGCCCCGGCGCGTGTAGGACAGGGTGACGTGCTGCTCGCCGTGCGCGGAGGCGACTTTGAAGGAGACGGTGGCGGACATGGGGTGCTCCTCGGCTGTACTCGCTGACGGACGCTGTAGACAGCTTGTCAGCAATTGCTACCGACGGGTAGCCCCGAGTTGTCGCCACCTTCACGGCCCCGGCCCGCTCAACGGGCCCGGCGCAGCTCCAGGTTGAAGTCCGCGTGCCCGAACTTCTGCATCAGGCCGACCCACAGCGGCAGCCACATCTCCACGGCGCGCGCCGCCCGGATGCCACCGAGGTCGAGCACCCGCTCCCGCGGCCAGCCGAACTCCCCGAGCAGGGTCGTCACCTGTTCCTTGGCGCGCGCGTGGTCCCCGCAGACGAACACGTTGTGCTCGCCCGGCACCCGCCCGGGGTCCACCATCACCCGGCAGTTGACGGTGTTGAGCGTCTTCACCACGCGCGCGTTCGGGAAAGCCCGCTGGATCTGCTCGCCCACGCTGTCCGACTCGACGGGGGACAGCCGCAGCTCGCCCTCCTCGAACCCCAGCGGGTTGGAGACGTCCACGAGGATCTTCCCGTCGAGGTCCTCCGGCCTCACCGCGTCCAGCGCCGCGAGCGCGACCCGCCCGCCGACCGCGTTCACCACGACCTCGCCGAACGCCGCCGCCTCGGCGAACGTCCCCGCGTCCGCCCCGGCACCCGCGGCGGAGGCCCACTCCACGGCGGCCGGGTTGTCCCTCGTCCGGGAGCCGAGCCGTACCTCGTGCCCCAGCTCCACCAGCCGGGCGCCGAGGGTGCGCCCGACGTCTCCCGTGCCCAGCACCGCGTACCGCATCGCCACCTCCGGAACCCCTGCCGGCGATCACCGGCGTCCTGTCGCCCATTGTGTCCGGGAAGGGGTGATTCCGCCTGGACAGGGCCGCACCTGTGGGCTGGGATGGAGCCGTGACCACCGAGACCGCGACCGACGTCTTCGAAGCACACCGCCCCGTCCTGCTGGGCGTCGCCTACCGCATGCTGGGCCGCGTGGCCGACGCGGAGGACGTGGTCCAGGAGGCCTGGCTGCGCTGGTCGGGCAGCGACCGCGGCGACGTGCGAGAACCGCGCGGCTACCTCGTACGGATCACGACCCGCCTCGCCATCGACCGGCTGCGCCAGATCAAGTCCCGCGGGGAGACGTACGTGGGCCCCTGGTTGCCCGAGCCGTACGTCACCGACTTCGGCGACACCGTGCCGGACACCGCCGAGCGTGCCGTGCTCGCCGACTCCGTCTCCCTCGCCGTCCTCGTCGTGCTGGAGTCGCTGTCACCGCTGGAGCGGGCCGTGTTCGTGCTGCGCGAGGCCTTCGGCTTCCCGTACGCCGACATCGCCGCCATGCTCGACCGCGGTGAGGCGGCGGTGCGCCAGCTGGCCGGACGGGCCCGCAAGCACGTCGAGGAGCGCCGGCCCCGCTACGAGGTCGACCCCGCCCAGCGCCGTGACCTCACCGAACGGTTCCTCGCCGCGGCGGCCGACGGCGACCTCGAAGGGCTGATGGCGCTGCTCGCCCCGGACGTCCGTCTCGTCGGCGACAGCGGCGGCAAGGCGCGGGCCCCGCTGCGGGTCGTCCGGACGGCGGACAAGGTGGGCCGCTTCCTCGTCGGCGCCGCGCGGAAGGGCGACGTCCCGGACTTCTCCGTGCGTTTCCTGGAGCTCAACGGCGGACCGGCCATGCTGGTCCTGTCCGGTGACAAGCCCGACTCCGTCTTCCAGCTCGACGTCGCCGACGGGCGGGTCCAAGCGGTCTACATCGTCCGCAACCCCGACAAGCTGCGGTCGCTGGCGGCCGGGTAGCGGGTGCCGTCGCAGTCCCGCAGGCCTCGCATGAACGCCCCGTGAACGTTCCCGGCCATTGGTCTTGACCAAGGATCAGGGCCGTCCTATGGTCGCAGAGAAGTGAAACAACCTTTAAAAAACAAGGGCGCCAAAACGCCGCCGACCACGGCGAACGCGGAGGACAGGGTGGGGACCACGCAGCTGGAATCGGTGCCGGAACCGAAGTACTGGCATCTCAAGACCGTGCTCAGTGAAGCGCTCGACTCGGAGTTCTCGGTGGGGGAGATCCTGCCCAACGAGCGCGATCTCGCGGCCCGTTTCGGCGTCGCCCGCGCCACACTCCGCCAGGCCCTGGAGCAGCTCGAACTGGAAGGCAGGCTGCAGCGCCGCCGCGGTGTCGGCACGACCGTCGCCCCGCCGCGCGTGGGTGTCTCCCTCGGTACCGGCCCGCACACCTGGCCCGGCGGGTCCGAGGACGCCTGGCAGCCCGTCGACTGCGTGTCGGCGGTGCCGTCGGCGGCTGTCGCCGAGGCGCTGGAGACCGGCCGTGACGAGGCCGTCCACGTCGTGCGCCGCTCCCGTGTGTCGAACGGCCGGCCGGTGGCCGCGGAACTGCTCTACATCCCCGAGTCCTCGGTGCCCGAGCTCTCCGGCATAGACGCGCCGTCCGGAGCGGCACGTGCGCGTGCGGTGCTGCGGGAGTTGCAGCGGCTGGAGCTGGGGCGGCAGGAGAACGCGGTGGAGCTCGGCTCCGCCGGGGCCGATGATGCGAAGGAGTTGGATCGGCTGCCTGGGGCGCCCGTCCTTGTTGTCACGACTCGTTTCGTGTCCGAGGGGCGTACAGCCGCGCTGTCGGTTGCGACCTATCGTGCTGACACGTGCCGGTTGACCTTCGGTGACTCGGGTGGGGTGGAGATTCACGACGGGCCTCAGCGGCAGGCGTCCTGACCCTGGCGCCGTGGGGGGCGGTGAGTGGGGGACCGCGGGCGCGTCGTGGCTGTTCGCGCAGTTACCCGCGCCCCTGAGGGGGCGTTGCCTAACGGGGACGTTGCTCCACCGCGAAGAGTTGTTCCTCCACGTGGTCCAATGCCAGGCGCAGGGCGCCGGTCGCCACTGCCGCGTCTCCGAGGCGGGAGAGGGTGACCTGTGGGGGGCGGAGGCAGTAGCGGGACAGTTCCTGGCGGAGGGGGTCCAGGACGCCGTCCAGGCCCGCCGCCCAGCCGCCGATGACGACCAGTTCCGGGTCGAGGGCGAGGACGAGGGCCGCCACGTCGTGGACCAGGCGCTGGATGAAGCGGTCGACGGCCGCGCGGGCCCGCTGGTCGCCCTCGCGGGCCTGTGCGAAGACCTCGGCGACCGCCTGCTCGTCGAGTGGGTGCAGGGGTTCGTCGGTGGTGGAGAGGAGGGTCTCCGGGGTGACCTCCCGGCCCAGGAGATGCAGGGCGCCGATCTCGCCGGCCGCCCCGCCGTAGCCGCGGTGCAGCCGCCCCCCGATCAGCGAACCGGCGCCCGGGCTGAGTCCCGCGAGCACGAACACCACGTCGTCCGACTCGGTGGCCGCGCCCTTCCAGTGCTCGGCGACGGCAGCCGTGTTGGCGTCGTTCTCGACCAGGACCGGGCACTTGAAGGACCGGCTCAGCCGCTCGCCCAACCGCAGCCCCGTCCACCCCGGCAGCGCGGTGCCCAGCCGTACCGTGCCGTCCGCCTCGACGATCCCGGGCGTCGCCACGCCCACGGCGCGCAGCGAGCCCCGTGCGACACCGGCCCGGCGCAGCAGCTCGGCGACCGCCCCGCGCAGCCGCTCCAGCCGCTCGTCGGCCCCCGCCGTCTCGGCCACGTCCTTGGCCTGGGAGCCGATCACCCGGCCGTCCAGATCGGCCAGCAGCGCGGCCACTCGGTGTGGTCCGATCTCCAGCCCCAGCAGATGGCCGGCCTCCGCGCGGAACCGGAAGCGCCGCGCCGGGCGCCCCTGCCGCCGGGCGGCACCCTCCTCGGCCGCCTTCTCGACGACGAGTCCGGCCTCGATGAGCCCCTCGACGACGCCCTCGACGGTCGGCCGGGACAGTCCCGTCACCCGGGTGATCTCGGTCAGCGTCGCGCAGTCCGTGGCACGCAGCGCGTGCAGCACCACCGCGGAGTTGATCCTTCGCAGCAGCGAGGGATCCCCGCCGGTCAGCCGCCCCACCGTCCGTCCTCCCAGGTCGCGCGCGTGTTGGCCGGATCGTACTCGGCGCGGCGCGCCCCGGCGAGGGTCCCGCACCGGCCCTCCCCGATCAGCCGGGCGTCACGAACCCCGACTCGTACGCGGCGATCACCGCCTGGGTCCGGTCCCTCGCTCCCAACTTGGCAAGCACCGCGCTGACATGCGACTTCACGGTCTCCGTCCCGACGACCAGCCGGGCGGCGATCTCCGCGTTCGACAGACCCCGCGCCATCAGCCGCAGCACCTCGGCCTCGCGCTCGGTGAGCTGGGCCCGCTCCATCAGGGCCCGCGCCGCGCGGTTCCCGCCGTCGTCGCCGTACTCGGCGGCGAGCTGCCGCACCGAGGCCGGGAACAGCAGCGAATCGCCCTCGGCGATCAGCCGCACCGCGTGCACGATCTCGGCCGGCCTGGCCCGCTTGAGCAGAAAACCGTCGGCCCCGGCGCGCAGCGCCTCGTACACGTACTCGTCGTTCTCGAAGGTCGTCACCACCAGGATCCGCGGCGGCTCGTCGACGGTCCGCAGCAGCGCCCGGGTGGCCTCGATACCGTCCAGCAGCGGCATCCGCACATCCATGGCGACCACATCGGGCCGCAGCCGCCGCACGAGCGGGATCACCGCGGCCCCGTCCGCGGCCTCCCCGACGACCTCGATGTCGGGCTGTGCTTCCAGCACGGCCCGCAGTCCCGCGCGTACGAGGGGTTCGTCGTCGACGAGGAGAACGGTGACCGGCATTCGGACAGCGTAGATCAACTCAGCGGCAGTTCGACATGGACCTGCCAGTCGCCTTGGTCGGGGCCGGTGGTGGCCCGTCCGCCGAGCAGGGCGGCGCGCTCACGTATGCCGCGCAGACCGCTGCCGCGTCCGGGGCCGGGGCCGGACATCGGCTCGGGCAGCGGGTTGCGTATCGCGAGGACGAGGGTGCCGTCGCTGACCTGGACGCGGACCAGGGTCGGAACGGCACCCGCGTGCCGCAGCACGTTGGTCAGGGCTTCCTGGAGGATCCGGTAGCCCTCCCGCGACACCGGCCCCGGCACGGTGTCCACGGGCCCCGTCACCTCGGCGTCGACCTTCGCCCCGGATGCGCGCGCCGAATCCAGCAGGCGGTCGGCGTCCGCCAGCGTCGGTCTGCTGCTCACGGGCTTCCGGGACTCGCGCAGGACGCCCAGCACACGCTCCAGGTCCTCCAGGGCTGCGCGGCCGGTCTCCTCGATGGCGCTCAGCGCCCGGTCCGTGAACTCCGGGTCGCCGGCCGCCCGGGCCGCCCCCGCCTGCACAACGGCGACCGTGAGCGCGTGCCCGATGGAGTCGTGCAACTCGCGGGCGATGCGCGTGCGTTCCAGCAACTGTTCGGTGCGTTCCTCCAGCGCCGCCATTTGTTCGGCGGGCGACGGCCCGAGGAGCCGCCCGGCCAGCGCGGTGACGAAGTGACCCGACCACACCACGACCACGGGGCACAAGATCAAAGGCACGAGCGCGAGTGGGGCGTGCCACCAGTGGTTCTCCTCGACGGTCACGAATCCGTCAGCGAGGGGCTCGAGACCGAGCCCTGTCGTCAGCAAGTCGACCGCGAGAAAGGGGAGCTGGAGGGAGAGGTGGGCCACCACCCAGCCGAAGACCAGCCGTGCCTCCAGCCACAACACCGTCCGCCCTCGATCGGCCCACGTGGCCGATGGGGTGGCCACGATCTCCGGGCTCTCACCGTCCTGCCGGTGGTCGATCAGCAGCAGCCTGGCCTGGAATCCCTCCACGACCCGCGTGACGGGCACCAGGCCCGCGAGTCCGAGCAGCACGGCGGCCGTGACCTGCGTCCACCACGCCTCCTCGACGAACAGCCACAACGACGGCCACACGATGGCCACCACGATGTGCAGCCACCGCTTGTACGTCACCGCCCGCGTGAGCGGGCGCAGCCTGCGGACCATTGCGTCATCGTGCCAGCCGCCACTGACAAGGGACCTCCCCCGCACGGGGGAGGCGATCTCCACCGCCGGGGGAGGCCTGCACCCCGCACCACCGGCCAGGCTGCTGCCATGACCAGCATCGACGTCCAGTCCCTCACCAAGGAGTTCGGCACCAAGCGCGCCGTCGACGACCTCACGTTCCGCGTGCTGCCCGGCCGCGTCACCGGCTTCCTCGGCCCCAACGGCGCCGGGAAGTCCACCACCATGCGGCTGGTGCTCGGCCTCGATCGTCCGACCGCCGGAACCGCCACCATCGGCGGCCGTGCCTACCCGGCCCTGCGCGAACCCCTGCGCCACGTCGGCGCCCTGCTCGACGCGCAGGCCGCCCACGGCTCCCGTACCGCCCGCGACCACCTCCGTGTCCTGGCCGTGAGCAACCGCGTTCCGGACCGCCGCGTCGACGAGGTACTGGAGGAGACGGGCTTGGCCTCGGTGGCGCGGCGCCGTGTGCGGACGTACTCCCTGGGCATGCGCCAGCGACTCGGCATCGCCGCCGCCCTGCTGGGCGACCCCGAGGTGGTCATGCTGGACGAGCCGTCCAACGGCCTCGATCCCGAAGGCATCGTGTGGATCCGGCAGTTGCTGCGACGGCTCGCGGGGGAGGGGCGGACGGTCCTGGTCTCCAGCCATCTGATGAACGAGACCGCGTCCTTCGCGGACCACCTCGTCGTCCTCGGCCGGGGACGGCTGTTGGCCGACACCCCGATGCGGGACTTCATCCACGCACGCGTGCGGCCTCGCGTACGCATCCGCACGAGCGACCCCACCGGGCTCAAGAGCGCCCTAGCCCGGCACGGCCACGATGCCGAGGAGCACGTGGACGGCCACTGGACCGTGCACCACGCACGCGTGGACGACATCGGCCGCATCACCTCGGCCGCGGGTGTACCTGTCCTGGAACTCGCGGCCGAGGAAGGCACCTTGGAGCAGGCCTACTTCGACCTCACCTCCGCCGAGACCGAGTTCACCGCACAGCCCCAGGAGGCCTGAACCATGGAACTCACCCCCGTCCTCCGCTCCGAGTGGCTGAAGATCCGTACGCTCCGCTCGCTCCCGGGAGCCCTGCTGGCCCTGTTCGCCGCGACCACGGCGTTCTCCGCGATCGCCGGTGTCTCCGACACGTCGGAGCCGGGGTTCGATCCGCTGTTCACGGCCCTGTCCGGGGTCCTGCCCGGCCAGATCGCGGCCATCGCCTTCGGGGCCGTGGCCGTCTCGTCGGAGTTCCACCCGGGGGCGCTCCGGCTCTCGCTGGCCGCGGTTCCGCAGCGCGGCCGGTGGTTCGCGGCGAAGGCGATAGTCATCGCCGTACCGGCCCTACTGGTGGGGCTGGTGACGGCGCTAGCCGCTCTCCTCGTGGCGCGGGCGGCGCTCGGACCGGCAGCCGACGGTCTCAGTGTCGGCGAGCAGGTGCGGGGCGTCGTGGGCTGCGGCGTCTACCTGATGCTGATGGCCCTGTTCGCCGCCGGGCTGGCCGCCCTGCTGCGCAGTGGCATGGCCACTCTGTCCCTGCTGATCCCGTTCATCCTGATCGTGTCGTTCGTGATCGGCGACGCGACGGGCACGGTCGCCGACTTCCTGCCCGACAAGGCGGGACAGTTGGTCCTTCGGGGGACGCACGAGGGGTCTTCCCTCGGTCCGTGGCCGGGGCTCGCGGTGACCGCGCTGTGGACGGCCGCCGCACTGCTCGCGGGAGCGTGGAGCGTGCGCCGCCGGGACGCCTGACCGGCAACGGCGTTGATGCCCCGCCATGTGTCGCCCGAAGTGTCAGTGGGTGCGGGTTTACTGGACCCATGAGCATCGCACAGCACATCGCCCTCGTCGACGAGCTGTGCTACCGCCCCTTTCCGGCGGAGCACGGCCCGTCGGACGTCGGCGCGTCAGGACCCGGGTACCACGTGGCGGTGTTAGAGAGCGGGCCCTACGGCGACCCCGCGACCCGGGCCGTGACGATCGACCAGTTCGAGAAGGACCGTGACGCCGTCTACGAACTGCTGGCCTCGCGCTGGGGTGACACGGACCCCTACAACCTGCAGACCGTCCTCCTGCGCACCGAGCGGGAGGAGATACCCCGGCCCTGGGCCGAGCTGAGCGCGTGGGCCGGAGTGGCGCACGTGTGGGAGGTGGAGGGCACCGGCCGCTGGGTCGTCGTGGCGGTCGCGGACCAGGACCCCTCCCACGACGTGCGGTTGCTGGCCGTGATCACGGAGACGGACCCGCCGTGACCGGTCAGGCCTCCGTGGCTTCCCGCAGCCGTCCGAACTCCTCCGCCATGGTCTCGGCCGTCCAGTGCGCGTTCAGCCCGCTCGGGTTGGGCAGCACCCACACACGTGTGTCCCCGAACGCCCGCGACTGCGGACCGACCTGAGCCTTCCGGTCGTCGAACGCGGCACGGTACGCGGTCACCCCCACCACCGCCAGCCAGCCCGGGCGCAGCCGCTCCGCCTTCAGGGCGAGCAGCCGCCCGCCCTCCCGGTACTCCTCGGCGCTCAGCTCGTCGGCCCGGGCGGTCGGCCGCTCCACCACGTTGGTGATGCCGAGCCCGTACGAGAGCAACTCCCGTTGTTCGGAGGGTTTCAGCAGCCGGGGGGTGAAACCGGACCGGTGCAGTACCGGCCAGAAGCGGTTGCCGGGGCGGGCGAAGTGATGGCCCGTGGCGGCCGTCATCAGCCCCGGGTTGATCCCGCAGAACAGCACCCGCAGACCGTCCGCGACCACGTCCGGTACGACCCGGTCGCGAGCGGCCTCCAACTCCTCGGGCGTGAAGCGCGCCATGCGGCGCGTCAGAGAATCGCGCCGGGCGTGTAGCCCGCGGCCTGGGGGTGCTGCTTCACGATCTCCTCGACCCGGGCGACCACGGTGGCGACCTGGTCGCCCGCGGCACCCGTGAAGGACAGCTTGTCGGCCATCAGCGCGTCGAGCTGGGCGCGGTCGAGCGGAACGCGCGCGTCGGCGGCCAGCTTGTCGAGCAGCTCGTTGCGCTCGGCGCCCTGCTCGCGCATCGCCAGCGCGGAGGCGACGGCGTTCTCCTTGATCGCCTCGTGCGCGAGCTCCCGGCCCACGCCCGCGCGCACGGCACCCATCAGCACCTTGGTGGTGGCGAGGAACGGCAGGTACCGGTCCAGCTCACGGGCCACGACCGCCGGGAACGCGCCGAACTCGTCCAGCACCGTCAGGAACGTCTCCAGCAGTCCGTCCAGCGCGAAGAACGCGTCCGGCAGCGCGACCCGGCGCACCACCGAGCAGGACACGTCGCCCTCGTTCCACTGGTCGCCCGCCAGCTCGCCCGTCATCGAGGCGTAGCCGCGCAGGATCACCATCAGGCCGTTGACGCGCTCGCAGGAGCGGGTGTTCATCTTGTGCGGCATCGCCGAGGAGCCGACCTGGCCCGGCTTGAAGCCCTCGGTGACCAGCTCGTGCCCGGCCATCAGCCGGACCGTCTTCGCCAGCGACGACGGCGCCGCCGCCAGCTGCACCAGCGTCGTCACGACCTCGTAGTCCAGGGAGCGCGGGTAGACCTGGCCGACCGAGGTGAACGCCTGCGAGAAGCCCAGGTGCGTGGCGATCCGCTGCTCCAGCTCCGCGAGCTTCGCGGCGTCCCCGCCCAGCAGGTCCAGCATGTCCTGCGCGGTGCCGACCGGGCCCTTGATGCCGCGCAGCGGGTAGCGGCCCAGCAGCTCCTCGACGCGGCCGTAGGCCACGAGCAGCTCGTCAGCGGCGGTCGCGAAGCGCTTGCCGAGGGTGGTGGCCTGCGCGGCGACGTTGTGCGAGCGGCCGGCCATGACCAGCTCGCCGTACTCGCCCGCCAGCTTGCCCAGCCGTGCCAGGACGGCGACCGTGCGGTCGCGCATCAGCTCCAGCGAGAGCCGGACCTGCAGCTGCTCGACGTTCTCGGTGAGGTCGCGGGAGGTCATGCCCTTGTGCACGTGCTCGTGCCCGGCGAGGTCGTTGAACTCCTCGATGCGCGCCTTCACGTCGTGCCGTGTGACCTTCTCGCGCTCGGCGATGGAGGCCAGGTCGACGGTGTCGAGAACACGCTCGTAGTCGGCGAGCGCCGCGTCCGGCACCTCGATCCCGAGGTCCTTCTGGGCGCGCAGCACGGCGAGCCAGAGCTGACGCTCCAGCTTCACCTTCTGCTCGGGGGACCAGAGCGTGGCGAGCTCGGCGGAGGCGTACCGTCCGGCGAGGACGTTCGGGATGCGGGGCTTGGCGGGAGCGGAAGTCACGTGGACGGATTCTACTGGCGCTTCGTGCAGGCCGGCGCACCGGCCTTTTCGTCGGAACCTACGAGAGATCCGCGGTGCCGTGGGCGCAGGGGCGGTGTGGCGGGACCTACAGCTCGTACGGCAGCAGCTCCGGGCGCTTGGGCGGCAGGCCGTCGCCCGAGGAGCGGCCCGTCAGACGGCGGCCTATCCAGGGCAGCAGGTACTGCCGGGCGAAACGGACGTCCGCCGCGCGGCGCATGACCCAGCCCGGCGGCAGCGTCGTCGGCATCGGCGTGCGCCACTCGGTGTCCTCGGGCTCGTAGCCGAGCGTCTGCCACACGGCCTCGGCGACCCGGCGGTGGCCTTCGGCCGTCAGATGCAGCCGGTCCACGTCCCACAGCCGGGGATCGCCGAGCGAGGGGGCGCCGTAGAGGTCGACGACGAGCGCGCCGTGCCGGTCGGCGAGCTCGTCGACGCAGGCGAACAGCTCCTCCATGCGCGGCCGGAACCGCTCAAGGACGGGACCCCGCCTGCCCGGGCTGCGCATCAGCACGAGCTGCTCGCACGACGGGGCCAGCCGCTCCACGGCCTCCTCCAGGAGGGCGCGCACCCGGCCCATGTCGCACTTGGGCCGCAACGTGTCGTTGAGCCCGCCGACCAGGGTGATCACATCGGGCTTCATGGCCGCCGCCACGTCCACCTGCTCGTCGACGATCTGCTGGATCAGCTTGCCGCGCACCGCGAGGTTGGCGTAGCGGAAGCCGGGTGCGCCGGCCGCCATCCGTGCGGCGAGCAGGTCGGCCCAGCCGCGGTAGGTGCCGTCGGGCAGCAGGTCCGACATGCCCTCGGTGAAGGAGTCGCCGACCGCGACGAGGCTGCTGTACGTGGGATTCGTGTGCATGGCGGCGAAAATGATATCCCGTGCACATACCCAGCAGTCGGTCAGCCGGCGAGAGCCCCCTCACGTGCGCTGGCCGAACAGCTCCCGCAGCACGTCCTCCATGGTCACGAGACCGGCCAGCCGTCCGTCCTCACCGAGGACCGCCGCGAGATGCGTGCGGCTGCCGCGCATCGCGGTGAGGACGTCGTCCAGTGGTGTGTGCTCCCGCACGCGCGCGATGGGCCGCATGTCCCGCAGCCGGAACGGCACATCGCGCCCCACGGCGTCCAGGGCGTCCTTCACATGCAGATAGCCGACGATCCGCCGCCCCTCGTCCACCACCGGGAACCGGGAGAACCCGGACTCCGCCGTCAGCTGCTCCAGCTCGTCCGGGGTGACGCCCACGCTCGCGTACACCACCCTCTCCAGCGGCAGCACCACGTCGCGCACGGGGCGGCGGCCCAGCTCCAGCGCGTCGTGCAGCCGCTCCTGGGCGCGGTCGTCGATGAGGCCGGCCTGGCTGGAGTCCTTCACGATCTGCGCTATCTCGGCGTCCGAGTAGGAGGCGGCGACCTCGTCCCGGGCCTCCACGCGCAGCAGCTTCAGCAGCGTGTTGGCGAAGGCGTTGATCGTGAAGATCACCGGGCGCAGTGCCCGGGACAGCGCGACCAGGGGCGGGCCGAGCGCCAGCGCGCTGCGCACCGGCTCGGCGAGCGCGATGTTCTTCGGCACCATCTCGCCGAGCAGCATGTGCAGATACGTGGCCAGGGACAGCGCGATCACGAAGGAGACCGCGTGCCCCGCGCCCTCGGGCACGCCCACCGCGTGGAACACCGGCTCCAGCAGATGCGCGATCGCGGGCTCGGCCACCACACCCAGCACCAGCGTGCACAGCGTGATGCCGAGCTGCGCGGCGGCCATCAGCGCCGACACGTGCTCCAGGCCCCACAGCACGCTCTTGGCGCGCCGGTCACCCCGGTCGGCGTAGGGCTCGATCTGGCTGCGGCGCACCGAGATCAGCGCGAACTCGGCACCGACGAAGAAGGCGTTGACGACGAGCGTCGCCAGACCGATCAGCAGTTGTACCGCGGTCACAGCTCCGCTCCCTTCTCGTCGGGCTTCTCGTCGTCGAGGGGCGCCCGCAGCCGGACCCGCGCCGCCCGGCGGCCCGTCGCGTCCAGGACCTCCATCCGCCAGCCGGCGACCTCGAGGGTGTCACCGGCGGCCGGTATCCGGCCCAGCACCGTCGCCACCAGCCCGGCCAGCGTCTCGTACGGACCCTCCGGCGCCCGCAGCCCGACCCGCTCCAGGTGGTCCACGCGCGCGGAGCCGTCGGCCGAGTACAGGGCATGCCCGGCCTCGTCCGTGCCGGCCGGGGCGAGGTCCGGCAGCTCGTGCGGGTCGTGCTCGTCGCGCACCTCGCCGACGACCTCCTCGACGATGTCCTCCAGGGTGGCCACGCCCGCCGTACCGCCGTACTCGTCGATCACGACGGCCATCGTGCGCTTGCCGGAGAGCCGGTCCAGGAGCCGGTCGACGGTGAGTGTCTCCGGGACCAGCAGTGGTTCGCGCATCAACTCGGAGACATAGATCCGGGTCCGGCGCTCGGCCGGTACCGCCAGTACGTCCTTGACATGCGCGGTCCCGACGACGGAGTCGAGGGTGCCGCGATAGACGGGGAACCGCGACAGCCCGGTCGCCCGGGTCGCGTTCGCCACGTCCTCCAGGGTCGCCTGCACCTCTAGGGCGACGACCTGCACCCGGGGCGTCATCACGTTCTCCGCGGTCAGGTCGGCGAGGTTCAGCGTCCGCACGAACAGCTCGGCGGTGTCGGCCTCCAGGGCGCCCTCCTTGGCCGAGTGACGGGCCAGCGCCGCCAGCTCCTGCGGCCCCCGCGCCGACGCCAGCTCCTCGGCGGGCTCCACGCCGATCCGGCGCACCACCCGGTTCGCCGTGTTGTTGAGGTGGGTGATGAAGGGCCGGAACGCGGCGCTGAACCAGCGCTGGGCGTTGCCCACGGTCTTGGCGACGGTCAGCGGCGAGGAGATCGCCCAGTTCTTCGGAACCAGCTCGCCGACGACCATCAGGAACACCGTCGAGGCGGCCGTGCCGAGCACCAGTGCGAGGCTGTGCGACGCCGAGCGCGAGACACCGGCGTCCTCCAGCGGCCCGGCGATCAGCGCGGCGATCGACGGCTCGGCGAGCATGCCGACGACCAGGTTCGTGACGGTGATGCCGAGCTGCGCCCCGGACAGCTGGAACGTCAGACTCCGTACGGCCTTCAGCGCTCCCTGCGCGCCCCGCTCGCCGCGCTCCACCGCCCGCTCCAGTTCGGCGCGCTCGACCGTGGTGAGGGAGAACTCGGCCGCCACGAAGGCGCCGCAGGCGAGCGAGAGCAGGATCGCCGCCAGGAGGAGGAGCACTTCGGTCATCGGTTCACCCCCGTTCCATGGTTCTCCAGGACGGGGCGGAACGCGCGGTGTCGCGCACGGGGAGGCTCGCCCATGGGCGGACGCTCACAACCTTTCATGCAGAACCGAGTGGCCATCCAAGGTTAAAGGATGGGCAAAGTCCTTCCGCGGGGGTGCTCAGGGTGAGTCGGCGGGGGCGGGCGCGAGCCGGTAGGCGCCCTCGTGGGCGACGACCCGGCCGGCGGTGGGCGGGGCGAAGTGGGTGCCCAGGAGGAGGGTGTCCGTACCGGCCAGGGAGTCCAGCAGTCCCCGGCGCGAGACCTCGGACTGTCCGGGGTCGATGTCGACACAGGCGCCGATGCCGGGGCGGGCGAGCTGGACGGGGTGGTGGACGCAGTCGCCGGTGATCAGCGCCCTACGTCCACGACTGGTCAGTTCCACGGCGAGGTGGCCGGGGGTGTGCCCCGGGGTCGGGATCAGGCGCAGGCCCGGGGCGACTTCGGCACCCTCGGCGGGGACGTCGACGAGGTCGAGCCGCCCCGCCTCCTCCACCGGGATCACGGAGTCGCGGAACATCTGCGAGCGGGCCTCGTCCATGGCATACCCGGCCCAGAACTCCCGCTCGACGCGGGAGGTCAGGTAGCGGGCGTGCGGGAAGGTGGGCACCCAGGCGCCGTTCACCTCCCGGGTGTTCCAGCCGACGTGGTCGGCGTGCAGATGGGTGAGGATCACCAAGTCCACCGAGTCCGGGGGGAAGCCGGCGGCGGTGAGGCGTCGCAGGTAGTCGGTGTCGAGGCGGTGCCAGGCGGGATTGGCCCGCTGTTTGCCGTTGCCGATGCCCGTGTCCACCAGGACGCGCAGCCCGCCGGCGGTGAACGCGAAGCTGTGGCTGTCCAGGCGCAGGACGCCGTCGTCGTCCGCGAAGTGGGGGCGCAGCCAGTCCAGTCGCGCCACGACGTCCGGTGTGGCGTCGGGCAGCAGCCACGGTCCGGTGGCGGGCGGCAGAAGGACCTCGTCGATGCGGTGGACGGTGAGGTCGCCCACGGTCCATGTGGTCATCGGTCTCTCCTCGAGCGCTTGAAGCGATCTGTTAAAGCAATCGGTTTGCGTTAAGTCGACCGTAGGACCTACGGTCGACTTAACGCAAACAGTTAGCTTTTATCGCTCACATGGGGAGCCCATGGCCCGCACCGAACTCACACCCCCGGAAGCAGCCCGCTGGGCCCACCGCGCCGGGCTCGCCCTGCCGGCCGACCGGCACGCCGCGGTCGCTGCCACCGCCGACCACATCCACTCCGTGGTCGCCGTCCTGCGCGAACTCGACTTCGGCGACACACCGCCCGCCCCCGCCTATCGCGCCGCACAGGAGGCCCACGATGCAGCCGTATGAACTGACCCTCGGCGCCGCCGCCGACCTGATCCGGGCGCGGCGGCTGTCCCCCGTCGAGCTTGCCGACTCCGTGCTGGAGCGCGTCGAAGAGATGGAGCCGCGGCTCGGGGCCTATGTCACCGTCACCGCCGAGCGCGCCCGCCGGGCCGCGCTCGAAGCCGAGCAGGACATCGCGGCCGGCCGGTACCGCGGTCCGCTGCACGGCGTCCCGATGGGGCTGAAGGACCTGATCGACGCGGCCGGACTGGCGACGTCGGCCAGTTCCCGGGTCAGGGCCGGCCACCGCGCGCGCACCGACAGCACCGTCGCCGCCCGTCTGTCGGCGGCCGGAGCCGTCCTGGTCGGCAAGACCCACACCCACGAGTTCGCCTACGGGCTGACCACCCCGCAGACCGGCAACGCCTGGGCCCTCGACCGGGTCGCCGGCGGCTCCAGCGGCGGATCGGCGGTCGCCGTCGCCGCGGGCACCGCCACCTTCGCACTGGGCACCGACACCGGCGGATCCATCCGCGTCCCCGCCGCGCTCAACGGGGTCGTCGGCCTCAAGCCGACCTACGGCCTCGTCCCGCGCCACGGTGTCACCCCGCTGTCCTGGTCCCTGGACCACGTCGGCCCGATCACCCGCACCGTCGAGGACGCGGGCCTGGTCCTCGACGCCCTGGCCGGCCACGACCCCCGCGACCCCGCCTCCCTGGCCACACCCCCGGCGGACCACCGGCCGACCGAGGGCACCGACCTGACCGGACTGCGGATCGGCGTGCCGCGCACCTGGTACTTCGACCACGTCGACGCCGAGGTGGAGGCCGCCGTCCGGAACGCGATCGACCGGCTCCGGGATCTCGGTGCCCGGCTCGTCGACGTCGAGATCCCCATGACCCGCTACATCCAGGCCACCCAGTGGGGCCTGATGGTGCCCGAGGCCACCGCCTACCACGAGAGCACCCTGCGCACGGTCCCCGAGCTCTACCAGGCCGACGTCCGCATCCTCCTGGAGGCCGGGGAACTGATGCCCGCCGGCGACTACTTGCGGGCCCAGCGCTCCCGCACCCTCATGCGGCGGGAGTGGGCGAGCATGCTGCGCGACGTCGACCTGATCGCCGCCCCCACCCTCCCCGCGACCGCGGTCCGGGCCGGCCAGGAGACGATCACCTGGGCCGACGGCACCGTCGAGGGCGTCTCGGACGCGTTTGTGCGGCTCTCCGCCCCCGCCAACATCACCGGCGTGCCCTCCCTGTCCGTACCGGTCGGCCACGACACCGAGGGTCTGCCGATCGGTATGCAGCTCCTCGGCCGGCCGCTCGGGGAGAGGCTGCTCCTGCGGGTCGGCCACGCCTACGAACAGACCCGGCCCGCCCGCGAGCTCGCGCCCGCGGCCTGAATGAGCACCGCCCCAGACGCAAAGGGTTCGCTTTAAGGTGGGTGCCGTGAGCAGACAGATGGTGCGCCCCGGCGGCCGCAGCGCCCGGGTCCAGGCATCGGTGCACGCCGCCGTGCGCGAACTCGCCTCGGAGCTGGGCCGTGACGCCCTGACGGTGCCGCTGGTCGCCCAGCGCGCGGGCGTCACACCGTCGACGATCTACCGCCGCTGGGGCGACCTGACGGCACTGCTGTCGGACGTGGCCGTCGAGCGCCTGCGGCCCGACACCGCGCCCGGCGACCACGGCACCCTGGCGGCCGACCTGACGGCCTGGGCCGAGCAGTTCCTCGACGAGATGGCCTCGCCCGCCGGCCGCGCCTACATCCGCGACGCCCTGCTCGGCGACCCGGACGGCGGCAACGCCGGCCAGTGCTCGGCCTACGCCGCCGAGCAGATCGGCCTCGTCCTCGCCCGCGCGGCCGGACGCGGGGAGCGGACACCCGACGTCGAGACGGTGATCGACCGGGTCGTCGCACCCGTGATGTACCGCATCCTCTTCCGCCCGGACGGCCTCGACGCCGCCTACGCCCAGCGGCTGGTGGCCGGGGTCCTCGCCCCGGCCTGAGACCCTCCCCAGCCGATGAGGGGCCCGCCCTAGCCGATGAGGGGCTTGACCCAGCGCCGCCAGTGGTCCTCGCGGTGGTAGCCGGCCGCGGCCCAGGTGTGATGGGCCTGTTCGTTGGCCTCCAGGACCATGGCGTCGACGCGTCGCCCGCCCAGGGCGGCGAAGCGCTGTTCGGCGGCCTCCAGGAGGGCGGTGGCGATGCCCTGCCGGCGGTGGTCCGGATGTACGGCGAGCCGGTAGGCGGAGCAGCGCCATCCGTCGAAGCCGGCTATGACGGTGCCGGTGAGGAGCCCGTCGCGCTCGGCGAGGAGCAGGGCCTCGGGGTCTCGTGTGATGAGGCGGGCCACTCCGTCGTGGTCGTCGCTGATGCTGGTTCCTTCCGCGGCTTCGCGCCAGAACCGCAGCACGGTGTCGATGTCCGGGAGGGTCGCGCAGCGGATGTGAAGATCGCTCATGGGACGAGCCAAGCAGAGCGCCGACCTGTCCGGCGATCGGGTTTCAGTACCCGGACACCGCCTGTTGGTTAGGGTGGCCACCAGAGACTGACGGCGCCCGAGCGGGCCGAGTCGGACACGACGGGGGGCTCGTTCGTGGGGAGTTGGCGCCCGGCAGTCATGGCCGCCCATCGGTCGGTGCCCGCGGTGCTGCCCCCGGCGCTGCGCGTGTGGCTCGGGCTGATCGCGGCCCTCGCCGCGCTGATGGTCGTCGCGCTCGGGGCCCTGTACGCCGGGCACGGCGAGCCCGGCACGGTGGACGGGTGGATGCAGCCGGCGGTCGACGGTGCGCGGCCGCCGTGGCGGTACCTCGCTCTGGCCACGGACTTCCTGGGGGAGCCCCTGGGAGCGGCGGCGCTGGTCGTGGCCACCGTGACGGGCTGCCTGCTGCTTCGCCACCCTCGCGCGGCGGCGTTCGTCGTCGCAGGCGCAGGCTTGACCGTGGGGACGACGAAGCTGCTCAAGCCCCTGGTGGGACGCACCATTCACGGCGCCGACAGCCTGTCCTACCCGAGCGGGCACACCGCCTTCCTCACCGCGCTCGCCCTCGTGGCGGCGCTGCTCGCGGTCGGCCGGCTCGGCCTCGGCCGGACGGCCGGCACGGTGCTCGTGCTCACCGCGGCGCTCGTCGCCGGCGCCGCCATGGGCTGGGCGCAGGTCGCCCTCGGCGCGCACTACCCGACCGACGTCCTCGGCGGCTGGTGCACCGCGCTGGCGGTGGTACCGGCGACCGCGTGGCTGGTCGACCGGGTGGCCGACGCCGGTCGCCGGGACCGTCCTTGACGTCGCGTCAGGTTCATACCGAGCGGCGGAACACCGGTTTCACGGCTCGTCCGGCCAGCCAGGGGGTGGGGTCGGCGGCGTCCAGTGCCTTCCGGTACACCGCACACGCCTGGGCCACCACATCGACGGTGTGATCGATGTCGGCGTCGTCGAGCGCGCTGCTCACCACGAACGACGGGGCCAGCACCCCGCCCGAGAGGAGCCGGCGCAGGAACAGGGTGCGGTACTCCTGCGACGGTTGCAGGTTCTCGTCGAGGGTGGCGAAGACCAGGTTGCTGGCCCGGCCCCGGACGACGACGTGGTCGCCGACGCCCATGCTCGCCGCGGCCTCGCGGACACCGGCCGCCAACCGCTCGCCGAGCGCGTGCAGCCGGGCGGTGATCCCTTCCTCGACGTAGGTGGCCTGCACGGCCATCGCGGCCGCCAGGGAGTGGGTTTCCGCGCCGTGCGTGGTGGACAGCAGGAACACCCGCTCGCCGGAGTGCCGCAGCCCGCCCCGCTCCATCAGCTCGCGGCGCCCGGCCAGCGCGGACACGGCGAACCCGTTGCCCAGCGCCTTCCCGAACGTGGAGAGGTCGGGGACGACGCCGTACAGGCCCTGGGCACCCGCCTCGGACCAGCGGAAGCCGGTGATCATCTCGTCGAAGACCAGGACGCAGCCGTGCCGGTCGGCGAGTTCGCGCAGTCCGGCGAGGTAGCCGGGCGGCGGCTCGGTGTGGGTGGCGGGTTCGAGGATCAGGCAGGCGACCTCGTCCCGGTACCGGCTGAGCAGTTCCTCCGTGGCGGCCAGGTCCCCGTAAGGGAACGTCACGGTGAGGCCGGTGGTCGCCGCGGGAATGCCGGCGGCCATCGGCGTGGTGCCGATGAACCAGTCGTCGACGGAGAAGAACGGATGGTCGGCGCAGAGGGCCACCCGGGCACGACCGGTGGCGGCGCGGGCGAGGCGTACCGCGGCGGTGGTGGCGTCGGATCCGTTCTTCGCGAACTTCACCATCTCGGCCGTCGGCACCGTGGCCAGGAAGCGTTCCGCGGCCTCGACCTCGACGATGGACGGCCGTACGAAGTTGCCGCCGCGGTCGATCTCCCGCCGCACCGCCTCGGTCACGCGCGGGTGGGCGTGGCCGAGGCTGACCGACCGCAGGCCGGAGCCGTACTCGACGTAGCGGTTGCCGTCGACGTCCCACACGTGGGCGCCGCGGCCGTGGCTGATGACCGGGGCCAGGTTCTCGGGGTACTGGTCGTCGCCCTTGGCGTAGGTGTGCGCGCCCCCGGGGACCATTGCGTGCAGCCGCTCGTTCGCCGCCTGCGACCGGGGGAGATGGAACTCCTCAATGTCCATGCCGACTTCAGCTCTCTCTCTGCTTCAGGACCTCGGCGAGGCTCGGCGCCTCCCGGTCCCGCTGGGACATCGATGTGGCAGGCAGCGGCCAACGGATCGCGAGTTCCGGGTCGTCGAAGGCGATCGTCACGTCCTCGGCGGGATCGTGCGGGCGGTCGATCCGGTACGAGGTGTCGGCGGTCTCGGTCAGCGCCTGGAAGCCGTGCGCGCATCCCGCCGGGATGTACAGGGTCGTCTGCGTCTCGCCGGACAGCTCGAAGGTGGCCACGTTGCGGTAGGTCGGTGAGTCCGCCCGCAGGTCCACGACGACGTCGAAGATCCTCCCGTACGAGCACCGCACCAGCTTGGCCTCGCCCTTGCCGGAGCGCAGGTGCAGGCCGCGCAGCACGCCCCGGACGGAGCGGGACATGCTGTCCTGGACGAAGGCGTCCGGGTCGAGGCCCACCGAGCGGACCACATCGGCGTCGAAGGTGCGGCAGAAGAAGCCGCGTTCGTCGGCGTACGGCGTCGGCTCGAAGAGGAACGCGCCCGCCACCTCCGGGACTTCGGTCGCCTTCATGGAGTCTCCTTCGCTGAGAACGACGAGAACAGGGCTGCCGTCAAGGCGGTGAAGTGGGCTGCGAGTTGCCGGGCGGCGGCCTGGTTCCGCTCCGCCAGGGTCTGCCGTAGCTCCGCCGAGCGCTTCTCCAGCGCGCGGAACTGCTCCAGCAGCCGGTCGGCGTCTACCTCACGGGCCGGATGGCAGTACGCGGCGAGGCCCATCCGGTCCATGAGGGCGTCGCTCTTCGCCGCGTAGGTGAGGGCGAGGGTCGGCGTTCCGGTCTTCAGCGCGCAGACCAGGTTGTGATACCGGGTCGCCACCACGGTGTCGGCTGCCGTCGTCTCCTTCATCAGATCGGCCAGCGAAACCGCCTCCGCGGCCGTGACCAGCGGCGAGTCCACCGCGTCGAGGATCGCGGCGACCACCGGCGCGTCGCACGCGTCACCGGTGAGCAGCCGCACCGGCCTGCCGTCCTCGACCAGCGCCCGTACGAAGCGGGTTGTCCCGTCGAGATAGCGACGGTGGATCTCCTCGGCACGGCCGCGGTCGTCGTTGCCGCCGTGGAAGTCCATGACGCCGACGCAGACCAGGCCCGGCGGGCCTGACGGCCCGCTCGCCGGTGGTGCCGGCAGGGCGAACGCGAGATCCGGGTGGACCTCGTCGCGCGCGGTGTCCACGCCCATCTCCCGCATCGCGTCGCGGGACAGGGTGTCGCGGTACGACCGGTAGGCGGCCAGCCGCGCCGACCGGCGCACCAGGGCACGGGTCGCCCGGTCGCGGATCGGGGCGGCGCCGACGCCGACCAGCGCGACCCTGGTGCCGAACAGCCGGCCGGTCGCGCAGAGCAGGAACAGGGAGTACGGGAAGCCCCACGGCCGCAGCGGCAGCGTGGCCTCCAGTACGCCCATGCCCGGCACGATCACCACGTCGTGCCGGCGGACCCAGGCGGCGGTGCGGACGACGTCGACGAGTTTGCCCAGTCCCTTGCCCACGATCGCGCCCGCACGTGACGCGGTCCGGTACTCCCCGCGGTACCAGTGCAGCCGCGTCGCGGCGATCCCGTACCGGGCCGTGACGACCTCGGGTCCGCCGCACAGCGCGTCCACGACCGCGTCCGGGTGCTCGGCGCGGAGGTACCCGAGAACAGCTTCGAGCGATCCGTCGTTGCCGAGGTTGCCGGAGCCGAGCAGGCCGAACACCCCGACGCGTAGTGGAGTTCTCATGTCCGCCGCCCCTCGCGCCCTGCGACGAGGCCGTCGATGGAGAGGGTGAGCCCGGCCGGGTCGACCGGGGAGCGGTCCTCGACCCGCTCGCCGGCGCCCGGCCGCACCCGGCTGGTCATCCACGCGGCCAGGTGGCGGTAACAGGCGCGCCGGTCGGCCGCGGACAGCGGCGCCCGCTGGATCGCCGAGACGAAGCCCAGAACGTACTCGGCCAGCAGCCGGGGCGTCGGGTGCAGCGGGCCCGCCCGGCGCGGGTCCAGGTTGACGCACCGGGAACGCTTGGAAGGGTTCGCCCGCTCGGCGCGGGTGGGGTGGTCGCGGCGGAAGTACAGCAGCTCCGGCACCTGGTGGAAGGGGCCCTGCAGGACGAGCTGGGCGACGAACGTGCGGTCCGCGTGGTGATAGCTGTCGTGCGGCTTCACCCGGCGCAGCATGTCGGCCCGCATCACCCCGTAGAAGTCGTCGCCACCGGGCTCGAACAGGAAGCTGCGGAAGCGCTCCGGCGCGTGCGGGGAGGCGGTGGCGAGCCCGTACTCGTACGGGACCGTCACCTTCCCTTCGCCGTCGATGACCGCCTGGTCGGAGTGCGCGAGGACCACGTCCGGCCGCGCGTCCAGCGCCTGAACGCAGCGCCGCAGCAGGTCCCGGGCGTAGAGGTCGTCGTGCGAGGCCCACTTGAAGAGCTCGCCGCGGCACTCGGTGAACACGTAGTTGTGGTTCGGCGCGGCGCCGATGTTCCGAAGCAGCCGGATGTACCGGATGCGTGAGTCCTGTGCCGCGTACTTGCGGCAGATGTCCTCGGTCCCGTCGGTCGAGGCGTTGTCGGAGACGACCAGCTCGAAGTCCTCGTAGGTCTGGCCGAGCAGGGCGTCGAGCGACTCGGCCAAGTACTCCTCGCCGTTGTACACGGGCAGGCCGATGCTCAGCCGGGGATGGGCGGTCATGACGTCCTCACTTCAGGTATGGGTTCCTTCAGGCGCTCGCGCAGGGCCGACCGCAGCTGGAGCCACCACACGGCCGAGCCGGCGAGGGTCGCGGCGGCGACGCCCCAGGCCGAGCCGACCGTGCCGGCCAGGGCCGCTCCGCCGAGCCCGCCGGCGACATAGCAGGCGGAGGCGAACAGCTGGCAGCGCAGGCTGCGCCGGGCCGCGGCGAGCGCGCGCAGCCCGGCCGCCGCGCCGGTGCCGAGGCCGGCGCCCGCGACGCCGAGGGTGACCGGCACGATGAGCTGGGCGGTGGAGTGCCAGACGTCGCCGAGCACGAACTCGCCGAGCCGGTCCGGCATCAGGAGCAGCGCCCCGCCCCAGAGCAGCGCGGCGACGGCCTGCCCGCCCCCCAGCAGGAGGCAGAACCGGCCGAGGCGGTACGGGGCCCGCCGCAGCACCCGTGCCGCCTCCGCGACGGTGACCAGCGACAGCCCCATCAGCACGGCGAGGAACGGCCCGAGCAGGAGCTCGGCGCCCCGCACCGCGCCCACCGCGCCCACCCCGGCGATCGCGCCGAGCCCGTAGGCCCGCAGCTGGCTCGCGCCGCTGAGGCTGACGTTCTCGACCAGGTACCGGTAGCCGAGGTCGCGCTGCTCGCGCAGCCACGCGCGGGCCCGGCTCACCCGGGGCAGGATGCCGGACTGGACGTAGCCGTACGCGGCGGCCACCGTGGCGGACGCGCCCCAGGCGAGCACGAAGGCGGCCACGCTGCCCACCCGGGCCGCCACCACCATGGCCGGGACGAGCGCGACGCCCCACACGACGTCGTTGACGAACGCCTTCCGCCCGGTGCCGGCGGCGAAGAACGCGTACCGCCAGGCATCCTGGAGCAGCAGCCCCGGCAGCATGACGCCGAGGCAGGCGAACGCGGGCCCCACGCGCCCGCCGAGCGCGAGACCGGCCACCAGACAGGCAGCTCCGATGGCGGCACCGACGCCGAGGGCGGTACCCGACGACCGGGCCACCGCACCCCGCCAGGACGCGTCGGACACGCCGCTGAAGCGCACCACGAGCGGATCGGTGGCCAAGCCGCGGGAGACGTTGAGCACCACGCCGTACGTCACCCAGGCGAGGCTGAACACACCGAACGCGGTCACCCCCAGCGAGCGCGCCACACAGATCCCCACCGCGAAGTTGCTGATGCTGGAGGCCGCCTGGTCGGCCAGCCCCCAGGACAGCCGGCCGGCGAAGGCCCGCCGGGGGGATCCCGCCGGTGCCGTCGCCTTCTCCTCGCCGGTGGCCATCCGCGTCATGCCTTGATCAGCCCGGCGCCGTGCAGGGCGCCGGCCGCGGCGGCGACGGTGTCGAACGGCAGCCCGGACCGCTCGGCGACGTCCAGCAGACCGTGCTCGCCGTCGGAGAGGCTGAGCACCCAGAGCATGGCCAGCTGGGCCTGCTTCGCGTCGCTGCGCCCGCCGAGCGAGTCGTACAGCCCGCGCCTGCCGAGCTGTGGTTCGCCGTAGGGACTGAGGTTGACGTACCGCCGGTTGCGGTCCAGCACCGAGAACGCCTCGCGGCAGACGGCGAGGGTGTCCGCCATCGCCTCCGGGGAGACGAAGTCCGGGTTGTCCGCCGACGTGTGGTACTCGGGGTAGCCGGCGTACGGGGTCCGGCTGAGCGAGCCCACGCCGAGGTCGAACCCGGGCGAGCAGAACTGCCGCTCGTCGTAGCCGTACGGCGTGAACTCGGTGATGCGGTGCGGGCGTTCGGAGGCGGTCAGCACATGCCGCAGCACCCGGTCGATCTCCGCGTCGCCGCGCCTGCTCTGCTTGTACGTCAGTTGCCCCGGGTCCCCGGCGCAGGCCAGCACGAGGCCGTGCTTGACCCGCTCGATCCGCTCCGCGTTGCGGGCCAGCCAGGTGATCGCCCCGATGGTGCCGGGCGCGAAGATGAACCGGTAGGTGTAGTAGGGCGTCTGCTCCGCCAGCGCCCGGGCCAGGAACGTCGCCACCGCGATGCCGGCCAGGTTGTCGTTGGCCAGCGACGGGTGGCAGACGTGGCAGGAGACGATCACCTCGTCGGAGACCTGCCCGGGGGCCACGTGCTCGGCGTAGGTGAGGTGGCCGTCCGCGAGGGTGGAGTCGACGCACACCTCGTAGTCGCCGTCCGGCAGCGCGTCCAGGGTCTCCTGGGCCAGGCAGAACCCCCATTCCGGCTTGTAGTAGCTGGTGCGGTACGGCACCCAACCGGGATGGTCCGGCAGGGTGTGCAGGTGTTCGCGCAGCTCGGACAGCGGCATGGTCCGCGACACCGGCACGCTGTAGCCGAGCACGTGCAGACTGGACGCGGCGAAGTCGACGACCCGGTCGCCGGCGGCGTCCGCGATGTAGGCGTCCCGGATGTTCCACTCCTGCGGCACCGTCCAGTCGAGCACCTGCGTCCCGGTCGGTACCTCGTGCACCCGCAGCGGGACGTACTCGCCGACGATCTCCAGGGTGGCGCGCACCCCGTCGCCGGTGATGCTCCGGCAGAGCGGGTAGAGCCGCTCCACCAGGGCGTGCATCTCCTCGCCGACAGCGGTCATCGGCGCCATCGCAGGGTGTCGTCGACGGCACCCGCGTCGGACGCCGCGCGCAACACGGCGAGCCGGGTGAAGCGCCGGTCGAAGTCCTCCTGGGTGAGGCCGTGTTCGCGGTAGGCGTCGGCGAGTTCGAGCGCGCCCCGCTTCACCGTCCACTCACAGTCGAAGCCGGGGATCGCGGCGCGGAACCGGGAGAAGTCCACCCGGTACGACCGTGGATCGGCGCCGTTCTCCCCGGTGATCACCACCTTCGAGCCGGACACCGCCTCGGCGACCTGCTCGGCGATCTCGGCGACCGTGACGTTGTTGGCCTCGCTGCCGATGTTGAACGCCCGGTCGTGCACCGCTTCCCGTGGCGCGGTCAGGGCGGCCGTGAAGGCACGGGCGATGTCGGCGGCGTGCACCAGCGGCCGCCAGGGGGTGCCGTCGGAGAGCACGAGCACCTCGCCGGACAGCAGCGCGTGGCCCACCAGGTTGTTCAGCACGATGTCGGCGCGCAGCCTGGGGGAGTAGCCGAAGGCGGTGGCGTTGCGCATGAACACCGGAGTGAAGTCGCCGTCGGCCAGCGCGTGCAGGTCGTCCTCCACCCGCACCTTGGACTCCGCGTACGGCGTCACCGGGCGCAGCGGGGCCTCCTCGCCCACCAGCTCGTCACCGCCCGCCGCGCCGTAGACCGAGCAGGTGGACGCGTACAGGAAGCGCCGCACCCCGGCGTCGCGGGCCAGCCGGGCCAGCCGTACGGAGGCGTGGTGGTTGATGTCGTAGGTGAGCTCCGGCGCCAGCGATCCCAGCGGGTCGTTGGACAGCGCGGCGAGGTGGATCACGGCGTCCACCCCGGCCACGTGGTCGGCCGTGACGTCGCGCAGGTCGACGCGGTGCCCCGACGGGTCCGTGGGCGACGGGCCCAGGACGCAGTCGGCGAACAGTCCGGCGTCGAGGCCGACGACCTCGTGCCCGGCGGCGGTGAGGACCGGGGCCATCACGGTGCCCAGGTAGCCCTGATGTCCGGTCAGCAGTACGCGCATGGTTCATCCCCCCAGATGGAGCGTGAGTTTGGTGACGTCGAACGCCTCGGCGTAGCGCTCGTGGCATTCGATGCCGCGGATCCGTGCGAGACCGAGGAAGGCCTCCCGGTCGTACCAGGGCCGGTGCCGCTGCGAGGGGTAGTGCTCCTGCAGCAGCCGGACCTTCCGTTCGGCGGTCTCCGGGGACAGCGGCTGGTACGCCGTCGGACGGCCGAGATCGCCGTCCCACTTGACGATCTCGTAGCCCAGTACGAGGTGGTCGCGGAACGCGGTGGGCAGCAACCGCGCCAGGCCGCGGTGGTCCTGGTGCGCGTCCCCGGTGCGCGGTGCGAGGATCAGGTCCGGCTCGGTCCGCTCGCGCAGCTCCTCGACCGCGGCCTTGGCCTCCTCCCAGTGCGCGGGCAGCCGGCCGTCCGGCAGCTTGAGCACGGTCAGCCGCAGATCGGCGCCGGGGCAGAACGCGGCGAGCGCGGCCCGCTCCTCCTGCTCCCGCTCGCCGCCCCCGCCGGAGAGCACCAGCGCGTCGACGCGGACACCCGGCCGCGCGAGGCACAGCGTCAGCAGCGTGCCGCCCGCGCCGATGGCGATGTCGTCGCAGTGCGCGCCCACCGCGACGATCCGGTCCAGGGGCCCGGCCCCGAGCCGGATCACGCCCCCGCTCCGACGCTGTCCCGCTCCCACACGGCCCACGGGCGGTCGCCGCGGGCATACGCTTCGTCGAGCGCGGCCCGTTCCTTCACGGTGTCGGTCGGCTTCCAGAAGCCGCGGTGCCGGTGCGCCACCAGCCGCCCCTGCTTGGCAAGCCGGGCGCAGCCGTCGGCCACCAGGTCCCCGTTCTCCGGGATGTGGTCGAAGACCTCCTGACGGAGCACGAAGTAGCCGCCGTTCTCCCACAGCGGCATGTCGCTCACCGCGGTGATGCCTCCCACCAGGCCGTCCTCGCCCAGGTCCACGCAGTGGAACGAGGACTGCGGCGGCACCACCATCATCGACGCGCCGGCGTCGCGGCGGGCGAACCGGTCGATCATCTCCGGCAGCGGGGCGTCGGTGAGCACGTCGGCGTAGTTGGCGAGGAACATCTCGTCGCCGTCCAGGTGGTGCCGCACTCGGCGCAGCCGCTCCCCGATCGGCGACTCGATGCCGGTCTGGGCGAACGTGATCGTCCAGTCGGCGATGTCGGTGGACAGCAGCTCGGTGCGCCCGTCCCGCAGCACGAAGTCGTTGGAGGTCGTCTCCTCGTAGTTGAGGAAGAAGTCCTTGATGTGATGGGCCCCGTACCCGAGGCACAGGATGAACTCCTTGTGCCCGAAGTGGGCGTAGTAGCGCATGACGTGCCAGATCAGCGGCCTGGGGCCGACCATCGCCATCGGCTTGGGCACGTCGTCCGCGGCACCGCTCCGCATCCGCATCCCGTAACCGCCGCAGAACAGTACGACCTTCATGCCTTGACCTCGACAATGCTCAGTTCCGGGATGGGAAAGACCAGCCGGCCGCCCCACTCGCCCACGAAGGACAGCTGCTCGACCAGCTCGGCCCGCAGGTTCCACGGGAGGACGAGCACCCAGTCCGGCTTGTCGGCGGCTATCCGCTCGGGCGGCAGGATCGGAACGCGGGTGCCGGGTGTGAACCTGCCGTGCTTGTAGGGGTTGCGGTCGACCGTGTACGCGAGCAGGTCGGGCCGGATGCCGCAGTGGTTGAGGAGGGTGTTGCCCTTGCCCGGGGCGCCGTAGCCGACGACCGTCTCACCGCGCTCGGCCGCCTCGATGAGGAACCGCAGCAGGTCCCGGCGCACCTTGGCCACCCGGGCGGAGAACTCCGTGTACCCGGACAGCTCCTGGAGCCCGGCGGCCTTCTCCCGGGCCAGCACGTCGGCCACCCGCGGGGTCGGCTCCCCGGCCACCTCCGCGGGCCGGGCCCACAACCGGATGGAACCGCCGTGCGTGGGCAGCAACTCGACGTCCACGAGTGCGAGTCCGCCGCTCGCCAGGGCCCGGATCGCGGACGCGACCGTGTAGTACTGGAAGTGCTCGTGGTAGATCGTGTCGTACTGGTTCTCCTCGATCAGGGTCAGCAGGTGCTGCACCTCGACGGAGACCCAGCCGTCGTCGGCGACCAGGGCCCGCAGCCCTTTGGTGAACCCGACCACGTCGGGGATGTGCGCGTACACGTTGTTGGCCACGACCAGGTCCGCCGGGCCGTGCTCGGCGCGGACGGCCGCGCCGGTGTCCGGGCTCAGGAACTCCGTGAGCGTGGGCACACCCGCGTCCCGCGCCGCGGCGCCGACGTTCACCGACGGCTCGATGCCGAGGCAGCGGACGCCGTGGTCCACCACATGCCTCAGCAGGTACCCGTCGTTGCTCGCGACCTCGACCACGAAGGCTTCGGCGCCGAGGTCCAGCCGCTGGACCGCGTCGGTGACGAACGTGCGCGCGTGCTCCACCCAGGACGTCGAGAAGGACGAGAAGTACGCGTACTCGCTGAACGTCTCCTCCGGCGTGATCAGCGGCGGGATCTGCGCCAGCCAGCAGTCGGTGCAGACCCGCAGATGCAGCGGGTACGCCGGTTCCGGCAGGTCCAGCTGGTCCGCGGCGAGAAAACTCTCGCAGGGCGGTGTCGCCCCGAGGTCGACGACGCTCTCCAGCGCCGCCGAGCCGCAGAGTCTGCATCGTGTCATTTACTGCCCCCCATTGATTCGGTCCCCATCGATTCGGTCCCCGTTTGATTCCGCCCGCCCCGCGATCGCGGAGCGGTACCCCGCCACCAGTCGCTCCAGCCCGACGGCCGGACTGAAGCCCTGCTCGTACCGGCGCCGGGCCGCCCGGCCCATCTCCTGGTTGCGGGCCTGCCCTGCCGTGATCCGGCGCAGGCGGTCCGCGAGCGAGGCGGTGTCGCCCGGCCGGTGCAGCAGCCCGGTCACCTCGTCCTCGACGAGTTCGACGAAGGCCCCGTGACCGGCGGCGACGACCGGGACCCCCGCGGCCATCGCCTCGACGACGACCAGGCCGAACGCCTCCAGCCACGTCGAGGGAGCCACCACGGCGACGGCACGCGCGATGGCCTTCTGGCACTGGGCCGTGTCGTACAGGCCGACGTAGCGCACGTCGTCCCGGCCCGCCGCCCAGGCGGTCACCTCCGGCTCCAGCGGCCCCGAGCCGGCGATCACGAGCGGCACGCCCACACCGCCGCTCGCCGCGACCTCGTCCCACGCGGCCATGAGCAGCCGCACGCCCTTGGCCTCCGCGAGCCGGCCGAGACAGAGCAGATGCTCACCGGCGCCCTCGCGGCAGGTGCCCGGTTCGGGCACGAAGTTGTGCTTCACCGTCAGCCGCTCGGCCGGCATGCCGGCCCGCACCAGGACGTCGCGCTGCGCCGCGGAGATGCAGAAGAACCGCTCCACGCCGGACCACCACCGCCGCCGGTTGACCGACAGACTGACCGCGAGCGGCACCGTGGCCAGCCGGGAGTTCCGGTAGCAGCCGTGCCGGACGGCGGGCAGTGGCGTCGACCCGACGCACGCGGTGCACGGCCGGCCGTCCCGCTGCAGCGTGCCCGGCGGACAGACCTGGGTGTAGTTGTGCAGCGTGGCGACGGCGGGCACGCCGGCGTCGGCGCAGGCGGCCAGCACCGCGGGCGACAGCAGCGGGAAGACGTTGTGGACGTGCACCACGTCCGGGCGCTCGGAGCGGAGCCGGGCGGCGAGCTCCGCGCGGACCGCCGGGTTCCACGGCACCAGCAGCGGTATCGCGGCCTTGCCGGGCAGGGAGCGGGCGGCGATGTCGTCGCTGCGCCGCTCGAACACCCCGACCCGGTGACCGGCTTCGCGCAGCAGCGCCACCTCCTGGTCGACGACCTTGTTCTCCCCGCTCGGCTGCGCCGAGGCGTAGCGGTTGTGCACTACGAGCACGTGAAGGCCGTGCATGGTCAGATCACCTCCGTTCGCCGCGCCCAGCGCGGGACACGTCGGTCAGGGAGTTCGGGCGTCGGGAGGGGCGTGGCCGCGGCAGGCGCGGCCAGCAGCGAGGCCGCCACCGCCAGATGCAGCAGATACGGCGAGGCGTCGCCCAGTCCGGCCTCGGTGTACGACGCGATCGCGCAGTAGCTGATCAGGAAGATCGCGCAGGCCCTCGGCAGTGACGGCGGCCGCAGCAGCGCGACGCCGCCCAGCACGACGAAGACCGCCGCCACCAAGGCGACGCCGACCAGACCCTGCTCGTGGTAGACCGCGAGCCAGCTGTTGTCGATCGGCAGCCCGCCGAACGACTTGTCGCCCAGGCCCGCCCCGAACCACTGCTCCGAGGTCGTCCGGTCGGCTGCCAGCAGGGCGTTCCAGACCTTGGCCCGGCCGGTGAGGCTGGTGAAGTTCTCCTGGCTCTGTCCGCGCAGGAACCACGCCTGCAGCGCGGAGCTGAACCCCACCGCGGCCACGGCGGCGCACACCACCGCCCAGGCGAAGAACCGGCGGGCGGCGGCGCTGGTCAGGACCAGGGAGCCGATCGCCAGCGCCAGCCCGGCGAACAGGCCGAGCGTGGCCGTGCGGGTATGGGTCAGCGCGAGCAGGACGAGGGCCGGCACGATGATCACCGCCGCGCTGGTCCTGTCGGTCCGGCGGCCCAGCACGAGAAGCACGGTGAGCCCGATGATCACCGCGGCGTACTGTCCGATCTGCGGCGGGGTGAGCGGCCACAACGCGCCGACCAGCCGCCCGCCGTAGAGTTCGGGCAGCGCGGCCCCCGGTGAGATGGCCAGGCCCGCGGCCACCGACCCGAGGACCGCGAAGTACATCCGGATGTGGTGCCGGACGTACGTCAGGCCGCCGTCCCACCAGCGGCTGAGCAGCCACAGCGTGGTGACGAAGAGGGCCAGCCGGGCGCAGCGGAACAGCGCGCCGAACCCGGACTCCAGGCTCGCGCTGGAGATCACGCTCACCACCAGCAGCAGGGAGAGCAGGAACACGAAGGCACTGGCCCGGACGCGCAGCCGGACATTGACGGCGAGCGCCAGCGCGAACGCGGCGACCAGCGCGCCCATGGTGACCATCTGGATGAGGGAGCGCGGCAGCGGGACGATGGTCTTCGCCCCGGCGGAGCCGAGCGTGTTGAGGATCAGCAGCCCCCAGGCCGTACCGACGATCCTCGGCACATGCGACGTGGACATCTCACCCACCGTCCCGTGCGCGGAAGGTGCTGCCCGCGTCCTGCCGGTACGGCGTGCCCTGCCACTGCCCGAAGTCGAGCACCCGGCTCGGGTCGTGGGCGACGAACTTCCACGGCCCCACGTAGACGTTGTCGTGCCAGCGGTTGTGCTGCCCGCGGGTGATCGCCTCCGCCACCCGCTCGCCCTGGTAGGGCGACCAGTCCGGATAGGTGCCGTAGTTGGCCAGCACCGCCATGCGGTCGCACTTCACCGTGCACCCGACGGCGGACGGGTCCAGCACGAAGCGGTTGTGGTGGATGTCCACCCGCTGGGTCTTCCACCGGCAGTCGGCGTAGAGCGGTGCCCTGCCGATCCCCGGCCGCGCGCAGCGGTCGGTGTCCTTCACCAGCAGCGTGCAGTCACCGGACGAGGTGTTGGCCGGGCTGTTGCAGAACCGGTCGGCGTTCTCCCACAGGGTGATCCCGGACCAGTTGTCCTCCAGCACGTTCCGGTAGATCTCGATCTTGTCCGTGCGGGCCCGGACGCGGGGTTCGCCGCCGGACTCGGACAGGTAGACGGTCGCGAACGGGAAGTTGTCGCCTCGGTCGGCGGCTCTGCGGCCCTCGACCCGGTTGTTCCGCCGGATCGTGTTCTTCCGGATGACCGCGTTGTAGCTGGTCTCGTAGATCAGCGCGGCACCGTCGTTGGCCTCCAGCACGTTGTCCTCGATGCGGAAGTCGTTGTTGTTGGTGTCCGCCCACAACCCGGCTCCGCGGTTGTCGTGCACCCAGTTGCCGCGCACGTCGGCGCCGTCGACGGCCCAGAACTTGACGCCTCCGGTGCAGCCGCAGCCTTCCCGCCGCCGCTCCCAGTCGTCGGTGTTGTTGCCCGTGATCTCGTTGCCCTCGACCACCAGGCCGCTGATACGGCCCTTGGCCTTGTACGCGTTCATGCCGTACTGCCCGTTGTCGCGCAGGCAGCTGGCGCGGACCCGCTGGCGGGCCCCGGCCATCAGCCCGGCGCCGGAGTTGTTCCGGATCGTCGCGTGCTCGATCACCCACCCGTCGGCCGAGTCATGGTTGACCACGCCCTCGTTGTGCGGCGCGACGAAGCCCCGCACGGTCAGGTGCCGGATGGTGACGTCGCGGGCGGTGCCGCCGAACGCGTACTGGTTGGTCTTCCGGCCGTCGAGCACCGCGCCCGGCGCGCCGAGATAACGGTTCCCCTTCTTGGGGATGACCTGGGCGTAGCGGTCCGGTTCGAGCCTGTGCCTGCCCGGCCGGAGCCAGAAAGTGGTGTTCGGCGGGTTGCTCTTCGTCTTCGCGGCCAGGTCACCGGTCACCGTGGAGTCGACCGTCACCGCGCCCGCCGGTGCCTTCGCCGGCCCGGCCTCGGGCTCGGCGCACACCCGGGCCACGGAAGGGGCCGTGGCCGTGGAGGTGGACGGCGCGGCGGCCGGCTCCGGCCGCGCGCCCGGCGTGCTCTCGCAGCCGGTCGCCGCCAGCAGGGCCAGCGCCAGCGGAACCGCCGGTAACGCCCGGTGCCGCCACTTGATCCCCACGTGACCCCCTAGCCGTGGAACGCGAGGACGGTGGTGAACCCCGGCCCGCCGTCGGCGAAGCCGGTGCCGACCAGCGTGGTGGAGGGCTCCTTGCGCCCGAAGCCGGGGGAGTACCAGCCCAGTGGCGGATCGGTCTCGCCGCGACGCGCCCGCCAGGACAGCTGCCCGGGCAGGTCGAGCGTCGCGGAGCGGTCCTCGCCGTCCCGGCTCCAGCTGAGCACGGCCCGGTTCTCCACCAGGTCAGCGCTGATCGCCGGGCCGAGGTGGAACGCCAGACGCACGGCCCGGCGCGGGCCGCGCACCTCGTCGACCACCCTCAACTCCCGGCTCGCGTACGTCAGTTCCACCCTGCGCCGGTGCACGGAGCCCTGGTAGCCGTCGTGCTCGGCGCTCCAGCGGGTCACACCCTCACCGGCGGTGTCCGCGACCAGGACGCGGCTGCGGGCCTGCCGGGTCCACAGGAACGGGCCGCCGGAGACGGACTGGTCACCGCCGTCCAGTTCCAGGGTGTTGTGGCCGAGGGTCGACCGGAAGTACCGCCGCCACTCGGGCTGCCCGTGGTAGCAGTACGTCCCCGGGTCGGCGAGCACGTCGACCCCGTCGTGCCGGACCTCCACGGACAGCGCGTCGGCGTGGGCGTGCGCGGCGATGGACAGGAACCCGTGCGGACCGCCGTCGCAGCGGCACCAGATCTCCCCGGGGCCGCGCAGGACGGTCATGCCCGCGTCGGCGAAATGGGCCGGCCGGCTCGCCGGGCGCGCGGTCGCCTTCCTCGCGTACGGCCGGATGAGCGCGGCCAGGAGCGGGGTGCGCACATCGGTGCCGGGCACCGCCGGCCACCAGGCGAGCCGTCCGAACACGGCGTCCCCGGTGGCCAGCAGCGAGCCCCAGCGGTCGGTGCCCGCCCCGTCCACGACCAGTCCGTGCCCGTCGTCCGCGTCCCCTTGGCGCGGCGGCCGCAGCCGGTTGTCCACGACGGCCGCGAGCGCGTCGGTCATCCGCAGCAGCACCAGCCGGATCGTCGCGGGGACCGGCACGGCGGCGGCATCCGCCTCCGCCACCGCGGCCAGGCCGAGTTCCAGCACCAGCCCGTGGTACTCGGTGGCCAGCTCGCGGTTGAGGCCGGAGGGGAAGGTGTTGGCGCGCAGCCGCCGCTCCAGGGACCGCAGCGCGTCGGCCCGCCAGCGCTCCGAGGAGGGGAACCACCCGAACGCGCAGGCCGCCGCGAACTGCCCGGCGGTCTCGGCGATGACGTGGTTGTTCGCCGAGGACCCCCGGCTGGGGAAGGCGGCCAGCCAGCGCTGGTGGTGCCAGATCTGGTTCAGCGCCACCGGGTTGCCCTCGAACAGCCCGGCCGCGCCCGGCCAAGCGTCGAGCAGCCGGCGGATCCACACCCAGGACAGCAGCCGGATGCCCAGCTCGATGCCGCTGATCCAGTGCACGCCCCGCAGCGGCGGGTTGGCCGTCCACCAGGACCGCAGGTGCGCGGCCACGCGCTCGGCGTACCGCTCGTCCCCGGTGATCGCGTAGGCGGCGGCGAGCACGGTGAGGTACTGATGCCGGGACGGCTCCCAGATCTGCTTGATGTCCCCGACCGCGTCCTCGCTGCGGTACGGCACGTCGAAGGCGTAGACCGACGGAGCCCGGCGCCCGGTCTTCGGGTCGTGGCACCAGTCCGGGTCGGTCAGGTCGCCGCGGTCCACCCCGAAGTACGTGGCGTGCCCGGCCATCAGCCGGTCCGCCTCGGCGACGAGACGCTTCGCGGCGTCCGGCGGCACCGAGTCGATCGTCCCGGGAGGCAGGAGGGCGGTGAACCGGGCGCCGGTCACGCTCGGGCAGTCCGGCGGCGCCGACCGCCACAGCCGCCTGCGCACCACGTCGCCCGCCCGGCCGCCGACCTCCCGTGGTCCCATCCGGGACAGCCGCCGTAAGTACCAGCCCGCGCTCCCCGAGGTCACCGTCATCGCGTCCTCGCCAAGGTCACCGGCGCGCCGCCTGCCAGACCGGCCCGCACCGCGAGAGTGGCCGACGTGGTGGCGACCAGCGACTCCAGCGGCACCGGCATCGGCCCGCCGGTCCGCACGGCCTTGACGAACGCGGCCAGCTCGGCGTTCTGCCCCTTGTCCCGGGCCCTGGGCAGCCGTGAACTGACCCACTTCTTGCGGCCGTGGACCGAGGCACGGACGAAGTCGTCGAGCCGCAGCACCTTGCCGTCCGCGACGAGGTCCAGCGTCTCCTTCGGGAAGCCCGGCGCGCCGGTGGTGACGTAGCTGATGGTGGCGGTGGACCCGTCCGGGTAGCGCAGCACGACCTGCGGGTCGTCGTTGCCGGACGTGGCGACCGCGTACACCGAGACCGGGTCGGCCCCGAGCAGCCAGCTCGCCGTGTCGATGAAGTGCCCGCCCTCGCCCTCGAACCGCGAGCCCTCCGTGCCCTGCCGGAGATACCAGCTGCCCTGCTGCAGCCGGCCCGCGTTGACCAGGTAGCGCAGGCTCGCCGGACCGGTCCGGGCGCCGAAACGCGCCTTGGCCTCCTGCAGCAGCGGCGCGAACCGGCGGTTGAAGCCCACCTGCAGCCGGTCGTTGCCGGACTCCTCCACCGCGGCGAGCACACTCGCCAGTTCGTCCTCGGTGAGGGCCAGCGGCTTCTCCACGAACACGGCCTTGCCTGCCAACAGAGCCCTCCGGGTGAGTTCGGCGTGCGAGCTGTGCCGGGTGACCACGAACACCGCGTCGACCGACGTGTCGCCGAGCACGGCGTCGAGATCGGTGGTCGCCTCCGCGAAGCCGAACTTCCGCTGCGCGTTGGCCCCGGACAGCGCCGTGGTGGTGACGACCGTGGACAACTCCACGCCGTCGCGCCCGGCCAGGTGCGGCAGCAGCATGGACGTCGCGTAGTTCCCCGCGCCGACGAACGCCAGGCGCACCGGCGTCCCGGCGGCACGGGCCGGACTCCGTTTCACGTTCACCGGGGGAACGGCCACCGCCGGAGCCTCGGCCTCCACCGTCTGTTCGGGGTACCGGAACAGCACGGCCACGGCCTTCAACCCGCCGTCCTTCAGGCGCTGGTACGTCTCCACGGCGTCATCGAAGTCGGCGACGTGGGAGACCAGGGGCTCCACGTCGACCCGGCCGCGGGCGGCGAGATCGAGGAAGCACGCCAGGTTGCGCCGCTCGGTCCAGCGCACATAGCCGATCGGGTAGTCCCGGCCCTCCAGCTCGTACTCCGGGTCGTAGCGCCCGGGGCCGTAACTGCGGGAGAACCGGACGTCGAGCTCCTTCTCGTAGTACGCGTTCCACGGCAGGTCCAGGCGGCACTTGCCGATGTCGACGACCCGGCCACGGTCCCGGCAGAGCCGCGCGGCCAGCTCGACGGGCTGGTTGCCGCCACCGCCGGCGGCCAGATACACCTGGTCCACGCCGTGACCGTCGGTGAGTTCGGCGACGGCGGCTTCCACGGCCGCCGACTCGGGGTCGCCGCAGGCCGCCGCGCCCATGCGCTCGGCGAGATCGCAGCGCACCGGGTCGGGGTCGACGCCGACGACGCGGACCCCTGAGGCGGTGAGGAGCTGCACCACCAGCTGCCCGATCAGCCCGAGGCCGATGACCAGGGCCACCTCGCCGAGCTGCGGCTCGCCCTGACGGACGCCCTGCATCGCGATCGACCCGACGGTACCGAAGGCCGCGTGCCGCGGTGCGAGGCCGTCCGGCACCGGGACGTAGAGGTTCTTCGGCACCCAGTTCAGCTCGGCGTGCAGCGCGTGCTCGTTGCCCGCGCAGGCCACGAGGTCCCCGGCCTTCACATCGTCGACCCCGGCGCCGACCCGCTCGACCACACCGCACAGCGAGTAGCCCAGCGGCGTGTAGGAGTCCAGCTTGCCCACCACCTTGCGGTAGGTGGCGGGCACCCCGTTGGTGGCCACGCTCTGCATGACCTTGGCCACCTGGTCCGGGCGGGAGCGGGCCTTGCCCAGCATCGACATGCCGGCCTCGGACACCTTCATGACCTCCGTGCCGGTGGAGATCAGCGAGTACGCGGTACGCACCAGCACCCCGCCCGGCTTGCACTCCGGCACCGGCACGTCGAGCAGCGCGAGCTCGCCGCTCTTGTAGTTCTGCACAACCTGCTTCACTCAAACTCCCCAGACGTCGCGCCGCGATACCAGTACTCGAGGGTCAGCACATGCCATAGATGCTTGGAGAAGTCCCGCTGCCCGGCGGCGTCCTGGGCGACCATCCGCCGCAGCGCGTCGCGGCGCAGCAGCCCGGACCTCACCAGCTCGCCGTCGTGCACCACCTCACGCACCAGCGGCGCGAGGTCCCGGCTCATCCACGCCCGCAGCGGGGCACTGAACAGGCCCTTGGGCCGGTACACGATCTCCCGGGGCAGGACCGAGGTGGCCGCCTCCTTCAGGACCGCCTTGCCCTGCCGCCCGACGATCTTCCGGTCACCGGGCACCGCGAACGCCGCCCTGACCACGTCGACGTCCACATACGGCACCCGCACCTCGGTCGAAGCGGCCATGCTGGAGCGGTCCGTGTAGGTGAGGTTCAGGCCCGGCAGGAACATCCGGGCGTCGCCCAGGCACATGCGGTTGACGAAGTCGTCGAGGTCGTTGTCCTCGTAGACGTCCGCGTGCTCGGTCAGCACGTCCTCGACCGCCGGGGCCAGGTCCGGATCGACCAGGGCGAGCAGCTCGTCCTGGTCGTACATGGTGTAGCTGCGCCGGAACGCCGTCTCCTCCGGCAGCTCGGCGAAGGACAGGAACCGCTTCGCGAAGCGCACCGACCGGTACCCCCGGCGGGCCGAGGCGACCGGCAGCCGGTCCACGGCCCTGGACAGCCCGCGCCGCAGGGGCCGCGGTACGCGCTGGTAGCGCAGCGCGAGCAGATTGGCCAGATGCTTGCGGTACCCGGCGAACAGCTCGTCGGCGCCCATCCCCGACAGCATCACCTTGACCCCGGCCTCCCGCGCGGCCGTACAGATCAGGTACGTGTTGATCGCGGCGGGATCACCGATCGGCTCGTCCAGGTGGTACGTCATCCGCGGCAGCAGATCGAGCACGTCCGGGGCGATCTCGATCTCCCGCAGGTCGACGCCGAACCGCCCGGCCACCCGCCGGGCATAGCGCAGGTCGTCGGGCATCGCCTCGAACCTGGCGTCCTCGGCGCGGAACCCGATCGTGTAAGCGGAGATCCCGGGCTGGTGACGGGCCGCCAGGGCGGTCAGATAGCTGGAGTCGAGCCCGCCGGAGAGGAAGGTCGCCACGGGTACGTCGGAGAGCATGTGCCGCCGGGTCGACTCCTCGACGACGGCGGCCAGGTCCGGCAGTTCGCCGCCGCGGGCCCGCTCCCGGCCCTCGGCGGCGACGTCCTTCAGCCGCCAGTACCGGCCGCGCTCCACCCGTCCGTCGGGCCGGCACCTGAGCCAGCTCCCCGGCGGCAGCTTCTCCGCCTCGCGGAACGCGCACCGTGAGTCCGGGACCCAGTAGTAGAGGAGCGAGGCCACCAGCGCCGCGTGGTCGACCTCCAGCGCCCCGCCGGTGGCGGCGGCGAGCGCCTTGAGTTCGGAGGCGAACACCAGGCCCTCACCCCGCCGGAGCAGGAACAGCGGCTTGATACCCAACTGGTCCCGGGCGAGGACCAGTTCACCGGTCCGTTCGTCGAAGATCCCGAAGGCGAACATACCGCGCAGCCGGGGCAGACAGTCCGTGCCCCAGCGCCGCCAGGCCTCCAGCAGCACCTCGGTGTCGGAGGTCCCGCGGAAGCGCACCCCGGTGGCCGCCAGTTCGGCACGCAGCTCGGGCGCGTTGTACAGCTCGCCGTTGTACGTCAGGGCGAGGCCGCCCGAGACCATCGGCTGGGCGCCGGTCTCCGACAGGTCGATGATGGCGAGGCGACGGTGCCCGAGGTGCACCTCGCCGTCACCGGCGGGGTGGCTGTACCGGCCCGCCCCGTCCGGGCCGCGGTGTGCGAGGGTGTCGGTGAGCCGGTCGGTCACGATCTTCCCGTCCGGCCATCGGTACGTGCCTGCGATGCCACACATGTCCTACCGTCCCTCCTGGTCGCTGTCCGGGACGCCCGCCGCCCGCATCGGCAGCCGCTCCGTCGGCCGCCGGGTTGTCCCGTTCTGCCGGGCCGGCCGCTCGTCGTGGCCGCGCGGCGTGGTGTACGGGCCGTTCCACAGGGTGCCGTCGGTCCGGTCACGCGGATCGGGGTCGATCAGGACCACGCCGAGCACCGGGATGCGCTGGTCCGCGAGCTGCCGCGCCACGGTGTGCAGCCACGCCGCGCTGCCGTGCCCGGCACGGACGACGAGCACGGTCCGGGTGCCGAGGTACCGGAGGTCGGTCCATGCCGTGCCGGGCGCCACCGAGCCGACGCCGAGCAGGAGTTCCTGATGTGACCCGGCCGCGGCCTCCTCGCCGCTGATCACGGCCGGGTCTCCCGGCTTGGGGCGACGGTCCGCGAGCCGCCGGCCGGGCAGACCGTCGACGACGGCCACCGGCCCCTGTGCCGCCAGTGCCCCGGCGAGGTCGAGGGCGATCGCGCTCGCGCCGCGCGCGCAGCCCAGTTCCAGCAGCGACACCGGTTCCGCGGAGCCCCGTACGGTGCGGGCCAGGGTCGTGGTGAGCCGTTCGCGTGCCGCCCTGGTCCGTCGGCGCTGCCACATTCCGGCCCGCGCCGTACGGGGCAGCTCCGCGATGACCGAGGCGCCGAGGTTCGCCGCGATGTCCCGGCGCAGCACGGGGCGGTCCGCCACCACCGTGCCGACCGCGGCCACCGCGAGTCCGAGGACGAGCCCGAGGACGAGACCGATCGCGGCGTTGGTGGCGGCGGTCCTGGGCAGGGAGTGCCGCACCGCGTGCGGGGCGTCCACGATCCGCGTGCCGGCGATGAGCTGGGGCGTGCCGATGCGCGCCTCCGCGGCACGCTGGCCGAAGTCGGTGATCCGCGAGGTGAGTTCGGCCCGGCGGGCGAAGAGCGACTCCATGTCCGCCGACGCCTTCGGGTCGCTCTCCGGCGGCCCGTCCCCGATCGTCTTGTTGACCTGGGCGAGTTCGTCCCGCATCCGGTCACGCTGGTCGAGCAGGGTCTTGGCCTCGGCGTTCGCGGCTTCCCGTATCCGCTTCACATGGTCCGCTACGAACGCGTCGGCCAGTGCCTCGGCACGGGCCACCGCTTCCGCGTCGCTGTCCCCTGTCGCGTCGATCCGCAGCAGGTTGTTGGTCAGGCCGGTCCCCGCGTAGTCCCGCATGAAGTCCTCCGGCTTCTCCGGGGACCCGAGGGACCGCAGGGCCTGGCCGGCGATCCGCGTGGTCCGCAGCAGTTCGACGTCGGTGCGGATCAGCGTTCCGGGGTCGTTCGGCTGGTCCTCCTGATGCGCGACCAGCACCTTGGTCACCGCGGTCGGCGGTGGCGGCAGCAGGATCGCCACCGCCGCGCCGACGAGCAGCCCGAGCAGCGCCATGGAGCTCCAGAGGCGGCGGCGCCTGCGCACCGCCACGACCAGTGCCTGCAAGTCCAGCAGCGGGGCGGGGGCCGACGACTCCGATGTCGTTCCGGTCGTCGTCACACCGAACCTCCTGCCGCGTTGTCGCCGGCCGCGAGCGCGGGCGCGGCATCCCGAGGACGGCCGGCGGACCGCGCGGGACGGGCGCGGACCGCGCCGGCGAGGACGCTGCCCACGACCTCGTGCCGGGCGTCCGCGCACGCCTCGGCGATGCCCGACAGCTCCCCGGCGGTCCGGCTGCCCGCGCTGAGCACGACCAGGGCGCCGGACTCGTGGCCACGGTCGGGCACCATCGGCTGGGACACCGACACGCTCACCACCCTCAGCCGCGGATCGCCCTCGGCCTCGGCGGCCAGCAGCCCGGCGGCCCGGTGGGCGATCTCGTCGCCTTCCGGGACCACGACCAACAGCCGTCGGGGGGAGGACACTTGCTCTCGCAACCGGGCGCACACCCGCCGGTAGCGGAGCCGCCTCCCGGCCTCGTCGCCGGACGTCTGCGGACTCGGCAGGTCCCACCGGGCGTCGACGCCCAGCAGCCGGCGGATCCGGGCCCGCGGGCCGTCGTCCTCCGGCCGGTGCGCGGGCGGTTCGGCGGGAACGTCGACGGCACCCAGCGGCGCCGAGCCCAGCGCCGCCGCGATCTCCGGTTCGCCGCGCAGCCGGCGACTCGTCCGCGCGGCGGTGAGATGGCCGATGACACCGAGCAGGAAGAACAGCAGCGCTCCGCCGCCGACGAGCTGCGTCCTCGTCGGCGGTGCCTCGCCGTCCGGGCGGGCCGCCGGCCCCATCACCACCATGTTGGCCTTGCCGGCGGCCGGGTCGGCCTCGTCCAGCTTCTTCACGGCCTCCTGCAGCGTGGTGCGCAGCTTCGCCAGCTCGGTGCGGGTCTGCACGCTCTCCACGGTCCGCCCCGGGTCGGCCGCGTCGGCCAGCTCGGTGATCCGGCGGCTGGTCCGCACCACCAACTGCCGCAGTGCCTCGGGCCGCGCCGCCGCCTCGGAGTCGCCGTCCTCGCCCGCGATCCGCGCGGCGAAGGCGACGAACTGCTGTGCCACCTGGTCGGAGAGCCGCTGCGCGCGCTCCGGGGTGTCGGCCGTGCCCGAGATCTCGATGATGTTCCCGTCGGCGGCCTCGGCGCTCACCCGGTCCCGCAGCTCACCGCCGCTGACCCCGGCCCAGTCGAGTGTGGCGGCCGCACGGTCGACCACCACCGAACTGCTCGCGATCTGTGCCTGGGTCAGCAGCTCGCGCTCCTCCCACGCGCCCGGCAGCAGTACCGACGCCGACGTCGTATAGCGCGGGGGAAACAGCAAGGAGGTGCCGTAGCCGACGAGCGCGCCCAGGACGGCGAGGAAGAGGAGAAGCCGCCCGCGCCGACGGATAATCCGCCCGATCGTGACCAGGCGTATCGTTTCATCGTTCAACTGTGCTGCCTCATCCCTGCCTGTTACGGGTCGCCCGCGACACCGGAGCGCGGTCGCGGCAGGCAGCGGCGTAGGCGGCGAGCAGCGACGCCTGCGAGTTCCGCCAGGAGAGCGGCCCGCTGATCCGCTCCTGGCCGATCTTGCCCATCCGGGCCCGCTGCTCCGGGTCGTCCAGCAGCAGCGCGATGAGCCGGGCGAACTCAGCCTCGTCGTTCGCCGGAGCGTAGACGGCGGCATCACCGGCCGAGACGCGCGCCTCCTTCAGGTCGAACGAGACGATGGGCCGGCCCATCGCCATGTACTCCAGGACCTTGTTCATGGTCGACACGTCGTTGAGCGGATTGCGCGGGTCGGGGGAGAGGCACACGTCCGCGGTGGACAGACAGCGCACCAGGTCGGCGTCCGGAATGCGGCCGGTGAACTCCACCTGCTCCGAGAGCCCGAGCCGCCGGGACAGTTCCACCATCGCGTCGAAGGCGTCGCCGGAGCCGACGAACACCGCGTGCCAGTCGGTCCGCCCGAACTCGTCGCGCAGCTTCGCCAGGGCCCGCAAGGCGTAGTCCACACCGTCCTGAGGGCCCATGACGCCCAGGTAGCACAGCAGATGAGGCTTGCCGCGCCTCAACTCAGGCTCGGGCGGCACCGGTTGGAAACGGTCCGTCGCGGGCGCGCTGCGCACCACGAAGACGTCCTCCGGCCGCCGCCCGCCGCGGCGCACCGCGACGTCCCGGTAGCTCTCGTTCGTGGCGAGCACGACGTCCGCGGCCCGGTAGGTCAGCCGTTCCAGCGCGCACACGGCGCGGTAGAGGAGGTCCTCGCCGCGGCCGAACCGGGAGAGGTAAAGCTCGGGTACCAGGTCGTGCTGGTCGAAGACGAACCGCGTGCCGCGTCTCTTCATCCACAGTGCCGGCAGGAACAGCAGGTCGGGCGGGTTGCAGGCGTGGACCACGTCGACCGGGCCGACCTTGCGGGCCAGCCGGAGCGTGTGCCACAGGGCCGATCCGTACTCCCGCGCGTAGCCGGCCGGGCCGCCGGTGGCCGCGCGCAACGGGTAGCGGTGGATCCGCACCCCGTCGATCACCACCTCCGGCTCGGTGTCCCGCTTGCTTCCCCGGGGGCAGATGACGTGCACCTCCCAGCCCGCGTCGCGCAGCGTCGTGCACTCCTGCCACACGCGCCGGTCGAACGGCACCGACAGGTTCTCCACCAGGATCAGCGCACGCCGGTTCGCCCCGTCGCCACCTGCTCTGTCATCGAACGATGTGTCACCAAGCAAGGCCCACGTACCCCGGTTCGGCCCGGCGCGCCTCGGCGTCGGGAAGGCGGATGAGGTCGACGATCACCGGGCCGTCACCATGGGGCAGCGCCGAGACCACGGCCGGATCGCTGCTCCCGACGAGGCACACCTCGGCGTGCTCCAGCACCTCGTCGACCGAGTCCGCGAGCAGCTGCGCGAGGTGCGGCAGCCGGGTCTCGATGTACTCGCGGTTCGCGCCGATCAGCCGGGACAGGCTCACGTTGGCGTCGTAGATCTTCAGGTCGTACCCCTTGCCGAAGAGCCGCTCCGCCAGCTCGACGAGCGGGCTCTCGCGGAGGTCGTCGGTGCCGGGCTTGAAGGACAGCCCGAACAGGCCCACCCGGCGTCTGCCGGTGCGCTCCACCAGGTCCACCGCGCGCTGCAGATGGTCGGAGTTGGAGGGCAGCACATGGGCGAGGATGGGCACCGAGACGTCGGCCCGCCGCGCCGCGTGGACCAGGCTGCGCAAATCCTTGGGCAGGCAGGAGCCGCCGAAGGCGAAGCCGGGCCGCAGATAGGCGGGGCTGATGTTCAGCTTGCGGTCGGCCAGGAACACGTCCATCACCTGGTGCGAGTCCACCCCGAGCGCCTGGCACACCGCGCCCAGCTCGTTCGCGAAGCCGATCTTGAGGCCGTGGAACGCGTTGTCCGCGTACTTGATCGCCTCGGCCGCCGGAACCGGCACCCGGAACACCTCGCCGGGCAGGCCCTCGTACAGTGCCGTCACGGCGTCGCCGCTCGCCGGGTCCAGCTCGCCGATGACGGTCTTGGGCGGGTCGAAGAAGTCCCGCACACTGGTGCCCTCGCGCAGGAACTCCGGGTTGACCGCGACCCCGATGTCCACCCCGGCAGTGCCGCCGACGGACTTCTCCAGGATCGGCACCAGCAGGTTCAGGCAGGTGCCCGGGAGCATGGTGCTGCGGAACACGACGGTGTGCCGGCCCCCCTGCCCGGCCCGCTCGGCCAGCGCGGCGCCGATCTCCTCGGTGACCCGCTCCAAGTACGTGGTGCACAGGCTCCCGTTGGGCTCCGACGGCGTACCCACGCAGACCAGCGACACCTCACTGTCCATGATCGCCTCGCGGACGTCGCCGGTGGCGCGTAACGCCCCGGTCCGCACGACCTCGGCGATGAGTTCGCCGATCCGTTCCTCCACCACCGGGGCCTTGCCGTCGTTGACCAGGTCGACCTTCACCTGGTTCACGTCCACCCCGATGACCTCGTGGCCCATGCTGGCCAGGCACGCGGCCGACACGCAGCCCACGTAGCCGAGCCCGAAAACGCTGACTCTCATGACGCGTTCCTCCCCCCAGGCAGGCCCCGACGGCCTGCGATCCGTGCGCCGCCCCTACGACGACCCCCGCGCATCAGTAGGCCCCCTGCCCGTGCAGCACCGCACGCAGCGTCTTCCACAAGATCACTGTGTCCAGGGCGAGCGACCAGTCCTCCACGTAGCGCAGGTCCAGCCGGACCGCCTCCTCCCACGACAGGTCGCTGCGTCCGCTGATCTGCCACAGGCCGGTGAGTCCGGGCTTGACCAACAGCCGCCGCCGGATGTCCGGGCCGTACGCCGCGGACTCCTCAGGTAACGGAGGCCGCGGCCCGACGAGCGACATCGATCCGGTGAGCACGTTGAACAGCTGCGGGAGCTCGTCGAGCGAGTAGCGGCGCAGCACGGCCCCCACCCGGGTCACCCGTGGATCCCGGCGGAGCTTGAACAGCAGGCCGGCGCCCTCGTTGCGGTCGGCCAGCTCGGCACGGGCGGCGTGCGCCCCCGCGACCATGGTGCGGAACTTGAGAATGGTGAACTCGCGGCCGTCCTTGCCGACCCTGCGCTGGCGGTAGAACGCCCCGCCCCGGCTGTCCATCAGCACGAGCAGCGCGACGCACACCATCAGCGGCGCGAACAGCATCAGCAGAAACGTTGCGCCTACTCGGTCGACGACCCCCTTGACCGCACGGCGGCCGCCGGTGAAGGTCGGCATGCTGACCCGCAGCAACGGGATGCCGAGCACCGCGTCGACGTGCAGCCGCGGTCCGGCCACCTCCATCAGCACGGGGGCCACGACCATCTCGGCGTCGCTGCCCTCGAGGTTCCAGGCCAGGCGCTGCAGCCGGTCCGGTGACCAGTGCGGGTCCGGTGTGACCGCGACGACCCGGTAGCCGTCGCGGCGGACATGGCCCGCGACGTCCGCCAGCCGGCCGACGACCGGCACTCCGTCCAACTGGTCACCGTCCGGCCCGAGCCCGTCCGTCGTGCACACCGCGTCCACCCGCCAGCCGAGGTGCGGGAACTTGCGGGTCCGGGTGATCAGGTCGCGCACGGTGGCCGGGCTCCCGGCGGCGAGCACCGGTCTCAGGCACCGGCCCTCCTTGCGCTGCTTGTGGAGCCAGAGGCGCAGCAGATACCGCGCCGTCATGGTGACGAGTGCGATCGCGGGGATCGCGACGAAGATCCAGAGCTTGATGTTGCGCGAGGTGAGGGCGATGCCGCCCAGTGCCAGGACGACGGTCGCCGCGAACAGGGAGCGTCCGAGCCGGCGGAATTCCTCAGCGCCCTGGCCGAGCACGGCCGGCGCCCACGCCCGGCCCACCGCCAGCGCCCCCAGCACCAGCAGTTCGGTGCCGAAGGCGAGGATTCCCCACTTCTCGTGCCAGTTGGCCGCGTCCCGCGCCCCGAAGAAGTTGCCGATCGCCGCCACCACGAAGGCGGTGGCCGCGGTATCGCCGGTGATCACGGTACGGCGGTACCGCTGCTCCCAGTCGATCGCGGGCTGATCGATCGCCCCGTCCGTCAGTGGCCCGCGCGCTGACGGATACGGGCTGGCTAATCCCCCTTGCCGCACAGAACCCCCCAGGTCCCCAGTGGCTCGACGTGCTCGCCCGACACTGTTCCTCCCCCCTTCGGGAGGCCCCCGCCCCCCGCGCCGTTCTCCCCCAGGGAGGCCCCCGCCTCCCTCGTCGTGCGCATGACATTCCAGCGCTCGCAGGGCTGCCTGAACAACCCACCCGGCAGTGGACTCGCCCGTCCCACCGGCTCTATGCAGCGCTGGACCTATTGATCATTAAGGGTCGCCTCGTGCCCGAACAGCTGAAGCACGGTCAATCTAGACCATCGGGGCCAGTATGGAGAGAGGGTGTGTGCAATTTGTGTTCAAGCTTTGAGGGTGGATACATCGATCGGCGACCGCCGGTCGAACCGGACGCCGAGGAGGACTGCTGATGCGCAGCGTGACCTATTCGATGAGCGTGTCACTCGACGGCTACATCGTCGGGCCGGACGGCGACTTCGACTGGGGATTGCCCGACGAGGTCTTTCGCTTCTGGATCGACGAGATCCGAGACGTCGGCGTCCATCTGATGGGACGGCGGCTGTACGAGACGATGCTGTACTGGGAGACCGCCGACCAGGATCCCGCGCTCGATGACGCGGGGCGCGAATGGGCCGCGCTCTGGAATCCGCTCCCCAAGGTGGTGTTCTCCACCACGCTGTCCACGGTGCGGGGCAACGCCCGCCTGGCCTCGGGCGGCGTGGCGGAGGAGATCGAGCGGTTGCGGGCCGAGCCGGGGGAGGGCGAGATCGCGATCGGCGGCGCGACGCTCGCCGCCGAGGCGGCCGCCGCGGGCCTGATCGACGAGTACCGGACCATGGTCTACCCGGTGCTGGTCGGCGGCGGCATCCCGTACTTTCCCCGGCACGAGCGCCGGGTGGATCTCGAACTCGTCGAGACCCGCACCTTCGGCTCGAAGGTCGTCTACCTTCGCCACCGCGTGACGCGCTAGCCGGCTTCACCCCGGCGCAACCGCTCGATGACCGGTGCGAACGCCTCCATGTACGGCTCCAGGATGGTCAGGTACGTGAAGCCGTAGCGCTCGCGCCGGGCCAGGACCTGGGCGGTGATCTCGTCCAGCGTGCCGACCAGGGTGACGGGAAGGTCCAGTGCCTCATTCGCCGTCAGGCCCGGCAGGTGGTCCAGCAACGGCTGGACGGCGGCCTCGCGGTCCTCGGCGCCGATCACCACCTGCACGAGCAGGTTCAGCTCGGCCGGCTCCGCGCGGCCCTCCGCGAACTTCAGATACCGTGCCACGCGCTCCTCGAGATCGTCCGCGCTGATCGGTGTCAACTGCCCCGTCGTGCTGCCGGGCGCCGTGCGCGCACCGGTGAACGCCGCGATGTCGGCGTGCTCGGCGGCCAGCCGCAGCATACGGTCGCCGTTCCCGCCGACCAGCAGCGGCACCCGCGGCCGCTGCGCCGCCCGCGGCTGGTGCTCCTCGGAGGCCAGCAGGCGCTCCAACTCCTCCACGGTGTGCCGCAGATGGTCCACCCGCTCGCCCGGCGAGCCGAACGGCAGCCCGGCCGACTCGTGCTCGTCCCGTGCGTAGCCGGTGCCTATCCCGAGCTCCAGACGCCCGCCGGTCAGCGCGTCCGTCGTCGCCACCTCACGGGCCAGCAGCGCCGGGTTCCAGAAACCGGCGTTGAGCGTGAAGGTGCCGAGCCTCGGCCGCTCGGTCGCCTCGGCAGCCGCCACCAGCGCCGGGAACGGCGCCGGCATGCCCAGATGGTCGGGGACGAGGATCACGTCGTAGCCGAGCTCCTCGGCCCGGCGGCACTTGGCGCGCCACTCCTCGCCGGGGGCGGCCGTGAGCATGTTGATTCCGAAACGGAACGGTCGCGGCATGAACTCTCCTCATCGAGAAGGGACTTGAGTGACTGCCGCGATTCCATCATTCGTGCGCGATGGCCGCCAGTACATTCATGCGGGATGCACGCAACGCCGGCAGCAGCGCCGCCACCACTCCCACCACCGCCGATCCGACGACCACCGCGACGATCGTGCCCCACGGGATCGCGAGGGCCGTCATGCCCTGGAGCGCCAGCACCTGCTGCGTGCACACGCCCCACACCAGCCCCAGCGCGAGCCCCAGGACCGCGCCGAACACCGCGATCACCACCGACTCCAGCCGGATCATCCGCCGCAGCTGACGCCGGGCCAGCCCGATCGCCCGCAGCAGCCCGATCTCCCGGGTGCGTTCGACGACCGACAGGGCGAGGGTGTTGACCACGCCGAGCACCGCGATGATGATCGCCAGCCCCAGCAGCGCGTACACCAGATACAGCAGGACGGCGATCTGGTCGTGCACCAGCTGCTTGTAGTCGGCCAGGTCCCGCACCTGCACCTGCGGGTACGGATCCAGGGTCCGCTCCAGGTTCGCGCGCAGGTCGTCGTCGCTCGTGCCGGGGGCGGCGTTGACGTACAGCGCGGAGTCCTGCCCGCCCGGCGCATAACGCTCCAGGGTGGCGAGGCCGAAGTAGAGACCGCCCTGGGTGCCGAATCCCTCGGCGGAGTCCTGGTCGGTGAGGGCCCCGACGGTCAGCTCGGCTTTGCGGCCCCCCTGGAACTCCACCGGGACCGTGCTGCCCACCCGCACGCCGTGGTCGCGCGCGAAGTCCCGGTCCATGGCCAGGCGCCCGTCCGCCAGCGCCGCCGCCGAGTCCCCTCGCGCGTAGGTGATGTTGGCGACCTCGTCGAGCCGCGGATCGTAGCCCGCCGCGGTCGTCTCCACCCGGTCGCCGTCCGGGAGCCGCACCGCGACCGGTGTGAAGCGCCCCCGCACGACCAGGCCCACGCCGTCGGTGCCGCGCACCTCGTCGGTGACCTCCTTCGGGAACGGCAGGAAGTTGGTGTTCTGGATCACGAAGTCGGCGCCCAGCGTCTTGTCGATCTGCTGGTCGAACGACCTGGTCATCGAGGCGCTCGCCACCGACATCCCGCCCACCAGGGCGAGACCCACCATCAGGGCCGCCGCGGTGGCCCCCGTACGGCGCGGATTGCGCAGGGCGTTGCGCTGGCTCATCCGCCCGATCGACCCGAACAGCGCGGGGAAGGCCGCGCCGAGCACCCGGATCACCGGGCGCACCAGCAGCGGACCGGCGATCACGGTGGCGATCAGGGTCAGCACGACACCGAGCCCCAGCAGCGACGCCGCCGACGAGGTCTGCTCGGACGCCGCGCACCCCGCGAGCGCCGCCGCCCCGGCCGCCCCGACGACCGCGCCCGCCACCGCCCGCACCCGCAGCGGCCGGCCCACTCCCGCGACCTCGGCGTCCGACAGCGCGGCCATCGGCGAGACCCCCGCGGCCCTTCGCGCCGGGAGGTACGCGGCGACGAAGGTGACCCCGAGCCCGACGACGTACGCCGTCACGGGCGTCACCCAGCCGATGACCATCTCGCCGGCGTCGATGTTCATACCGAGCAGGCCCATCAGCTCGATGAGTCCCGCCGCCAGCCCGATGCCCGCCGCGAGCCCCAGCGTGGAACCGACCAGGCCGAGCAGGAGGGCCTCGACGAGCACCGAGCGGCGGACCTGGCGCCGGTCGGCGCCGAGCGCGCGCAGCAAACCCAGCTCGCGGGTGCGCTGGGCGATGAGCATGGAGAAGGTGTTGACGATCAGGAACACGCCCACCAGCACGGCGATCCCGGCGAACCCGACCATCACGTACTTGATGACGTCGAGGAATCCGCCCAACTGCTCGACGTCCGACTCGGCCTGCTCGCCTGCCGTCCTGAAGTCGTAGGTGTGCGCGCCCAGCGCGGCGGCCACGCGCTGCTTGAGCTGCGCGTCGCTGACGCCCTCGGCGGCGTCGACGGAGATGCTGGTGGCGCCCCCCGGGCTGCCCAGCAGCTTCGTCTGCGCGGTCCGGGTGTCGAAGAAGACCAGGGCGGCGCCGGGGTTGGTGGTGGTGAACGTGACGATGCCGACGACCCTGACCTTGAACGACCCGGGCGGCGCGATCACGGTCAGGGTGTCACCGATGTGTACGTCCTTGCGGCCGGCGGTCTCCGAGTCGAGCAGCGCCTGGGCCGGTCCGCGCGGGGCGTGACCGGAGGTCAGCTCCACCGGGCTGCGCTCGGTCGGGTTCCAGGCGGTGCCGAGCGTGGGAGCCCCGGTGGTCGGGCCCACCGGCTCGTCGTCCTCGTCGGCGACCGTGAGGCCGTCCACGTCCACCTCGGCCCTGGCCGCCGCGACCCCGTCGACCTGCCGCACACGGGCGGCGAGCGCGGCCGGCAGGGTGGCCGTCCGGCCGGAGGGCACGGCCTCGTCGAGATCCTCCTTCGGGCTGACCGTGACATCGGCCGCGGTGGAGGCGAACAGCCGGTCGAACGTACGGCTGACCGTGTCCGAGAAGATCAGGCTGCCCGCGACGAACGCGACGGACAGCAGGACGGCGAGTGCGGAGAGCAGCAGCCGCCCCTTGTGCGCCAGGAAGCTTCTCAGGGTCGCCTTGAGCACGGTTCAGTTCTCCTCGGCGGACGGGGAGCCCTCGACGCCCGCGGCGGGCGGGGCGTCCTCGAACCGGGTGCGGATCGAGTCGAACCTCTTCATTCGTTCCAGCACGGCCTCCGCCGTGGGCCGCCGCATCTCGTCGACGATCCGCCCGTCCCCGAGAAAGAGCACCAGGTCCGAGTGGGCGGCGGCCCCCGGGTCATGGGTGACCATGACGACCGTCTGGCCCAGCTGGTCCACCGCCTCGCGCAGAAAGCCGAGCACCTCCAGACCGGCGCGCGAGTCGAGGTTGCCCGTCGGCTCGTCCGCGAAGATCAGCTCGGGCCGCGAGGCCAGGGCTCGCGCACAGGCCACGCGCTGCTGCTGCCCCCCGGAGAGCTGCGACGGCCGGTGCCTGAGCCGGTCCCGCAGCCCCAGCGTGTCGATGACCTGGTCCAGCCACTGCTCGTCGGGCTTCCGGCCCGCGATGTCCATGGGCAGGGTGATGTTCTCCAGCGCGTTCAGGGTCGGGATGAGGTTGAACGACTGGAACATGAACCCGATCCGGTCCCGGCGCAGCCGCGTCAGCTCGCGCTCCTTCAGCCCCGTGATCTCCGTGTCACCGAGCCACACCTGGCCGGCCGAGACGGTGTCGAGCCCCGCCAGGCAGTGCATCAGCGTGGACTTCCCGGAGCCCGACGGCCCCATCACCGCGGTGAACCGCCCGCGCGCGACATCCACGTCCACCGAGTCGAGCGCGAGCACGGCCGTCTCGCCCGAGCCGTATGCCTTGGTCAGACCGCGGGCGCGGGCCGCGATCCCGTCGGCCGACGCCAGGCCCGGGGCGTGCTCCGCAGCAGGTGTGGACAAGGCCGCCTCCTCTTGGTGGGCGTTTGTGCCGAGGGTAATGTGACGCGGCCCACACTCGGTATCCTCCGTGAGTCGGAGTCCCGCCCTTGCCGGTGCTAGCACTCGCGCGCTAGCGTCGAGGTATGGCGAAGACCCAGCTGAACGTGAGAGTCGACGAGGGCACCGCCCGAGCCGCCCGCGAACGCGCCCTGGCCCGCGGCATGAGCGTCAACCGCTACATCGAAGAGCTGGTCAGACAGGACACCGGCGAGGTGGGCCACACCTTCGTGGAGGCCGCCGCCGACTTCATGAAGCAGTACGAGTCCGTCTTCGCCGACGAATTCGGCGTCGACCGTGAGGGCACGCGCGAAGGTCGTCACTGATCCCCTTGAACAACCTCGAGATCGATCTCGCCTGGCTGCTGATGCTCGCCGAGCACAAGACTCCGGGAGACCCCCAGGTCACCGACTGGGGAGCCCTCGTCGCCGCCGTCGCCCGCCACCAGGCCGCCATATTCGACGTCCCCGTCTACGACAGTCCGCACGCCCGCGCCGCCGCGCTGCTCCAGCTCCTGATCCACGTCCCCGCGCTGGAACGCTCCAACGCCCTGTTCGCCTCCGCCGTCGCCTACGCGTACCTGGTCGCCAGCGGCGCCAAGGTCGTCACCTCGCCCGAGCAGGTCCGCGACCTCGCCAAGCTGGTCAAGAGCGGCGAGGCGTCCGTACGGGACATCGAGCAGGAGCTGCGCCAGTGGAGCCTGTGACTAGGAGGCGACCGGGCGCCATGCCGTGCCCAGCACGCAGTACGAGGCGGGCAGGGTCGGTCCCTGCTCCGGCATCAGCACCTGCCGGTAGGGGCCGAGTTCGAATCCGGCTTCCCGCAGCGCCCGCACCGGCTCCCGTGACAGATGGCAGCCCCCGTTCAGCACCGGCCACACCGTCCGGTCCAGCGCGCGCTGGCTGAAGGTCATCACCCGGCCGCCGCCCCGGCCGTGCTCGAAGAACCGCACCTCACCGCCCGGCCGCAGCACCCGCCGGAGCTCCCCGAGCGCCCGGGGCACGTCCCGCACACTGCACAGCACCAGCGACACCACCGCCGCGTCGAAACCCTCGCTCTTGACCGGCAGCGCCTCGGCCGCACCCGGCACCACATCCACCGGCACCTCGGCCCGCAGGGCGGCCTCCACGGCCAGCTGCCGCAACCGCCGCTCAGGCTCGATGGCCACGACCTCCGAGACGGTGCCCGGGTAGTGCGCGAAGTTCAGCCCGTTGCCCGCGCCGATCTCGAGCACCCGCCCGGACAGCCCGTCGAGAAGTCTCCCGCGCACCCGGCCCATGCCCATCCGGGTCTCGGCGGCGACGCTGATCCGGGCGTAGTAGCGGGCGAACAGCGGATGGTGCACGGCATCCCGCGGCACCTTGCCGGAGCGGAGCGGCATGGGAACCTCCCTGCTAGGCGGACCCACCGGCTGGGCGGACCTACCGGGATTGTCCCCCGCGCTTCCCCGCCCCACCCCTGCCGCCGCCGACTCGACTAGCCCAGACGGACCCGTCCCAGCACCGGAAGGTGGTCACTTCCGGTCGCGGCCAGGGCGGACACCTCCGTCACCTCGGCTCCTCTCCCCAGCACCTGGTCGATCCGCGCCACCGGGAAGGAGGCCGGCCAGCTGAACGCGAACCCCGACGGCGGGGCGTTCAGTTGAGAGGTGAGCGGACCGAGCCCCCGGTCCTGCACCGTGCCGTTGAGGTCGCCCACCAGCAGGAGCCGGCCGGCCGGATCGTCCGCGATCCGGGCCCCGAGCAGTGCCGCGCTCTCGTCACGGGCCGCCGACGCCAGGCCCGTCGGGCCCAGCCGGACGGACGGCAGATGGACCACGTACACCGCGACCTTTCCGCCGGGCGCGGACAGCGTGGCCCGTAGCCCGCGCCGCCAGCTCTCCGGGAAGCCCTCGGGCCGGATGTCCACGGGCCGCACGTCCGACAGGGGCCAGGCCGACCACAGACCCACCGTGCCGTGCACCGCCCGGTGCGGCCGGGAGGCGCCCAGGACGTCCTGGTACGCGGGCCGTGCGGCAGGCGTCAGTTCCTCGACGGCCACCAGCTCCGCACCCGTGGCGAGCAGGGCCCGCGCGGTGCCGGAGTGGTCGGCGTTGTCATCGGCCACGTTGTGCTGAACCACCGTCAGGTCGTGGGACTCCGGGGGCGGGGAGAACCACAGCCCGCCGAACATCCAGAACCAGACAGCCACGGGCAAGAGGCAGGCGAGCAGCCCCGCCTTCGACCGCTTGAGCGCGGCGAGGCAGCCGAGCAGAGGCACGGCCAGGCCCAGCCACGGCAAGAACGTCTCCAGGAGGCTTCCCAGCCGTCCGACCCCGTTGGGAACGGCGGAGTGCAGGGCGAGCAGGCCGGCGACACCGAATGCACCCGCGACGAGCCAGGCGCCCCAGGACCGCAGACCCCTCACCCTTGCCTCTCCTAACCGAGTTCTGCCGCCAGCAGCGCCGCCGCCGCGGCCACCAGCGGGTTGTCGGCCGGAGCGTCCTCCTCCGGCTGTGTGGTCAGGACGGACATCACGATCGGCGGGCCGTCCGGCGGCCAGGTGATGCCTACGTCGTTGTTGCTGCCGTACCGCCCGCCACCCGTCTTGTCGGCGAGCAGCCAGTCGGCCGGCAGACCCTTGCGGAACCTCTCCAGGCTCGTGGTGTTGCGCAGCAGCCAGTCCGTGAGCCGTGCCCTGTCCCGGGGCTCCAGCACGTCGCCGAGCACCAGCCGGGCGTAGGTCAGGCCGATGGCGCGCGGGGAGGTCGTGTCGGTGACGCGCCACGGCTCCGCGGAGTTGAGCTTGGGCTCCCAGCGGTCCAGCCGGGTGACGCGGTCACCGGTCGAGCGGGCGAAGCGCGTGATCGCGGTCGGTCCGCCCAGCTCCTTCAGCAGCAGATTGCCCGCGGTGTTGTCGCTGAAGCGGATGGTGGCGTCGCACAGTTCGCCTACTGTCATCCCGGTCGCCACGTGCTTCTCGGTGACGGGGGAGAACTCCGACGCCGTGACGTAGTCCTGGGTGTAGTGGATGCGCCGGGCCAGGAACTCTCCGTCGCGGTCGAGGTCGCGCAGCACGGCCGCGGCGGCGAGTGTCTTGAACAACGAGGCCATCGGGAAGCGCTCGTCGGCCCGGTAGGCCACCGTCCGGCCCGTGCGCAGGTTGCGGGCGTACACGCCCAGCCGCGCGGTGTGCTCCTGCTCCAGTTCCCGCAGTCTCGCGGTGACACCGGCGGTGCCGGTCGACGCCTGGGCCGTGCCGCCGCCCAGCGAGAGAGCCGCGGCCGTGCCAAGCGCGAGAGCCGTACGGCGGGACGGGCGTAATCCGTTCGTGTGCAAGGTGGTCCCTTCGGAGGCGATCACGTACATGGTTCAATACGCGATCACGTCCGCGCCGGTTCCACCGCCCTCCCCTCCGGACACTCAGAACGCCCCGGGCGCCTCCCGCACCCGGAATGCCTCCGCGTCCCACGTACCGTCCAGACGGGGCGCCAGCCAGTGCGGAGCGGCCGACCGGAAGGCGGCGGGGGAGAGGGCTCCGGCCCCGGCGGGCACGGAGCCCAGCAGTGGCGCTCCGGCCACGTCCGGCAGGTCCGCGAGATTGCAGCGCGCGGCGAGATCCGGGTCCCGGGGCCAGCTCCCGATCACGATCCCGGCCAGGTCCAGCCCCCGGGAGCGCAGTTCACGCGCCGTCAGCTCCGTCGTGTTCAACGTACCGAGCCCCGCCTGCGCCACGACCAGCACCGGCGCCGACAGCAGCCGGGCCGCGTCCGCCAGGGTGCCGCCTGCCGCGTCGAACCGTACGAGCAGTCCGCCCGCCCCCTCGACCAGCACCAGGTCGTGCTCGGTGGCCAGCTTGGCGGCGGCCTCCGCGATCTCGTGCGGATGGACCGGGGCGCTACCGGCCCGGCGGGCGGCCGTGGCCGGGGCCAACGGCTCGGGATAGCGCGCGAGTTCGGCCGTCGTCACGGCGCCCGCGAGCCGTGCGACCTCGGCGGCGTCGCCCGGCTCGTCCGGCCGTACGCCCGTCTGCGCGGCCTTCAGCACGGCCACCGGCCGGCCGGCCGCCCTCGCCGTCGCGGCGACGGCGGCGGTCACGACCGTCTTGCCGACCTCCGTGCCCGTGCCCGTGATCACCAGTACCGTCATGTCATCCCTCCCGCGCCGCCGCGCAGACCGCCCGCGTGATCCGCGCGACATCGGCGTCGCCGGTGACGTACGGCGGCATCGTGTAGATCAGATCGCGGAACGGCCGCAGCCACACACCCTCGCGTACGGCCGCCTCCGTGGCCGCGTCCATGTCCACGGCGCGGTCCAGCTGTACGACCCCGATGGAGCCGAGGACCCGCACCTCCGTCACACCGGGCAGCTCCGAGGCGGCCGAGAGCCCGTCCCGCAGCCCCGCCTCGATCCGCTTGACCTCCGCGAGCCAGTCCTGGCCGAGCAGCAGCTCGATCGAGGCACAGGCCACGGACGCGGCCAGCGGATTGCCCATGAAGGTCGGGCCGTGCGCGAGCACCGGCACCTCGCCCCGCGAGATGCCGTCGGCCACCCGAGCGGTGCACAGCGTCGCCGCCATGGTCAGATAACCGCCGGTCAGCGCCTTGCCCACGCACATCACATCCGGCGTCACGGCCGCGTGCTCGGCCGCGAACAGCGCGCCCGTACGGCCGAAACCGGTCGCGATCTCGTCGAACACCAGCAGCACGTCGTGCGCGTCGCACGCCTCGCGCAGCACCCGCAGATAGGCGGGGGAGTGGAACCGCATGCCGCCCGCGCCCTGCACCACCGGCTCGACGATCACCGCCGCCAGCTCGTCGGCGTGCCGCTCGACCATCGTGCGCAGGTGCTCGGCGTACGCCTCGTCGTACTCCGCGGGCGGCGCGTCCGCGAACACCTGACGCTGGAGCACCCCGGTCCACAGATCGTGCATCCCGCCCTCGGGATCGCAGACCGACATCGGCTGCCAGGTGTCCCCGTGGTAGCCGCCGCGCCAGGTCAGCAGGCGCTGTTTACCGGGACGCCCCAGCGAACGCCAGTACTGCAGGCACATCTTGACCGCGACCTCGACCGACACGGACCCGGAGTCGGCCAGGAAGACGTGCTCGAGACCGTCGGGCGACATGTCGACAAGGAGCTTCGCCAGTCGCACGGCGGGCTCGTGGGTGAGCCCGCCGAACATCACATGGCTCATCCGCTCCAGTTGCCCTCGTGCCGCCTCGTTGAGCACCGGGTGGTTGTAGCCGTGGATCGCCGACCACCAGGAGGACATGCCGTCGACCAGCTCTCCCGAGCCGTCGGCGAGCCGCATCCGCACCCCGCTCGCCGACTCCACGACGAGCGGTTCCCGCCGTCCGGGCATCGGGCCGTACGGATGCCACACATGCCGCCGGTCGAGCTCCAGCAGCTCGGGCACCGTCAGCTCGGGCGCCGTCCGCTCAGGCATTGGGCGCGAGGTCCGTTCCGGCGCCCCGGCGGCGGACGGCGACCAGGTCGGTCCGGGCATCGGCGGCCGTACGGGGCTCGGATGCCGCCGGGGCGGCGTCGGAGCCGCAGCCTCCGGAACTCTCGGAGCCGCAGACCCCGCCGCCGTCGTGGCAGCCGCCGGACCGGTGCTCGGGCAGCGTCACCTGGTCGGTGCCCTCCACCTCGAAGCCGGCGTCCGCGATCATCTCCAGGTCGGCCTTGCCCGCCTGGCCCTCGGTGGTCAGGTAGTCGCCGAGGAAGATCGAGTTGGCCAGGTGCAGGGCGACCGGCTGCATCGAGCGCAGATGGACCTCCCGCCCGCCCGCGATGCGCACCTCGACGTCCGGGCACACGAAACGCACCATCGCCAGAATCCTGAGGCAGCGCTGCGGGGTGAGGTTCCACTCCTTGGCCAGCGGGGTGCCCTCGACCGGGATCAGGAAGTTGACGGGAACCGAGTCCGGATCCAGCTCGCGGAGCGAGTAGACGACGTCCACGAGGTCCTCGTCGCTCTCGCCCATGCCGGCGATCAGCCCGGAGCAGGCCGACAGGCCCGCCGCGTGCGCCTTGCCGACCGTGTCCACCCGGTCGGCGTAGGTGTGCGTGGTCGTGATCTCCCCGTACGTCGCCTCGGACGTGTTGAGGTTGTGGTTGTAGGCGTCGGCGCCCGCCTCGCGCAGCCGCTCGGCCTGCCCGTCGGAGAGCAGCCCGAGACAGGCGCACACCTCGACGCCCTCGTTGTTCTCCTTGATCGCCTTGATCGTGTCGGAGACCCGGTCCACGTCCCGGTCGGTCGGACCGCGCCCGCTCGCCACCAGGCACACGCGCTTGGCGCCCCCGGCCACACCCGCCGCCGCCGCGTCGGAGGCCTGGTCGGGTTTGAGCCAGGTGTACTTCAGGATCCCCGCCTGCGAGCCGAGCCGCTGCGAACAGTAGGAGCAGTCCTCGGGACACAGGCCGGACTTCAGGTTGACGAGATAGTTGAGTTTCACCCGTCGGCCGAACCAGTGCCGGCGCACCCTCCCGGCCGCGGCCACCACATCGAGCAGGTCGTCGTCGGACGTCGCGAGGACGGCCAGTGCCTCTTCGCGGGTCGGCAGCTCGCGCCGAAGCCCCTTGTCCACCAGCGTGTTCAGCAGGTCCATGAGAGCCGATCCTGTCCTACGCACCCGCTCCGGGCCAAGGAGAGTTCGTACAACAGAGTCGCTTCGAGGTGTGGGTATTGCCACATACTGACCTGCTGGTGGTCCGGCTAGTGTCTGTGCACTGCCTACAAATTCTCCCGGAGGACCACTCATGGCGTTCGGCTGGATCGACGAGCAGGCGCGGGTGCGCCGCCGCGCCGGACTCGTACGGACTCTGCGCCCCCGTCCGGCCGCCTCACCGCTCCTCGACCTGGCGAGCAACGACTACCTGGGGCTGGCCCGGCACCCCGAGGTCACCGAGGGCGCGGCCCGTGCCGCGCGGGTCTGGGGCGGCGGTTCGACCGGCTCCCGGCTCGTCACGGGCAGCACCGAACTGCACGCGGAACTGGAACGGGAACTGGCCGAATTCTGCGGTGCCGAGGCGGCCCTCGTCTTCTCCTCCGGCTACGCGGCCAACCTCGCGGCGGTCACCGCACTGGCCCCGCATGGCTCTCTGATCGTCTCCGACGCGGGCAACCACGCCTCGCTCATCGACGGCTGCCGGCTGGCGCGCGGCACGACCCAGGTGGTGGCGCACGCCGAGCCGGACGCCGTGCGCAAGGCGCTCTCCGCGCACGAGGGCGCGGCGATCACGGTGTCCGACACGGTCTTCTCGGTCGACGGCGACGCGGCCCCGCTCGCGGCACTCGCCGAGGCCTGCCGCGAGCACGGGGCCGGGCTGGTGGTGGACGACGCCCACGGCCTGGGCGTCCTGGGCGACGGCGGCCGAGGCGCCCCGCACGCGGCGGGGCTCGCGGGCGCCGTCGACGTCGTCGTCACGGTCACACTGTCCAAGTCGCTCGGCAGCCAGGGCGGAGCCGTCCTCGGCCCCGCCCGGGTGATCGACCACTTGGTCAACGCGGCGCGGACGTTCATCTTCGACACCGGACTCGCCCCCGCGGCGGCGGGGGCGGCGCTCGCGGCCCTGCGACTGCTGCGCCGCGAACCGGAACGGGCGGCACGGGCCCGTGCGGTGGCGGGGGAACTGCACGCACGCCTGACCGCCACGGGTCTGGAAGCGGTACGTCCGGACGCCGCGGTGGTCTCGGTGCGCGCGCCCTCTCCCGAGGACGCCGTGCGCTGGGCGGCCCGGTGCCGCGCGGAGGGCCTGGCCGTGGGCTGCTTCCGTCCTCCTTCCGTGCCCGACGGCATCTCACGACTCAGGCTGACCGCCCGCGCGGACCTGACCGGGGAACAGATCGAACGCGCTGTACGGCTGATCGGCGAGACGCGGCCATGAGTCGGCGTGACACGGCCGGGCGCCGCACGATGACGGTCTGAACAATGCCGGACTGAACGATGTCCGGCTGATCAGATTCGGTCAGATGTGGTCGACCGCTGCCGTGAACTCCGCCCAGCTCCTCGACGAGAAGAGCAGCGCGGGCCCGGCCGGGTCCTTGGAGTCGCGCACGGCGAGCAGTCCGGCCCAGGGCGGGGTGTCCGGACACGCGGTCTCGACGCAGTTGTTCGCGCCGGTGCTGTAGCTGCTGCGCAGCCACCGCACACCGTGCAGCTCGATGCTTGAGGGGACATGACGAGGCAGTGCACGCATGGTGCCTCCTTACGCGCCGGCGGCTGTCCCGGCGATGTAATCCAACGAGTCCTCGGGCGAAAGGGCGTGGATCTGAAGGGCGTTGAAGGCCTCCGTGTAGGCCTGGAGGTCTTCTTTCCGTTCGAGGTAGAGGCTACTCGTCAAGTGGTCGAGAACAACTACGTTCAGATCAGAAGTGCTCGAAAATGAGAAAACAACGAAAGGGCCGGTGACCCCGATGTGCGCCCCGGCGGCGAACGGCAGTACCTGGAGCCGCACTTGGGGCAGGCGTGCCGCCTCGACCAGCCGTTCCAGCTGCCGGGCCATCACCCCGGGCCCGCCCACCTCCCGCCGCAGCACGGCCTCGTCCAGGACGGCGCTCAGTTCCAGCGGCGGATCCGCGCGCAGCACGTCCTGCCGGGCCAGCCGCACCTCCACCAGCGTGTCGAGCCGGTCCTCCGACAGCCCCTCCACCGCGGCCTTCGTCACCGCACGCGCGTACTCGGGCGTCTGGAGCAGCCCCGGGACGACGGTGGTCTCCAGCGTGCGCATCGCCGTGGCCTGGGACTCCAGGCTGATGAAGTCCCGGTAGGTCGGCGGCAGCACCCCGCGGTAGGCGTGCCACCAGTGGTGCCGACCGCTCCCGTCGTCGGACTCCGCCAACACCAGGAGCAGCTCGCGGAGTTGGGAGTCGCCGACACCATAGGCGTCGAGAAGTAACCGCACATCGGCCGGTTTCACCCCGCTCGTGCCCGTCTCGATCCGGCTCACCTTGGACTGGTGCCAGCCCACAAGACGGGCCGCCTCACCGCTGGTGAGACCCGCCGAGGTGCGCAGCGCGCGCAGTTCGGCGCCCAGTTTCCGGCGGCGCACCGCGGGACCGTGCTGCATGCGCTTCTCCTTACTCCTTCCGAGCCACCCGAATACGGTCTCGCGTCGTAGAGTTCACCGCTTTGGGCGACAGATATATGCATATCTTGGTGGATCGCCGCCCTTCGCGGGTGTTCTGGTGGCACTCTGGCGGCGAAGCACCAGTCCGGGACCGTACTCGAACCGTCCGCTCCGTGTCGGGCTGCGGTCCCGCGGGAAAGGGACGACGTCGCCATGGCAGACCATTTGGAATCATCCGTCACTCTGCCGAGCGATCCCGCCTCGGTCTCCGCAGCGCGTGTCTACGTGGTGGACACGCTCGCGGAGTGGGGCCTGCCGGCGGACACCGAGGTGTCCGACACCGTCCGGCTCATCATCTCCGAGCTCGCCACCAACGCCGTCCAGCACACCTTCGGGCAGTCGCCCACCTTCACGGTGGACGTCGTGCTCGACCGCGACGAACGGCTATGTATCGGTGTCACGGACAGTCACCCGCGTTTCCCCAGGCGGCTCCCCGCCGCGGTCCAGCAGGACAACGGCCGCGGCCTGGTCATCATCCGCTGGCTGACCGCCGAATGCGGCGGCAGGCTCAGGATCCGCCCCACCCGCGAGGGCGGCAAGACCATCTCGGTCGAACTCCCGTGGACCGTCCCGGCCCAGCCCATGACGGCGGCGGGACAGCAGGAGCCGTAGCCTCGGCGCGCCGGCCCCGAGCGCGCGCCCACTCACCGGCTGCGAGAGGTCCGTGCCTCACCCTCCCCGCCAGGCCTGTCACCGGCGCCGCAGCGACGCCTCCCGGCGCGAGGCTCCTCCCCGACGCGGTGCGGGGATCCCTACGAAGTCCCGGGGCGCCGCCTCCTCGACAGCGGGCTCCCGTTCCGCGCAGCCGCTGGACGGGATCTGTACGCCCGTCTGAGTGACCCGCAGTTCCCGGAGCAGCTCGACGAAGTCACGCTCCCGGCGTGGGGGGGGGGGGGGGGGGGGGCCGCCGCCCCCCCCCCCCCCCCCGGCGCCCCCCCCCCCCCCCCCCCCCCGCCCCCCCCCCCCCCCCCCCCCCCCCCCCCCCCCCCCGCCCCACCAGCCCGGCCCGAGGCCGTCTCCGCAGC